>NZ_JBVYHB010000010.1:0-154272 GCF_056033425.1 Leisingera sp. SA32 | reverse complement strand
CAGGCAGCGCCGTTTCCGCCCAATCCCTGATGCACCTGCAACAGCTTAACGCCGATGGCGACACCTTCGGCCCGGTCATCACCGTCAGCCTCTATGGCCGCGACACGGACGGCTCCGACATCCCCTGGGGCTTTGCCAGCACCGCCCCGCTGATGCACGGCGGCCGTTACGAGAAGCTGACGGGCAGCAACTACGGCAGTGGCGAGCGGCCCCGCTTTGTGCCCTGTTTCGTAACCGGCACCCGCATCGCCACCCAAACGGGCCTGCGGCCGGTGGAACGTCTGCGCCCCGGTGATCTGGTGCTGACCCGCGACAATGGCTATCAGCCCCTGCTATGGGTGGGCCTGCGCCAGGTGGGGGCGGACTGGATACGGCGCTGCCCGCACCTGCAACCGGTGCGCATTGCCGCGCACGCCTTTGGCCCCGGCTGCCCCGCGCGCGACCTTTGGGTGTCGCCGCAGCACCGGCTGCTGCTGGACGGCCCCGACTGCCAGATGCTGTTCGGCGAACCCGAAGCGCTGGCCGCCGCCAACCATCTGCTGTCGCAGGAGCGGATCAGCCGCCAACCGGTCCCCGCCACCACCTATGTGCATCTGCTGTTTGCTCAGCACCAACTGGTGCTGTCCGACGGCCTGTGGAGCGAGAGCTTCCAGCCCGGCGCGCGGCTCTTGGCCGACGGCGGCGCCGCCACCCGGCGCGAAATTCTGGAACTGTTTCCCGATCTGGCCCGCGTCGGCGGCGCCGGCTACCCGGCGGCGCGGATGCTGCTGAAACCGCAGGAAAGCCAGCTTCTGCATAGCCTGACCACCCGCCCACCGTCCACACCGCCAGCCTGAACGCCGCCTTGACCCCCGCGGCACCGCCCGGCACCCTGCCCTCCAATGGCAGCGCGATGGGGGACCCGGCTTGGCGAGCGCACTCTGGCAGGGCAATTGGATCAGCCGCACCCGGATCGTCACAGGTCTGGTGCTGTTCACATACGCCTTTTTCCACTTCATCAACATCGGCCTGGGGCTATTGTCGCCAGACTGGATGGCGCAGTTCCAAGACATCCGCAGGCTGGTCAGCCGCAGCCCTCTGGGCAGTCTGATCCTCTATGCCGCGCTGATCCTGCATGCGGGATTGGCGCTTTGGGACCTGGCCCGGCGGCACAGCCTGTCGATGCGCCGGGGCCAGGCGCTGCAAACCGTGCTGGGTCTCATGATCCCGCTACAGCTGCTCAGCCATCTGGTCTACACCCGCTACGCGCATGAGATCCACGACACCAAGGATGCAATGCCCTATGTCATCGTGCTTATGTGGAACTCGCCCGAGGTCTGGCAGCAGTCGGCGCTGCTGCTGGCGGTCTGGATCCACGGCTGCATCGGGCTGCACTACTGGCTGCGCCTGACCCGCTGGTGGCGACCGATGATCCCCTGGATGGCGGGGCTGGCAGTGTTTGTCCCCGGTTTTGCCCTTGCCGGGCTGCTGACAGAGGGGCGCCGCATCTATGGCCTGTTTGTCGAGGGCAGCCAGCGCGCCGCCCTAATGGCGGACTTTAACTGGCCCAGCCGCGACGCCTTTGCCCAGATGCTGAGGGTCGAGACCACCTGGCTGGCACTGTTCTGGCTGCTGCTGGGCCTCAGCGCCGCCACCTTCCTGCTGCGCAGGCTGCTGCGGCGGCGGCGCGCGGTGCGCATCCGCTATGTCCACGGCCCGGAAATCCGCGGTGGCCGCGGCATGACCCTGCTGGAGATGTCACGCGCCAACGGGGTGGCCCATACCGCCCTCTGTGGCGGCAAGGGGCGTTGCACCACCTGCCGCGTGGTGGTCGAAGACGGCGCCGATCAGCTGCCGCCGCCCGATGCCACAGAGGCCCGCAGCCTGGCGCGGGTCGACGCCCCCGCGAACATGCGGCTGGCCTGCCAGATCCGCCCCCAGGCGCCGCTGACGGTCGCCCGCGTATTTCGCCCCGATGGCCGTCCCGGCCGCGCCCACGCCAGCCAGGGCAGCGAACAGCAGCTGGCGATCCTGTTTCTCGACATGCGCGGCTTCACCGCCCGCACCGAGGGCCAGCTGCCCTATGATGTGGTGTTCCTGCTGAACCGCTTCTTCGACGCCATCGTGCCCGCCATCACCGGGGCCGGCGGCACCGTCGACAAATACCTCGGCGATGGGCTTCTGGCGGTGTTCAAGGCCCCCGGCCCGCACCCCTCGGCCCAGGCCGCGCTAGAGGCCGCCACCGCCATCGGTACCGCGTTGGAACGCTTCAACGCCCAGCTCGCCTCCGAGGGCGAAGGCCCGGTGCGCATCGGCATCGGCCTGCATCTGGGAGAGCTGGTCCTCGGCGAAATCGGCAGCGCCTCCCATGCCCCGACCACCATCATCGGCGACAGCGTCAACACCGCCAGCCGCCTGGAGGCACAGACCAAACCCTTGCAGGTGGAGCTGCTGGTCTCGGCCCAGCTGCTGGCGGCGGCGGGCTATGCGCCGGAGCGGTTCGCCCTGCAACAGATGCGCCTGCGCGGGGTCAGTGATTCGCTGGCGGCGCTGCCGGTGCAGCAGGCCGCCGCCCTGCCCCGGATCTTGGCCGCGGCCCGTTAACGCACCAAAAAAATCTTTGTGCTGGCGCGCGCCCCTGGCGTCGCGCCAGCGCCACTTCCGTCCCACGATCTCAGCCCCGGGCAGAATATTTTCCCACTGGCCGGGCTGCGCTGCGTTGCAGCCATGCAACGCGGCGGGAAATCGCCGAATGCGGGCAATTTCCCCTTTGCTCCGGCAGTATTCCATGCAAGAGCGTTCACCCGTGAACACACATTAACAGAGCTGCCGCCCGTGCCGATCCTTGAAACCCCATCCACCCCGGAAGAGGAAGACCTGCTCTTTCGACTGCTGCGCCAGCTGGATGCGGCGCCGGATGCGCCGCAGCGGGCCACCGCCGCGGCGCTGGGGATTTCGCTGGGACGGTTGAACACGCAGCTGCGCACCGCCGCCGAGGCCGGGCTGATCACCGTCTCCCACCGCCCCGGCCCGGATAAACGGCAGCGGTTTGCCTATACGCTCACCACCCGCGGCGCGACTGAAAAACTGCGGCTCACCGACCGTTTCCTCTCCCGCAAGCTCGCTGAATACTATGCGCTGCACGCGGAACTCACCGGCACCGCCAGCGGCCTGCCCCCCCTCAAGCACAGGACCCATCCAATGCAAAGCAACCTGGCTCCCATCCCTGAGCTCTATGTCTCCTACGAAAGCGCGCAGAAGCTGAAAGTCGAAGCCGCCGATCTGGTCAGCTGGGACCTGACCCCGCGCCAGATCTGCGACCTGGAACTGTTGATGAACGGCGGCTTCAACCCGCTCAACGGCTTCCTGACCGAGGAAGACTACAACGGCGTGGTCGAAAACATGCGCCTGGCGGACGGCTCCCTGTGGCCGATGCCGATCAACCTCGATGTGTCCGAAGACTTCGCGTCCAAGCTGGAAGTGGGCCAGGACATCGCGCTGCGCGACCAGGAAGGCGTGATCCTCGCAACCATGACCGTCACCGACAACTGGGTGCCGAACAAGGCCCGCGAGGCCGAGAAGGTCTTTGGTGCCGATGACGACGCGCACCCGGCGGTAAACTACCTGCACAACCAGGCGGGCAAGGTCTATCTGGGCGGTCCGGTCACCGGCATCCAGCAGCCGGTCCACTATGATTTCCGCGGCCGTCGCGACACCCCGAACGAGCTGCGCGCGCTGTTCCGCAAGCTGGGCTGGCGCAAGGTCGTGGCCTTCCAGACCCGCAACCCGCTGCACCGCGCCCACCAGGAGCTGACCTTCCGCGCCGCGCGCGAAGCCGAGGCCAACCTGCTGATCCACCCGGTTGTCGGCATGACCAAGCCGGGCGACGTCGACCACTTCACCCGCGTGCGCTGCTACGAGGCGGTTCTGGACAAGTACCCGGCCGCCACCACCTCCATGAGCCTGCTGAACCTGGCAATGCGCATGGCCGGCCCGCGTGAGGCTGTCTGGCACGGTCTGATCCGCGCCAACCACGGCTGCACCCACTTCATCGTTGGCCGCGACCACGCAGGCCCCGGCAAGAACTCTGCCGGTGAAGATTTCTACGGCCCCTATGACGCGCAGGAGCTGTTCCGCGCCCATGAGGAAGAAATCGGCATCAAGATGGTCGACTTCAAGCACATGGTCTATGTGCAGGAACGCGCCCAGTACGAGCCCGCCGACGAGATCGAGGACAAGGACAACGTCACCATCCTCAACATCTCCGGCACCGAACTGCGCCGCCGTCTGGCCGAAGGTCTGGAAATCCCCGAGTGGTTCTCCTTCCCCGAGGTGGTCAAGGAACTGCGCCGCACCAAGCCGCCGCGCTCCAAGCAAGGGTTCACCGTGTTCTTCACCGGTTTCTCCGGCTCCGGCAAATCCACCATCGCCAACGCGCTGATGGTCAAGCTGATGGAAATGGGCGGTCGTCCGGTGACCCTGCTGGATGGCGACATCGTGCGCAAGAACCTCAGCTCCGAGCTGGGCTTCTCGAAAGAGCACCGTGACCTCAACATCCGCCGCATCGGTTACGTGGCGAGCGAGATCACCAAGAACGGCGGCATCGCCATCTGTGCCCCGATCGCGCCCTATGCCACCACCCGTCGCGCCGTGCGCGAGGACGTGGAACAGTTCGGTGCCTTCCTCGAAGTGCATGTCGCCACCTCGATCGAGGAATGCGAGCGCCGTGACCGCAAGGGCCTGTACAAGCTGGCCCGCGAAGGCAAGATCAAGGAGTTCACCGGCATTTCCGACCCCTACGACGTGCCGGAAAACCCGGAACTGCGGGTCGAGACCGAAGGCACAGACGTGGACAACTGCGCCCACCAGGTGCTGCTGAAGCTGGAAAGCATGGGTCTGATCTCCGGCTGAGCCTGAACCAGACCACCAACACCATACCACACCGTTCCGCCCCTTTGGGCGGAACGGATTGCCGTCTGTCCCGCTTTTGCGGTAGGTCTGCCCCTTGCAGGCAAGCTGTTGGGGGGCAAAGCATGAAGCTGGCGACGTTATGGATTTCCGGGCGCATCCACAATCTGGGTGCGCTTTGCCTTGCGTCCTGGCTGGATCACGGGTTCGAGGTCGACCTTTATCATCTTGGCCCTCTGGAGAACGTGCCCCCCGGTGTGACCCTGCGCCCGGCCGAGGACATTCTGCCCGCCAGCCTGATCCCGCGCCTCAAGCCTCTGCGATGTGCCGAACGCGCCGAAATCCAGAGCATCGTCTCCTATTCGGACCTGTTCCGCATGAAACTGATGGAGCTGGGCCGCGGGCTGTGGCTGGACTGCGACGTGCTGCTGTTCCGCCCGTTCGACGTGGATCCGCAAAAGCCGTTCTTCGCCTGGGAGGACCGTCAGCGCATCGGCGCTTCGGTGTTCTATCTGCCGCCGGAGGCAGAGATGATCCGCGATTACAACCGGGTCTATGACCACCCGGATCTAATGCCGCACTGGTTGGGCTTTCGCAGGCGGGTGCTGAAGCCCGCGCTGTGGCGGCTGCAGGGCAAGCCGTTCTCGCCCCGCGATCTGGGCATCACCATCTATGGCAACGATGCCTTTTCCCGACTGATCAAGAAACACCGGCTGACCGGCCACGCCCTTGGCACCAAGCCGTTTTATTGTTGGAACGGCAATGAGACCACGCGTTTCTTCGACCCCGGTGCGCAGTGGCGGCTGGAAGAGGACGCGGAGATCACCGGGCTGCATGTCCACTACAAGACCCGCCCGAACCACCGTCCGGCACCGGACAGCCTGTATGGGCGGATGCTGGCCCGCCACGCCGCGCGGTTGCCTGCGGACATGGCCTGGCAGGCCTGACGCAACGCGCCGTCAGCCCGCCTGCGGCAGATCCACCGTGCCGCGCATCAGCACGAAGCCCTCCCCGGCCACCCGCACGCCTTCGATGGCATCCGGCGCGCCAACCCGTGCCACCCGCGCCTGGCCGGGGCGGCCCAGACCATGGCCCTGCTCTGCCGTGAACGCGGCCTTTTCCATCAAACCGTGATGCCAAAGATAAGCCGCCATCGCGCCAGTGGCTGAGCCGGTGAACGGATCTTCCGGCGGGCTCGGCGGTGCCATGATCAAGCGCGCAAAGGTGTCACCCGCCGAGGTCGCCCCCTCCAGCGTCACCAGAAACGGCTCCATCATGTCGATCCCGTCAGACCCCAACGACGCCCCCAGCTGCGCCAACGCCTCCAGGTTCAGCGTCGCCGCCTCCAGCGCGGCGCGGTCGCGCAGCACGGTGACGCAGAACGGCAATCCGGTCGAGACCTTCTGCGGACGCCCCACGATGGCCTCCCGCGGCAACGACACAGCAGCGGCCACCAGCTCCGGGTCGGCAAAGGGGCCGAACTGCGGTGCTACCTGGGTCATCTCGATCAGGTCGCCGTCCAGCGTCACCGGAACGATACCGGCGCCGGTTTCCAGGGTAATGCGATCGCCGGAAACCAGCCCGCGGTCGCGCAGCGCCGCCACCGTGGCAATGGTGGGATGGCCGGCAAAGGGGATCTCGCGGCTGGCCAGAAAGTAGCGCACCTGCACATCCGCCACCTGCGACGGGCCGGTAAAGGTGCATTCCACCAGCGAGGTTTCCCGCACATAGGCGGTGCAAACCTCCTGCGGCAGCGCCGCCCCACCATGCACCACGGCGCAGCCGTTGCCGCCAAAGGCACGGGCGGAAAACGCGTCCACCCAGTCAAAGTCATATAGCGCCATGGTCAGCTCCCTCAGCAGCGGTCAAGAAAAAAGGCGGGCCCGCGCCCGCCTTTGGCATCATGTGTATGGGCCGCCGCCTGTCAACATCCCGGCAGCAACGGCAAGGCTTAATGCACCGCCACCGGCGTCAGGTCGTTCTGCCGCGCCAGCACGTAGGCCATGCGCCGATCGGTCACCAGCGCCAGCTGGCCGCCCTGGGAATCATGCACGGCATAGAGCTGTTCATGCCCGCCCGCGCTTTGCTGTACATCCTCGGGCAAATCCGCCACCGCCACCGCCTTGACATAGACGGTCCGGCCGGAGCCCTGGCTGAAATCAAACGGTGTG
Organism: Leisingera sp. SA32; assembly: GCF_056033425.1. Classification (NCBI taxonomy): domain Bacteria; kingdom Pseudomonadati; phylum Pseudomonadota; class Alphaproteobacteria; order Rhodobacterales; family Roseobacteraceae; genus Leisingera; species Leisingera sp. SA32. The sequence goes on along the minus strand of NZ_JBVYHB010000010.1, from coordinate 147,214 downwards.
TTCATTGCCTTACCCCTTTCTGATGTTGATGGTCTGAACCACGGTCTCGGGCCGCGCGCGGGTCAGATCCACGTGCAGCAGCCCGTTTTCCATCACCGCCTCACCGACTTCGACGCCATCGGCCAGCACAAACATGCGCTGGAACTGGCGCGCCGCGATGCCACGGTGCAAAAACACCCGCCCGTCGCTGTCGTCGCTCTGGCGGCCGCGGATCACCAGCTGGCGATCCTCGACGGTGATTGCGAGATCTTCCTCCGCAAACCCGGCCACCGCCAGGGTGATGCGATAGGAATGATCGGAGGTCTGTTCGATATTATAAGGGGGATAGCCTTCGTTGCCCGACTTCGCCGAGCGTTCCAGAAGACGTTCCAATTGCTCAAACCCCAGCATATGCGGGTAGGAGGCCAAGGTAAGTTTCGACACGTTCGTTCGTCCTTTATGCCAAAGCGACGGTAGGGTGCGGCCCCGGTCCCGGCAGCCGCCTCAACAGGAATATGGGAAGTTCCTGCTGGTTTCACAAGACCATGTGCGCATAGGTCTAGCGGAAAAGAGGTTAACGAAGTATCGTCACCTCCACTTCCTTCATCCGCAAAGCTTGAGTCGCCAATGAATGCACCCACAGATGTGTCGATGAAAACCGACGAGGTCCTGAAGGTTGAGCTGGAGGTATTCCGCAGGCAGCACCGCGATCTGGATGCGGCGATCAGCGCCCTCGACGACCGCGCTGGCAGCGACCAGCTGACAGTCCGCCGCCTGAAGAAGCAAAAGCTCATCCTCAAGGACAAGATCGCCCTGATCGAAGACCGGCTGACCCCGGACATCATCGCCTGATCCTTGCCTGCGCCGGCGCCCCGGCGCAGCCCAGCCCAGCCCCGCGCCAAAGTTGCCGGGGTGTGCGCCGCAGAACGCGGCATCACCATTCCAGAACCACAGCGGGTCGCGCCCGCCGCCGGTGCCGGGCAGCCGGCTGCCCGCCCGACGTTGGGCCCGGCAGCGCGCCTGCGGCGCGCCGCGGCCGTGCCAAGCGGCATGGGCCCCGCCCGCCGCGCCGGTCCACCAGAAAAACCTTGCAAATACCCTGCCGCCCTACCGCGACCCGGACCGTCCATGCGCTGGTCGGACAGGGCTTTACGGTGCAAAACCAAGGCTGGTCAAACCGCGCGCTTCTTTCTAGAACCCGCAAGGTTTTCCGCGCCGCCCGGGCTGGCCAGCAGGTGCCGGACGGAGCCAGACAACCACCAACCCACAAAACGACGACAGACAAGGAACGCCCGACCCATGACCGCCACGCGCGACCACGCCCCGGTGCCCGACGTGCAGGACACCGATTACATTTTCTCCCCCCGGCAGGCGCTGGCCGGCGCCCAGATGCTCTTTGTGGCCTTTGGCGCGCTGGTGCTGGTGCCGCTGCTGACCGGTCTGGATCCCAGCGTGGCGCTGTTTACCGCCGGGCTTGGCACGCTGATCTTCCAGATCGTGACCCGCGGCCAGGTGCCGGTGTTTCTGGCGTCCTCCTTTGCCTTCATCGCGCCGATCATCCATGGCGTGCAGACCTGGGGCGTCGCCGCCACCACCGGCGGCCTGGCCGCGGCCGGGCTGCTGTATGTGGCGCTGAGCGTTGCGATCCGCGCCTTCGGCAGCGGCTTCCTGCACCGGTTGCTGCCGCCCGTCGTGGTGGGGCCTGTCATCATGGTGATCGGCCTGTCGCTGGCGCCGGTTGCGGTGAACATGGCCACCGGCCTGGCCGGAGACACCCAGATCATGCCGCGCGACACCGCATTGCTGCTGGCCGCGATCTCGCTCGGCACCACCATGCTGACGGCGATCCTGGGCCGCGGCATCATGCGCATCGTCCCGATTCTAGCGGGCGTTGCCGCAGGCTACACCGCCGCCCTGGTGCTTGGGGCCGTGACCGGCGCCAGCCTGATCGACACCTCCGCGCTGGCCGCAGCGCCGTGGTTCGCAGTGCCCCAGTTCGTCGCACCGGAGTTCAACCTCGCGGCCATCCTGTTCATCCTGCCGGTCGCCATCGCCCCGGCGATCGAGCATTTCGGCGACATTCTCGCGATCTCCAACGTGACCAAGCGCAACTACATGCAAAAACCCGGCATCCAGAACACCATGCTGGGCGATGGCCTTGCCACCACTGCCGCCGGCCTGTTGGGCGGGCCGCCCAACACCACCTACTCCGAGGTCACCGGAGCCGTCACCCTGACCCGCGCCTTCAACCCCGCGATCATGACCTGGGCGGCGCTGATCGCGATTGCACTGGCCTTTGTGGGCAAGCTGTCGGGCGCGCTGGCGACCATCCCCATGCCGGTAATGGGTGGCATCATGATCCTGCTCTTTGGCATGGTCATCGTGGTCGGCCTCAGCGTGCTGGCGAAGCTGGGTGACGCCCTGTCCGAGGCGCGCAACATGGTGATTATCTCCACCGTGCTGATCATTGGCCTCGGCGGCCTGACGCTGGAATTCGGCGAGGGGTTCACCCTCGCGGGCATCGGCCTGTCCGGCGTTGTGGGGCTGATCCTGAACCTGATCCTGCCGAAACAGCGGGACTGATCTTGCCCTGCGCCACCCGCGCCGCGCATCCGCGCGGCGCGACGCCCAACCGCAGCGGCGGTGCAGCTTGGCTGCATCCCCGCGCGGGCGGGAGCCTCCCCCACCTGCGGCAAAGCGCCTGCCCCTGGATGATCGCCGCAAATGACGTGCGAATCCGCTGTCAGCCGGATTGCGCAAAACCCAACTTTGCCTATAGTGCGCGCTCCACAAGCCGTGACAGGAGCCAAGCCGATGGCCGACATCAAAGTAGGCATCATCATGGGAAGCCAATCTGACTGGCCCACCATGAAGGAAGCCGCGAATATCCTCGATGAACTGGGCGTTTCCTACGAGGCAAAGATCGTCTCGGCCCACCGCACCCCGGACCGGCTGTGGGACTATGGCAAGACCGCCGCAGAGCGCGGGTTGCAGGTAATCATCGCCGGCGCTGGCGGGGCGGCGCATCTGCCCGGCATGGTGGCCTCCAAGACCCGCGTGCCGGTGGTCGGCGTGCCGGTGCAGACACGGGCGCTGTCAGGGGTCGATTCGCTCTATTCCATCGTACAGATGCCCAAGGGCTTCCCGGTCGCCACCATGGCCATCGGCTCCGCTGGCGCTGCCAACGCCGGGCTGATGGCCGCGGGCATTCTGGCGCTTCAGGACGCCGAACTGGCGCAGCGGCTGGACAGCTGGCGCGACGCGCTCTCGGCCTCCATCCCGCAGGAGCCGATCGATGACTGACATGCTCTCCCCCGGCGCCACAATCGGCATCCTCGGCGGTGGCCAGCTTGGCCGGATGCTCTCTGTCGCGGCCTCCCGCCTCGGGTTCAAAACCCACATCTTCGAACCGGGGCTCAACCCGCCCGCCGGTCAGGTCGCCGACAGGGTGACCACCGCCGGCTACGAGGACGCCGCAGCGCTCAGCGCCTTTGCCGCCTCGGTCGATGTGATCACGTATGAGTTCGAGAACATCCCCACCTCCGCGCTCGACCTCCTGGAATCGCACAAGCCGATCCGCCCGGGACGCGAGGCGCTGCGCATCAGTCAGGACCGGCTGACCGAAAAGGCATTTCTGCAAGATCTCGGCCTGCAGACCGCGCCCTTTGCCGATATCACCGATCAGGCCAGTCTCGATGCCGCCCTCGCTGACATCGGCGCACCGGCAATCCTGAAGACCCGCCGGTTCGGCTATGACGGCAAGGGCCAGGCCCGCATCAAGGCCGCCGAAGACGCCGCCGAGGCGCTGGCGGCCATGGCCGGCGCGCCCTCGATTCTGGAAGGGTTCGTCGCCTTCAGCCACGAGGTGTCGGTGATCGCGGCCCGCGGCACCACGGGGGAGATCGCCTGTTTCGATCCCGGCGAAAACGTCCACCGCGAGGGTATCCTGCACACCACCACCGTGCCTGCGCGCCTCAGCAAGGGGCAGCGCATGGATGCGGTGCTGATGGCGGGCAAGATATTGAACGCGCTGGACTATGTCGGCGTTCTGGGGGTTGAGCTCTTTGTGACCCCGCGGGGGTTGATCGTGAATGAGATCGCGCCGCGGGTGCACAACTCCGGTCATTGGACCCAGAACGGCTGCACCGTGGACCAGTTCGAGCAGCACATCCGCGCGGTCGCGGGCTGGCCGTTGGGCGACGGCCAGAGGCATTCGGACGTGGTGATGGAAAACCTGATCGGCGATGACGTGGATCGCATTCCGGAGCTGGCCAGGGAAGCCAACTGCGCGCTGCACCTCTATGGCAAGGCCGAGGCCAAGCCGGGTCGCAAGATGGCGCATGTGAACAGGGTGGTCAAACCGCAGGAGTGACGGATTGGGGCTCTGCCCCAAACCCCGGAGTATTTTCGACCAGAAAGAAACGCAGGCGCGATATGGTCGTGCCTGTGAAAGCGGCCGCGCCGGTTTCACGCGCCGCAAAGAGGGCCATTCGGCCTGATGCGCGGCGCCCCTCCCCGCTAGCCGAGAAAGCGGCTTGCCACATCTCCCGACATATAGCTGACACGCCCGCCCGACAGGGTGGCGGCGACACGCTGGGTTGTCCTGTCCAGCACCACGATGTCGGCGCGTTTGCCCGCCTCCAGTGTGCCGCGGTCCTCCAGACCCAGCATCCGGGCTGGCCCGTCGGACACCAACCGCCAGGCGCCGTCCAGATCCAGCAGACCCGCGCGCGCCAGCATCAGCGCCGCGCGGCGCGGGCTGGGGTAGTGGTAGTCAGAGGCCAGCGCATCGCACAGCCCCATGGCAATCAGCTCCAGCGCCGAGGCATTGCCCTTGTGCGAGCCACCGCGCACCACGTTGGGCGAGCCCAGGATGATATGGTCGCCCCCGGCCCGCGCGGCTTCAGCCGCCTCCATCGTCTCGGGAAACTCCGAAATCCGCGCACCGCGAGCCCGCCACAGGCTCCGGTCCGCGGCATGGTGGTCGTCATGGCTGCCCAGCCGGACGTCCATCGCCGACAGATCTGCGCAGAGTGTTTCCATCGCCGCCGGGATCTCGTCGCGGCGCGCATGCATGTCCTTGAGCATCTGCCAATGCACGTCCGGATTGCGCCCCGCCTTCAGCGCCTGCCCGGTCAGCCGCGGCGGCTTCCTGCCCTCGGCCAGACGCGCATGCGGCAAGTGGTCGTTGAACACCACATAAGGGACCTGCCAGTCGGCCAGACGCGCCGGCAGGCTGGCGTAGTCGTCCAGCATGTGGATCTCCAGCCGCAGCTGCGGCATCAGATCCGTGACAAGCTGCGCGCGCACCGCCTTGATGCCCTCAAACACCTGTGCGGCAAACTCCGGCCCGCGCAAGCCCCCCTCCCAAGAGTAGAACTGCGCGAGAACGGCGGTGGTGATACCATTGGCGGCCAGCTCAGCCTCGGCGGCCACCACGCCTTCGGCCATCTGTTTCATCGCACCGCGCCGCGGCGCCAGGTGACGTTCGAACCCGTCGCCATGGGCATCCACGATCCCCGGCAGCAGCAGGTAGCCGCTGAGGTCGACCCTGCGACCGATCACAGCCTGGGAAATCACGCCGCCGCCGATGGCCAGCTCGCCCCCCTGCTCCACGCCGCCGGGCCGCAGCACATCGCCGCCCTGCATGGTCAGTTCCAAGGTCATTTGCCTGTCTCCTCCGTGCAACCGCCATTCAGCTGACAGGCCTCGGTGATGATTTCCTCCATCGCCGCCAGCCAGCCCAGATCCGGGTCGAACCGGCCGGTCTCGATGAAGTGCAGCGCCTGGGCCATCACCTGTGGGTTGTTCATCATGTAGGTATGGGTCACCGGCAGCGTCAAATGCGCGCGCATGCCCGCGACCTTGGTGCTGTCAACCGAGACCTTGCCGTCATCCGCGCCTGGGATCAGCGCGGAAAACAACGGGTTCAGCGTCTCGTTTCCCGCGATCACCCCCAGCGCGAAGTCAACAGGCGGCAATTGCCGCGGCAGACTGTCTGCGCCGGTGCCCAGCTGCAATCCGGCGGGTCCGTTCAGGAGGCCAAAGACCTCCCAGTCGCCCAATTCGTCAACCAGCTCGCTGCCCTGGTTCGGCGGCCCCATCATCACCACCCGGCCCAGGGTGTCGGGGTGGTTTTCCCGCACCCAGTGCCGCAGCAGAATGCCCCCCATGGAGTGGGTCACCACATGGGTTTGCTGCGCGCCGCAGGCGGCAAAGGCCTGAGGCAAGGTCGCCTCTGCCAGCACTTCCACCGGCGCTTCGGTGGAGGCATAGCCGGGGCGCACCACCTCATAGCCACGCGACTGCAACACCTGCTCCATCACGGCAAAGGAAGTCTCGGACCGGGCCAGCCCATGCAGAAGGATCACGCAGTCGGCCGCCGCAGGCAGCGGCAGCAGCGCGGAGACGGACAGGACAAGGGGTTTCAAAAGCGAGGTCATGCGCAGCAGATAAGCGGATTTGGCAGGCGGGAAAAGCCCCTGCCCTTACTCCGCCGCCGCCTGCCGTGCCTTTGGCGTGCGCCGCACCACCAGGGCAATGCCGCCCAGCACTGCAAGAGTGCCAAATACCAGCCGCAGGCCGATCGGCTCATGCAGCAGGGCAGCACCGCCGAGGATGGCGATGACCGGCACGCTCAGCTGCACCGTGGCTGCAACTGCGGGCGCCAGTTGCGGCAACACCCGGTACCACAGCGCATAGCCCATGCCGGAGGTAACCGCCCCCGACAGCACCGCCAAGCCCACGCCATAGGCGCTGACCACGGTGCCGCCGCCCGCCAGCAGCAGCACCGGCAGCATCATCACACTGGACCAGGCGAAATTCACCGCCGTCGCCGCCAACGGCTGCTGCGCGCCGCGCCCCAGCAGGCTGTAGATCCCCCAGCCCAATCCGCTGGCCGCCATCAGGAGCGAAGCCGTCAGCGGCACACCCGCGCCCTCTGCGGGCCAGACCACATAGGCCAGCCCGCCAAAGGCCAGCAAGGCCCCCGCCATCTGCACCCCGGTCACGGGACTGCCACGCATCGCGCCCCACAAAAACATCGACACTTGCACCACACCAAACAGCACCAGCGCCCCCAGCCCCGCATCAAGATCCTGATAGGCCAGGGTAAATCCCGCCATATAGAGGGTCAGCGCAGCACCGCCCCACAGCGAGGACCAGCGCAGGATCCGCGCCCGGCTCCAGGGCTGCAGCCCGCGAAAGGCGCACAGAACGCCCAGCATCGCAGCGCCGGAGACCAGCCGCCACAGGCCAAAGCCGGTGGCATCCATGTGCCCCCCCGCAATCGCGGCCCGGCCGAGGATGGAATTGGCCGCGAAGGCCAGCATGGTGAGGCAGACGAGGAGAAACAATCGCATAGGCTTGGGGCTACCCCGCGCCGCGCCGCAGGGCCAGTGAATTCTTTGTGTCGGTGAGCTGCGCCCGCATTTGCGGCGCAGAGGCTTACCTTGTGCCGCCGCCCCTTGCACCTGGCCCGCCGCGATGATCCGCCCGGGCCTCTTTCTGGTCAGAAATACGCCCGCCGGAGGCAGCCCCGCAAAGCGGGGCTTCGGCAGGCGCAGCCCTCGGGCAATGAAAAAGGGGCCGCCCTTTCAGGCAGCCCCCAAAGTCATCCGGTTGGATGGCGTGACTTACATCATGCCGCCCATGCCGCCCATGCCGCCCATGTCGGGCATGCCGCCGCCGGCAGCTGCGCCTTCTTTGGCGGGCTTGTCGGCAACCATGGCTTCGGTGGTGATCAGCAGACCTGCAACCGAGGCCGCGTCTTCCAGCGCGGTACGGGTCACCTTGGCCGGGTCAATCACGCCGAAGGAGAACATGTCGCCATATTCATCGGTCTGCGCGTTGTAGCCAAAGGCGTTGTCCGAGGATTCGCGGATCTTGCCTGCAACCACGGCACCGTCGACACCGGCGTTCTCGGCGATCTGGCGCAGCGGCGCTTCGATGGCCTTGCGGACGATGTTGATGCCGGCGTTCTGGTCGGCGTTGGCGCCTTCCAGACCTTCCAGGGCCTTGCCGGCCTGGACCAGGGCAACACCGCCGCCGACGATCACGCCTTCCTGCACGGCTGCGCGGGTGGCGTTCAGGGCGTCGTCGACACGGTCTTTACGCTCTTTCACTTCCACTTCGGTCATGCCGCCGACGCGGATCACGGCAACACCGCCTGCCAGTTTGGCAACGCGCTCTTGCAGCTTCTCACGGTCGTAGTCGGAGGTGGTCTCTTCGATCTGGGTGCGGATCTGGGCAACACGTGCTTCGATCTCGGCCTTCTCGCCAGCACCGTCGACGATGGTGGTTTCGTCCTTGGTGATTTCGACCTTCTTGGCGGTGCCCAGCATGTCCATGGTGACGGACTCGAGCTTCATGCCCAGATCTTCGGAGATCACCTGGCCACCGGTCAGGATCGCGATGTCCTGCAGCATGGCCTTGCGGCGGTCGCCGAAGCCCGGTGCCTTGACGGCTGCGATTTTCAGGCCGCCGCGCAGCTTGTTGACAACCAGGGTCGCCAGCGCTTCGCCTTCGACGTCTTCGGCAATGATCAGCAGCGGTTTCTGCGACTGGATCACCTGCTCCAGCAGCGGAACCATCGGCTGCAGCGAAGACAGTTTCTTCTCGTGCAGCAGGATCATGCAGTCATCCAGCTCTGCAATCATCTTGTCAGCGTTGGTCACGAAGTAGGGCGACAGGTAGCCGCGGTCGAACTGCATGCCCTCGACCACGTCGGTCTCGGTTTCCATGCCTTTGTTCTCTTCGACGGTGATGACACCTTCGTTGCCGACTTTCTGCATCGCGTCAGCGATCTGGCGGCCGATTTCAGCTTCGCCGTTGGCGGAGATGGTGCCAACCTGCGCAACCTCGTCGGAGTCTTTCACGGCGCGGGCGGAGGCTTTGATGCCTTCGACAACCTTGGCGGTGGCCAGGTCGATACCGCGCTTCAGGTCCATCGGGTTCAGGCCCGCTGCAACCTGCTTCAGGCCTTCTTTGACGATGGCCTGGGCCAGAACGGTTGCGGTGGTGGTACCGTCACCGGCTTCGTCGTTGGTGCGGGAAGCAACTTCCTTCACCATCTGGGCGCCCATGTTCTCGAACTTGTCTTCCAGTTCGATTTCCTTCGCCACGGACACGCCGTCCTTGGTGATGCGCGGTGCGCCGAAGGATTTGTCCAGAACCACGTTGCGGCCTTTGGGGCCCAGGGTCACTTTCACGGCGTCAGCCAGAATGTTGACGCCTTTCAGCATACGGTTGCGGGCATCGGTGTCGAATTTGACGTCCTTAGCAGCCATTGTTCACTCTCCTAGAGAAATTCTGTGGTTGTCAGCGAGATTTGGGATCAGAGCAGCCGGGCGGCTTACTCGATGATGCCCATGATGTCGCTTTCCTTCATCATCAGCAGCTCTTCGCCGTCGACGGTGACTTCGGTGCCGGACCATTTGCCGAACAGGATCTTGTCACCCTCTTTCACGGCCATGGCGATCAGCTCGCCGCTGTCCTTGCGCGCGCCTTCGCCGGTTGCGACGACCTGGCCTTCGCTCGGCTTTTCCTTGGCGGAATCAGGGATGATCAGGCCGCCTGCGGTTTTTTCTTCGCTCTCGGTGCGACGCACCAGCACGCGGTCATGAAGCGGTTTCAATGCCATCTTTGCAGCTCCTTAAAGGCTCAAAGGTTGTTATCTTTTGCACCCCGATGCGCCCGCAGTATGGGGCGGCGACCGGAGCCGTTATCACTCACACCCGGTGAGTGCTAACGAGGGGAAGCTAGGAATGCACCCCGGCCTTGTCAACACGGAATCAGCAGAAAAAATGCATCCCTTCACTGCGGGATCGGGGGGCGCGGCGGATCAGTCGTCCTCCCAGCTGCCCGCCCAGTCTGCCAGCCCCTGCCGCCCGCCGTCCGTCAGCTGGTAGATGCCGGTGGCCACCCGCTCGAACCAACCGTAGTGGTTGCTGGCCATCAGCCGGGTGGCGCGGGCGACACCGGTGGCGCGGGCGACCTCCGCCCCCTTGCAGGCACCGACCGTGGCCAGATGGGCGGCACAGGCCAGCGCATCCTGACGGTAGGCGGTGACCAGCCCGTGCCGGGTGGCACCGCCCGCGTTGGGGTCGCCGCGCAGGGTCTGAAATTCGCGCAGCAGGCGCTGCTGTTTCTTCTTGGATTTGCGCGGACTGTAGGGGCCGGGATCGCAATGCACCTCGGCGCGGCCATCGGCCAGCACAGTAATCAGCCCCAACCCCAGCCGCCGGCACAGGGCCAGATTGTCCTTGAGCATCCGCCGCGCCTGCCGCCCGCCGGGGCGCGGCACCGCGATATAGACGTGATCGCTCACCGCCAGCCGGGCAATTGCCTGATGGAACAGCGACAGCGAGAACCGCAGCTTCAGCTCGACAATCACCGGCGGCTCCTCGCCGCGCACAGCCATCACATCCACCGCGCCCACCTCGCCTTTGACGGCATAGCCCTGGGCTTCAAGCAGCGCCTTCACCGGCGCATACAGCTGATCCTCGCGTTCCATGCGCCCTGACTGGCAGGATGCCGCGCGATTGGCAATGCGGCGCGCGTCGCAAAGGCACCGCCCTGCCCGGTCGCTTACCAGTACCCGGCGCCGCTGCCGCGGGCCATGCGCCATTGCGCCAGCAGCCACACCAGCAGATCGAACCCCTGCCCGGCCAGCAGTTTTGCCAGCCGTCCGGGCCGCAGCGCCCCCGGCGTTTGCAGCAGCGCGGCGCTGCGTTTGACCAGAAAATGCACCGGCACCCAGCCCCAGGGCGCCCGCGGCAGCGCGGCTGCCAGCATGTCATGCAGCCAGCCCGACTGCGCTGCCGCCTGTCGCAGGGTTGCGGGGCGCTGATCGCGGGGCAGCTGGCGCAGGTGGTCAAACAGCGCCAGATTGACCGCACCGCCGATAACGATGCGGGTCTGGTGCCGGATCAGGGCGGCCAGGGTCCGCTCGCTTTCATAGATGTGCCAGACAGCCGGGCTGGCATCGATGCGGGACAGATCCTCCGGCGCGGTGAAGTTTCGGGTCAGCAGCATGGCGCGCAGATAGCCGTCCTCCACTGGCAGGCCAGCGGGCATATGGACCGCGCGCACCGCCTCGGCGCGGGCGACATAGCACTGGCCGCAGATGTGGCTGCGCACATCCTCGGGTCGGCTGCCGCCGGAAACGATCAGCTTTTCGACCAGCGACAGGCGGCGCTCGGCCAGCGCCAGATCCTTGACCGGGAAGGAACTGCTGGCGGCCAGCTGCGGGTTGGCCTGCATGAAGTCGGCCAGCTGCTGCAAGGTGGAGGCATCGGCAAAGCGGATGTCGGCGTCGCAATAGATCAGCAGATCCGCCTCCTTGCGCGACAGATCATGGGTGAACCGGTTCCAGGTGCGGCTCTTGCCAGGCTCCGGCAGGTCCAGAACCTCCGCCCGGCCCGCCAGCGCGCTGGCGGCGATGGCGGCGCGCGCCTGTGCAACGGTGTCATCGCGGCAGCCATTGGCCAGCAGCAGCAGGCGCACATCCGCGCCGCCCTGCAGCAGCGATTGCTGCGCCAGCCCGTCCAGCATGGCGGCGATGCCCGCGCCCTCGTCATGGGCAAAGAGACCGACGTCGATCTTCAGCGCCTCGGATGTCTGCACCATGTCTGCCCCTGCCCCGTTTGCGTGCGACCCTAGGCCCAAGCCCGCAGCGAGACAAGCGGCGGCAAATCGGCGCTGCATTGCGGCACATAAGAGTTATGGGATGACACCGGCGCGCAGCCTTTCTATAAGGCGCGCAAATCTCCCCTATTTCATGTCAGATGAGTGAACAGGACAGCCCATGACCATTCAAGTTTTCGGCCATAAATCCCCCGATACCGATTCCACCGGCTCCCCGATTATCTGGGCCTGGTACCTGAACGAGGTGAAAGGCGTCGCCGCCGAGCCCAAACTGCTGGGCGAGCCGAACACCGAAGCGGCGTTCATGCTGGAGCGCTGGGGCTTTGAGAAGCCCGCGATCATCGAGGACGTGGCCGATGACGCCGCGGTCGTGATCGTCGACACCAACAACCCGGCCGAGCTGCCCGCCAACATCAACGGCGCCGACGTGCAGGCTATCATCGACCACCACAAGCTGGTCGGCGGCCTGGAAACCAAAGGCCCGATCGACATCACCATCCGCCCGCTGGCCTGCACCGCCACCATCATGGTGGACCTGATGGGTGACGACGCCGCCAAGATGCCCGAGGCGATCAAGGGTGCCGCCCTGACCTGCATCCTATCCGACACGCTGGAGTTCCGCTCGCCCACCACCACCGCGCATGACAAGGCCGTGGCCGAAAAGCTGGCGGCGGATCTGGGCATCACCATTGCCGACTATGCCGCCGAGATGTTTGCCGCGAAATCCGATGTGTCGTCCTTCTCCGACGCAGAGCTGCTGCGCATGGATTCCAAGGAATACGAGGTCGACGGCACCAAGTTCCGTGTCTCCGTGCTGGAAACCACCGCGCCGGCCGTGGTGCTGGACCGCAAGGCCTCGCTGATGGAGACGATGACCACCGTGGCGGCCGAAGACGGCGTCGATCAGGTTCTGCTGTTCGTGGTCGACATCCTGAACGAGGAAGCCACCCTCTTGGTCCCGAACGATCTGGTGAAGAGTGTGGCCAAGAAATCCTTTGACGCGGACGCCGATGGCGACACCGTGGTGCTGCCGGGTGTGATGTCACGCAAGAAGCAGATCATCCCGAACCTGAAGGTCTGAGCGGCAACCGCCGCCACCTGAGGCAAAGGGCACCCCGCCGGGTCAGCCCTTTGCAGGGCTTGACGCAGCCCGCGACGATACCAGTTCTGCGTGCGGCAGCATGTTGAGCCAAGGCTCCCGAAGCAATCTTCGGGAGCCTTTTTTAAACGTCCTCTCAGCGGGAAAAGCGGAAGTGCGCTTCTGATTTGTCCCAGCTTTGGTCTTGGCAGCACTCAGGCTCCAGCGTGATCCCGCCGCGATTGGAGCGCGAGCATGACAAATCCCATCACACTAGCCATTCCGACATGCCCGATAAAAGAAGACTGCGTGTAGGCGCCGAAACCCATCATGAACGTGCGCCCGACGACTGGGGCAAGAAGACCCTGGGCCACAAACCACAGAATAAACCCGGCGATTGCACCTGACAGGATAAGGTTGGTCCGCGACACAAGATGCGTCAACCACACGAACGCTGCAAACCCGGCGGCACCGATCATGAAGTGGACGAGGAATCCGACCCAATACGGCACAGTGGCTCCCAAAGCCAACTTAATAAGGGCAACAACCAGGTTCGCAGGAGCAAGAGAAACACCGAACAACAGTGGCGAGATCAGCCATGCGTAGATCTCGAACGAAATTTCGCCGGCCAAACCGGCCAACATCAGGTTTCTGAAGAAGTGAGGTGTCATCATGCCGTTGTGTTCTTTCTGATTTTCTCGCGAGGCTGCGATGCGGGTCAGCTTTGCTCTTAGGCTAGAGTTGGCGACAGTCACCGCACGCCTCTTGGCCCGCACATAAGGTGCCCGTGAATGCGTGTAGGGGATGAAACGGCTCCGGTGCCGCAGCACGGTCTCTAGCCTTTATTGAGTGTTCGCTCAAAACACTTAGTTTAACGGCCAATCAAGAATCGGTGTCCTCGCGGCGCGCATCGCGGTCGGCTGTGCCACCATCTGCAAAAAGGCGCCCCGCGGGGCGCCTTTACTCAGACTGCGTTATCGGCCTCTCAGCGGTAGCGCCCGCCCGCCTGCAGCACCTCGATCTGGTAGCCGTCCGGGTCGGCGATGAAGTAGAACTTCGCCAGGATATTTTCCCCGTCAGGCTTGAATTCGACGATGTCGCGCGGCGCGTAACCGGCCGCCTTTGCCGCGGCGTGGGAGGCTTCGAGGTCCTCGACCGCAAAGGCCAGATGACCATAGCCGTTGCCCAGCTCGTAAGGCGTCTCCTGCCCCTTGTTGACCGTCAGCTCCAGCTCAAACGGGCTTTCGTCGGTCGCGAGGTAGATCAGGCTGAAGCTCTCGAAATCGAACCGGTCGCGCAGCTCCATGCCGAATACCGCCTTGTAAAAGGCCAGTGCGCGCGTCTCGTCCAGCACGCGGATCATCGAATGAATTGGTTTTGCCATCATGTTTCTCCGGTTGCCCCGGCGGGGCGGTGGTCTCTCCCTGGCATGGGTTTAGCGGCAATGCGGGTGCGGCGAAAGCGGTTGCCCCATGGCATTGCGGGCGCGGCTCGGGCATAAGCGGGGGAAACCGCCTCAGGAGATCGCCCATGACCCAGATCATCAATTCCCTCGCCGACGTCTCCAGCCGTTACAAGGCGCTGTTCGTGGACCTGTGGGGCTGCGTGCACAACGGTATCACCGCCTTTCCCGAGGCTGTCGCGGCGTTGCAGGCCTACCGCGCGCAGGGGGGCATCGTGGTGTTGCTGACCAATTCGCCCAAACCCCGCGCTGGCGTGGCCGCGCAGCTGGGAGAGTTTGGCGTGCCGGACGATGCCTATGACACCATCGCCACCTCCGGCGACAGCGCGCGGGCGGCAATGTTCACCGGCGCGGTTGGCAACAAGGTTTACTTCATGGGCGAATGGGAACGTGACGCAGGCTTCTTCGAGCCGCTGAACGTGATCCACGACCCGGTGGAGATCACCCGCGTGCCGCTGAAGGAAGCCGAGGGCATCGTCTGCTGCGGGCCGTTTGACACCCAGGCCCACCCGGATGTGAACCGCCCCGATTTCCTTTATGCCAAGCAGATGGGACTGAAGCTGCTCTGCGCCAATCCCGACATCGTGGTGGACCGCGGCGAGACGCGCGAATGGTGCGCCGGCGCGCTGGCGCGGCTGTACACGGAAATGGGCGGCGAGAGCCTGTATTTCGGCAAACCGCATCCGCCGATCTATGACCTGGCACGCCGTCGCCTGGCGGATCTGGCCCATGACATCGCGGATGGCGACATTCTGGCCATTGGTGACGGCCCGCACACGGATGTGGCCGGCGCGATGGGCGAAGGCATCGATTCCCTGTTCATCACCGGCGGCCTGGCCGCGCGGGAGACCAAGACCGACACGCAGCCCGAACCCGATGCGCTGGAGGCGTTCCTGGAGAAGGAGCAATCCGCCCCGACCTATGCCATTGGTTTCCTGCGGTAATACCGCAGCGCGTCACGAAAACGGTCAGACTTCCCCGCACCCGCCGCAACTGGCGGGGGTTTTGATTTGAGAAACCCCTTGATTTTCTGCAACTGCAAAGTAATAAAGTTGCGCAGGCGAGCAATTTTGCGCGCAAATATTTCAACACGCCTGCGGCCACAACGGCACCCGGGCGGGACGACGGGAGGACCGGATGTTGGACAACATGCCGCGCGGCACCATCTGCATTGAGGACATCGAGATGGGGATGGTGCGCTATCTGCGCAAAACCATCACCGACGAGGACATCGAGAAATTCGCGCAGGTCTCCACCGACCGCAACCCGGTGCATCTGGATGACGCCTATGCGCAGGACACCATCTTTGAGGGCCGCATTGCCCATGGCATGCTGACCGCGGGGTTGATCTCGGCGGTGATCGGCGAGCAGCTGCCCGGCCATGGCACCATTTACATGAGCCAGTCGCTGAAGTTCCTGGCCCCGGTGCGCCCCGGTGACATGGTGCTGGCAGAGGTCGAGGTCACCGACATCGTGATCGACAAGCGCCGCGTCAAGCTGAATTGCCGCTGCATCGTCGATGGCAAGAAGGTGCTGGAAGGCGAGGCCATGGTGCTGGCGCCGTCGCGCAAGTTCGACTGAGCCGAAGCGCCCGTCAGTCGGCTGGTCGGGCGCAGCCGCCGCCAATCGGGGGCGTTGCCCCCTCGGCCCGTGCCGGGCCTCACCCCCAGAGTAGTTTTCACCAGAAAGAAACGGCCCTGGCAGCCGTTCGGGTGCCTGCACGCATCAGTTTCGTCCGCCGGGGGGCCATTGGTCCCGGGCGGTTTTGCGCATCTGGTCTGCGCCATTTCAAGCTGTGTGCGCGGATCCCGTGAAGGATGGCGGCGCCGCCGGGTGGAGGTGGACAGACCCCTCGGGGCCTGCTCGGACAGGAGTTCCTGAACGACCCCCTTTTTATCGGGGCCGGTCTCCGGGTGATACGCGGGCGGCCACACAGTTCGCCCTGCGCTTGGTATCATGGCCTGCGGGCCATGGCGGGTGATCGATCGGCAGGCAGTATGGCTCTGCCGCGTAAGGATCGCGTGAAGGCCGCGTTCGGCGGCGGCGCAACACCTAGCGTCCTGGACCGATCCGCCCGGCCCGCGTCCTGCGCCGTCACTGGCCGCTTGAACCGGCGGGCGGCTGCGGATAGGCATGCGCCATGCGTATCGTCAGAGATTATCAATTCGTCGAAGATCAGGACCGGGGCGCCACCGTCGCCATCGGCAACTTCGACGGCGTGCACCTGGGCCATCAGTCGGTGATCGAGCTGGCCCGCAAGGCGGCCCCCGATGCGCCGCTTGGCGTGATGACCTTTGAACCCCATCCGCGCGAGTATTTTGCCCCCGACAGCCCGCCGTTCCGGCTGATGCGTGCTGATGCGCGGGCGCATCGGCTGGAGAAGCTGGGGGTGGCGCGGCTATATGAGCTGAATTTCAACACCGCCCTGTCCAGCCTGACACCTGAGGAATTCGCCCGCGACGTGATCGCCAAGGGGCTCGGTCTGCGCCATGTGGTGGTGGGGGCTGACTTCTGCTTTGGCAAGGCGCGCGCAGGCAATGCCGAGGATCTGAAACGGTTCGGCGAACAATACGGCTTTGGCGTCACCATTGCGCCGCTGATGGAGTATTCCGAACATGCGGTCTCCTCCACCGCGATCCGCAATGCGCTGAGCGAGGGGCGCCCGCGCGACGCCAAGGAGATGCTGGGCCATTGGCACCGCATCGAAGGCATGGTGATTGGCGGCGAGCAGCGCGGCCGCGAGCTGGGCTTTCCCACCGCAAATATGTCGATCGACGGGCTGCATCAGCCGCGCTTTGGCGTCTATGCGGTGCTGGTTGACGTGCTGGACGGTCCGCACAAGGGCAGCTACTTTGGTGCCGCCTCTGTCGGGGTTCGGCCGATGTTTGGCGGCGTGGTGCCCAATATTGAAACCTATGTGTTTGATTTCTCAGGCGACCTATATGGCGCCACCCTGTCGGTCGGGCTGGTGGAGTTCCTGCGCCCCGAGCTGAAGTTCGACGGGCTGGATGCGCTGATCGAACAGATGGACGCGGATTGCGCCCGCGCCCGCGACCTTCTGGCAGCGCTATGAAACGGGGCAAGGACGTGATCGACCGTTCCGGTCTGAGCCAGCGCTTCTGGGAGAAGAAGCCGCTGGACAAGCTGAACCAAGAGGAATGGGAAGCGCTGTGCGACGGCTGCGGCAAATGCTGCCTGAACAAGCTGGAGGACGAGGAGAGCGGCGACGTGGCGCTGACCCGTGTGGCCTGCCGTCTGCTGGATGACAGCACCTGCCGCTGCTCGCAGTATCCGATCCGGCATCAGTTCGTGCCGGAATGCATCGTGCTGAAGCCCGAGAACCTCGACACCCATGCCTATTGGATGCCCGAGACCTGCGCCTACCGGCTGCTGTGGCAGGGCAAGCCGCTGCCCGAATGGCACCCCTTGCTGACCGGCACGCCTGAGAGCGTGCATGAGGCCGGTGTTTCGGTGCGTGGCTGGACCGTTTCCGAGTTTGAGATTTCCGAGGATGAGTGGGAAGACCACATCATCGACGAGCCAACCTGATTTCAGATCACGCCTTATACGCAAGGAGTATGTGCCATGCATTTCGCCTCTGACAATTCCGGCCCGGTGCCGCAGCAGATCCTGGATGCGCTGGCTGCGGCCAACCAGGGCTATGCCATGGGCTATGGGGCCGATGTGCAGATGGAGCAGGTCACCGCCCGCATCCGCGAGATTTTTGAGGCCCCCGAGGCGGCCGTCTATCTGGTGGCCACCGGCACTGCCGCCAATGTGCTGGCGCTGTCGGCGCTGTGCCAGCCCTGGCAGACGATGTTCTGTACCCGGCAGGCGCATATCAACGTGGATGAATGCAACGGGCCGGAGTTCTTCAGCGGCGGGGCCAAGCTGACCACCGTCTGCGAGGCCGACAAGATGACCGCGCAGGATCTGCGGGCCGCACTGGAGGGCGAGGAAAACCGCGGCGTGCATGGACCGAAACGCGGCCCGGTGTCGCTGTCGCAGGTGACCGAGTTTGGCACCGTCTACACGGTTGAAGAACTCAACGGGCTGGGCGATGTCGCACGCAGTTTTGGCCTGCCGGTGCATATGGACGGCGCGCGTTTTGCCAATGCGCTGGTGTCATCGGACTGCACCCCGGCGGAGATGACCTGGAAGGCGGGCGTCGAGGCAGTGTCCTTTGGCGGCACCAAGAACGGCTGTTTGGGCGTGGAGGCGGTGGTGCTGTTTGATCCGGCCCGCGCCGAGGAGTTCGAGTACCGCCGCAAGCGCGGCGCGCATCTGTTCTCCAAACACCGCTATCTGTCGGCGCAGATGCTGGCCTATCTGAGCGATGATCTGTGGCTGCACAACGCCCGCGCCGCCAATGCCAAGGCCGCGCGGCTGGCCACGGGTTTGGCCGCGGTGGGGGCCGAGTTTAGCCACCCGGTGCAGGCCAATATGATCTTTGCGGCCCTGCCCCGCGCCACCCACCGCCGCCTGTTCGAGGCCGGTGCTGCCTATCACCTGTGGGATGGCGGCATGGAGGGGCCGGAGGACGAAATGGTGACCGCGCGCTTTGTCTGCGACTGGTCTGTGCCGCATGAACAGATCGACACCTTCCTCGCGCTGCTGTAGCCGTCAGGTGGCGGTAAAGTTGCGCGCCAGTCCGGCCGCGAAACTGTTTCTGCGATAGCCCAGCCCCACCTGCCGGGTGACCGGCTCTGCCAGCGTCAGCGGGGTGACGGTGATGCCGGGGTGCGCCTGGCCGTGCGACACCGGCACCAGCGCAATGCCCAGACCCGCCGCCACCAGCTCCAGCAGCTGGGCGTCATGCACCGCCTCGGCGGCGGTGGCGAACAACCCCTCCGCCTGGCGCAGTGCCTGATCGGCAGCGGGGCAATAGGGCCGGGCGATCAGCGCCTCATTCCCCAGATCCTGCGGCGTCAGCGCCGCCTGCCCGGCCAGCGGATGGCCCAGCGGCAGGGCCACACCATAGCTGTCCTGCCACAGCGCGCGAAAGGCAAAACCGCGCGGCAGGCAGTCCTGTGAACACATCAGAAGATCGGCACGCGCGGCCTCCTCCGTGAACTGCAGCGTCACCGCCCCTTGCTGCCGCAGCGCTCGCAGACCGGGCTGGAACCGCGCCGGGAAGATGTCGGGCTGGCAATGCACGCGCACCAACCGCGCCGCCCGCCCCGCCATGTGCTGCTGCATCCGGTGCAACTGCGCCAGCACCGCCGCCGATTGCTGGTACAACTCATGCCCCAGCGCCGTCGCGGTCAGCCCGTCGCCGCCGCGCAGGAACAGCTTGCCACCATATTGCGCCTCCAGCCGGGCAATGGCCGCGGACACCGTCGGCTGGCTGACCCGGCTCAACCGTGCGGCAGCACTGAAGGTGCCGGCCTCATAGGCGGCGTGAAAATAGCGCAAGGGAGCGAGATCTGTCATAGGTCATGACTATAGCGATTATAGTCACTACAGCAATTCTATATAGCCAGAGGAACTGGCAGCCTGCGGCGGCAACTGTTGAGGAACACACCATGACTGAGACTGCCCCCGCACTGACGGCACCCGCCGCCGAAGCGCCGCTGATCGACCGCCTGCTGCGCCTGTTCGAGGCCGGAGACCCGGCGCTGATGGCACTGATCGCGCCGGACGTCGATTTTCGCATCGATCACTACCGCGACGAGGCCGACACAAGCTGGCAACAGGCGCGGGATCTGCACGGCTTTGGCGCGGTGCTGGCCCGGCTGGGCCAGGAGGTATTTCCACAAGGCACCACCATCACCGGGTTGGACAGCACAGCACTGGGGGATGGCTGGCACCAGACCCGGTTTCAGCAGCGGTTTCACTATGGGCTGCGCGGCTGCGAGGTGCAGAGCGAAACCTTCATCCTGTCGCATGAGACGGGCGGCAAGATTGATTTCTTCCGCGAGGTGGTGACCCGCACCATCAATTGCTGACGCCGCGCCCGGCTCCTTGGGCCGGGGGGGCGCGCTGGCGGGCCTTAGGTCCGCCAGAACCGGCGCAGAAGCGACGCCGTCTGTTGTGGGTGGGTCACCGGCAGCATATGCCCTGCCCCGGGCATCGCGGCGCATTGTGCCTGCGGCAGACGACGGCTGAGCCCGCGGGCGATCACCGCCATCACCGCAGGACTCTTGCTGCCGTAGATCAGCTGCACCGGCATCGTTACCGGCTCCAGCGCGCCGGGGGCGAGGGTGCCGTTTTCGTCGTCATAAAGGGTTGCGTGGCTGGCCGGGATCACCGGCATCGCCCGCATCATTGCTGCTCGCGAGGTCTCGGGCAGGTCCGGCCACTTGGGATGGCCCGGCCCCCACATGCGGTTGAACAGCCGCGTGGCGCGCTCCAGCTCACCCGCAGCAAAGGCTTCATCGAAGGGTCGGCTCTCGGCCTCGGTCGCGGCCAGCAGTCCCGGATCGTCGGTACGGGCCACGGCAAACAATACCGGTTCGATCAGGGTCAGGCTGCGCACCAGGTCGGGCCGCGCCATTGCCATGCGCAGCGCCACCGTCGCGCCAAAGGAATGGCCGATCACGTCCACTGGCCCCGCCTGCGCCAAGGGCTCGAGCTGTGCAAGGCCCGCTGCCACATTCAGCAGCTGGTAATTGCCCTGCCCGTCCCAGTCCGGGCTGCGCCCGTGGCTGAGCATGTCATAGGCGGTCAGGGTCACCTCCTGCTCCATGACCGCGGCGAGGCCGCGCCAGGCACCGGAATGGGCCAGCGAGCAATGCACCGCCAGCAAGGGTCGCGGCCCCTGCCCGAAGGTGCGCGCAAAGATCCCCTGCGGCATATCCTTCACGCTGCCGCTCCGGCCAGATGCGCATCCAGTGCCGCCAGCCGATCCTGACCCCAGAAGCGCGCGCCGTCCGCCGTCACCCAGAAGGGCGCGCCAAAGACGCCAGCGGTGACTGCATCCTCGAGGTTTTGCGCATAGGTTTCCGCGCCGGCCAGGAGCCCGCTGTCCGCCAGCGCAGGGTCAAAGCCGGCGCCTTCAAGGCACGCGCGGATCACCGCGTCCTCGGCAATGTCTTTTTCCTGCGCCCAGCAGGCCGCCAGGATCGCGGTGACCAGCTGCGCCAGATCGCCGTTGCCCGCCGCCTGGGCGGCGATGATCGCATAGGACGACGGGGCGGCATTGGTGGGCCAATGGGCCGGTTTGAGCGTGATCGGCATCTCCAGGGCGGCCGCCTGGCGCTGCATTTCGATCATGCGGTATTCCTGTCGCGCCGGGTGGCGCTGCGCGGGCGGGGTGCCGCCGGTGCGCGGAAACAGCGCTAGAATGTCCAGCGGCTTGAGATTGAGCGTCACGCCATGGCGCGCGGCAATCTCCCACGGGCGCCTGCCGGCCAGATAGGTAAAGGGCGACAGGGTTGAGAAGTAAAAATCCACGGCTGCCATCGGTTGTTTCTCCCGGTAATAACTTTGCGCGAGGGTAAGTGCATGATAAGCGGGGTTCAATATCACGAATCTGACACATTGCCATTGCTGCCTGGGGATCACAGCCAATGCCGACCTTGAACGAACCCAAGCTGATTGCTGGGAACGCCAATCTTCCTCTTGCCCAAGCCATCACCCGCCGGATGAGCATGCACCGTGGCGTTGACCAGGGTCTGGTCGATGCCCGCGTGGAGCGGTTCAACGACGGGGAAATCTTCGTCGAAGTTTACGAAAACGTCCGCGGCGAGGACATGTTCATCATCCAGCCGACCTCCAACCCGGCGAATGACAACCTGATGGAGCTGCTGATCATCTCCGATGCGCTGCGCCGGTCTTCGGCCCAGCGGATCACCGCGGTGATCCCCTACTTTGGCTATGCCCGTCAGGACCGCCGCACCAAGGCGCGCACGCCGATTTCGGCCAAACTGGTGGCAAACATGCTGACCGGTGCCGGCATCGAGCGGGTGCTGACCATGGACCTGCACGCGGCGCAGATCCAGGGCTTCTTCGACATTCCGGTGGACAACCTCTATGCCTCGCCGATCTTTGCGCTGGATGTGAAAAACCAGTTCAAGGACCGCATGGACGAGCTGATGGTCGTCAGCCCGGACGTGGGCGGCGTGGCCCGTGCGCGTGAGCTGGCCAAGCGGATCAACGCGCCGCTGTCGATTGTCGACAAGCGTCGCGAAAAGGCCGGCGAAGTGGCTGAAATGACCGTGATCGGTGATGTGAAGGACAAGATCTGCCTGATCATCGACGACATGTGCGACACCGCCGGCACGCTGTGCAAGGCCGCGCAAGTGCTGCTGGACAACGGTGCCAAGGAAGTGCACGCCTATATCACGCACGGCGTCATGTCCGGCCCGGCAGTGGAGCGGGTGACCAATTCGGTGATGAAGTCGCTGGTGCTGACCGATTCCATCCAGCCGACCGAGGCCGTGGCCGCCGCGCCCAACATCCGCATCTTGCCCACCGCGCCGCTGTTCACCCAGGCGATCCTGAACATCTGGCACGGCACCTCCGTGTCGTCGCTGTTCGAGGACAAGACGCTGGTGCCAATCTACGAGAGTCTTTACAGCAACGGCGGCTGAGGCTGCCCGCAACGAACGCTCTTGCAAAGCCCCGCAGATTTGCGGGGCTTTTTCGTTGTGTATGGGGTGTCAGGCAACAGCGCCGCGGCGGCGGCGGCGGCGGTGCAGCGCAGCCAGGGCCGCGCCAGCCGACAGCAGCGCCGCCACGCCCGCCGCCGCGGCGAAGGTACCGCCATAGCCCCACTGCCCGATGGCAGGCGTGCTGGCCACGGGCGACAGGAACTGCCCCAGAAACACCGAGCCGGTCAGGATCGCCCCGGCAGTGCCGCGGCGGCGCGCAGGTGCCAGCGCCAGCGCAATGGCCACAAAGCCGGGTGACACGGTGGCATATCCGACCCCCACCACCATCGCCCCGAGCAGCGACAGCCCCGCACTGCCCTGCTGCGACAGCACCAGCAGGCCGCAAGCCAACGCGGCATACCCCATGGCAAAGATCGCCGCATGGGAACACGCTCCCTTGAACCGGCCGTAAAACAGCGCCGCGAGGCCACCGCACAGCGACAGAAGCCCCAGCGCAGCGCTGGTCATCAGGGCACTGTTCAGCCCCTGCGTTTCAAAAAAGAACGGCAGCTGCGTCGGCATCATGAAGAACAGACCATTGGTCAGCATCTGGAGCGCCGAGACCCCCAGCACCAGCGCCAGCCAGGCCGGATGGCCTGCCGCTTCCCCTTCAGCCGGCGGCGCTTGGCTGCGGGTCGGTTCGGCTACGTGGCGCCAGACCGCGTACAGGCAGACCAGCGCCAGCGCGTAAATCAGGAACGGCAACCGTGGTGACGCCGTTGCCGCCAGACCCGCAAGACCGATGAACAGCAGCCCGCCGAAATTGCGCGCCGAGATCTGCAATCCGGTCAGCGCGTGCCGCCGCGCGCCGGTGAAATAATCGCCGATCAGCGCGGTCTGCGCGGTCATGATCAGAGCCACCGCGATCCCCAGGCCAAAGCGGCTGACCAGAATCGCATACAGCCCCGGCAGATAGGCGCCGGCGGTGCCGCAGAGCACAAACAGCGCCACCCCGGCCAGCAACACCCGCCGCCGCCCGGCCCGGTCGGCCAGCCACCCTGCCAGCGGCGCCATCAGCACCACCGCAAGCGAAGGCGCGGTGACCAGCAGCCGCACCAAGAGACCCGCATCTGGCCGGGCGGCAAATTCCCGCTCCAGCCCCGCCAGCGCCGGGCTGATGGTGGCATTTGCCATCACCGTCAGGCTGGCCGCCATCAGCAGCGCAACCGCACGCGGATCGCGCCAAAGCGCACCGTTTTCCGTCGTCATCAGGGAGTTTCCTTGTCCTTTTCCGTGAAGGCTGGCACTCTGCCAATTCAAGTTAGCTTGAGGTCAAGGATGAAACTTCTGGATATTGGCGAGGTCAGCAAGCGGTCCGGCGTGGCCCCCTCGGCCCTGCGGTACTACGAGGAGATCGGATTGATAACCGCCGCCGGGCGCCGCGGGCTGCGGCGTCAGTTCGGGCCGGAGGTGCTGTTGCAGCTGTCGCTGATCACCCTGGGCAAGGCGGCGGGGTTTTCGTTGCAGGACATTGCCGGGATGTTCGGAAAGAAGGGCCAGCCGGAGCTGCCGCGCGATCAGCTGCGCGCCCGCGCCGATGCGCTGGAGGCACAGATCGAGGAGCTGGCGATCCTGCGCGATGCGCTGCGGCATGTTGCGGAATGCCCGGCGCCAAGCCACCTGGAATGCCCCAAGTTTCAAAGGCTTCTGCGCGCGGGACGGCTGACGGCGGTGGTTTAATCGACGTCCCAGTCGTCCGCAAAAGGCAGATCCCCAATTGCCATCCAGGCGGCACGCAGCCGGGCGGCGCGGCTGTCGGCCCAGGTGCGGAAGACGATGTCAAAACCGTCGCGGGTGATGTCCTCTGCCACCAGTTCCGCCCGGATCGCCGCCGACGTGTCCATGTCCCACATCGAGACGGAGACCTGCACGGCGGGCGGGCTTGCGAAGCTCTCAGAAAATTGCACCCGGCATCGCCGTTCACGCGGGCCGGTGCCGGTCCACATCTCTCCGCCGTCCTCGAAATCGGAGAACACCACCGCATCCCCCTGAAGGATCCCCGTCCGGGGATTTCGCAATCTCTTCATTCCACGTCTCGACCACCACACCTGCCCCGGCATGCTAGCCTGTCGTCCGGCGAAAATCAGCAGGAATACGCGCAGCGGTAAAAAAGGTGTTGCCATGCGCCGCAGTTATCCGCTGCGGAGCCCGCCGCCTTTGGCGGTGGCGCGGCACCTGGGGCTGGGACGCTGTCAGCTCTCCTCAGCGCTGAGCGCGGTGCTGAGCTGGGTGATTTCCTCCAGCCGGGCGGAGATCCGGTCCTGGAACTGGCCCAGCTCATCAATGATCGAGTTCAGCGACTCGCCGACGTTGCCCAACCGCGCGCATTCGATCTTGCACAGAACCCGCGTGGTGGTCAGCGCCATGAAATGGCGGTGCAGCGTCAGGCAGGCCTTCTGGATGCGTCCGGCCTCGAACCGCACGTCGCGCAGGCTGCTGCCGGCCTTTTCAACCTGCTCCGCCGTCAGTTGCGCCAGAATTCCCTGTTCGCGGGCAATGTCGATGGCGGTGGCGGTGGCGGTGGCATTGTCTTCCTGGTCCAGCTGGCGATCACATTCGGTCAGTATGCGGGCCAGCCCCTCGACAAAGATGGCGGCAGTGACCGTGCCCTTGATGGCACGGAAATTGCTGTCCTTGCCCCAGACATGCGCCTCGAACCAGCTGGCCATCTCACGCGACATGGCGCTGTAGTTCTGCGACAGCACGGTGACCGGTCCACCCGCAGGCTCAATCCGCGAGGCGATCACACGCAGGTTGTGGGGGATGGTGCGCATGGATTCGAAATCCTGCACCAGACCTTCGGTTTCCTGCACCAACCTGTCGGCGGTGGCGAACATGGCGCGGCGTTCGACGATGCGCTCATCCGCGGGGCGGTTCAGCCCGGCGTCACGGGCCACCAGCTCCTCGGCCAGGGCGTGACCGGCAAAGTCATTGTAAGTGGCATAGCCCAGCTCCCGCAGCCGCGACAGCAACCGGTCGGCGCTGTCCTTGGGTTCCAGGCCTTCGCTCTGCTCGGCGCGGCGCAGCTGGGCGTACTCCTGCTGCATGGTCTTCAGCAGCGGGCTGGAGGGTTTGATCCGGGCCGACAGGTAGCCCCCTTCGCAAGGGGTGATGACGGCAAACACCCAGTAATAGCTGCCGTCGCTGGCCCTGTTCTTGACATAGGCGCCAACGGTGCCGCCGTCGCGGATGGTGTCCCACAAGAGCTGGAACACGCCGCGCGGCATGTCCGGGTGGCGGATCAGCTTGTGCGGCGCACCCAGCATGTCCTCCAGCGCATATTTCGACACCCGGCTGAACACCGTGTTGCCGGCCAGGATGACACCACGGGCATCGGTTCGGGAGAAAAACACTTCATCCAGGGCAAAGGCGGCCTCTCGGCCTCTGGTTTGCGGGGCCAGCGTGCGATCTTCAAAGGACACGTTTCGGTTCCTGTCAGTGAAAGGGTCTGCGCAAACCTGTCTAGCGACGACAGATTTTCAAATTGCTAATGCCGCAGGCCCGGGCTCCGCCGGGCCTGCGAGGCCGGTTCAGGCGGCTGCGCTGGTGGCCTGGCCGGTGGCTGTACCCGGTGCGTCCAGCGTCACCCCCAGACGGGTCAGGATCGGCAGGCGGCGGGCCGCAAAATTGCCGGCGCGGGCGCGCAGCAAGGCGAGGTTTTCCGCGTCGCTTTCCAGCACGCGCCCCTCATGTTGCAGGCGCTGGCCCTGCGGGGCCAGGATACGCCAGACCAGCGCGGCCCAGTCGGAGGGGGTCTGCTCGCCTTCGCTGCGGGCCAGCAGGAACAGCTGTTCAAACCGGTCCAGCGCCACCCCGCCGCCGGTGACAGGCGAGGCCAGAAAGCGCAGGGTGTCGCTGTCTACTGCCCGTTTGCACACCGCCATGTTGAAGCGTTGGCAGCTGGCGCCGCGCTGTGCCAGATCGTCCTGCGGCAGGCAGGGCGCCAGACAGCCGGTGCCAATCAGGACTGTCAGCATACGGCAGATGCTGCCCCATTCCATGGTGCCGAACACCCCCTGATCCAGCAGAGCGCGCACGGTAGCCGGCCCCTGCGCCAGAGCGGTGAGGACCGGCGCGTAATTTGCAGGCTCCAGCGCGAGGGTCTGCCCGCGGTGTTGGAATTCAAGCTTGCCGCCACTGTAGCCGCGGGTCAGCGCCAGCGGGGTTTCGAACCAGCCGCCGATTTCGCCACGCGGCGTATGTGCCAGCTTGCCCTTTACAAAAATGTCGGTGCGAAAATGCTCGTTCAGCAGCAGGTCGCGCAGACCCTCGCGGCGCGTCGGGTCGCCCTCGGCCGCCAGCAGCGCCTGCTGATCTGCGGTGAAACGGACATCGTCGCGGTTGTCGAGCGGGCTGGCGGCGCCGAGGAACTCAAGCTTGGCCTGGCCCATGGCGGCGCTGAGATCCTCGAAATAGAAGGGTGACCAATCGGCATTGAAGTATTCATGCGCCAGGTAGTTGACCGGCATTTTCTGCATCTGCGACAGGCGTTTTCCCATCTGCCGGTTCTTGGAAAACACCCCGGCCCCGACTTCCTGCAACTGGCGCGCGTGCCTGAGCGCCTCCTGGATGCGGGCGGGCAGCGGGCCGCTGGCTTGTTCCACATGGCCGAGCAGCATCTGGCGCAGCGGCAGCGCCGCCGCCCAGCCCGGCATCGCGTTGTAGCTGACATAGACCAGTCCGCCCGGTTTCAGCCGATCGGCGATGAATCGCAGGATGTGTTCGCGGTTCTCGGCCGAGACCCAGCTGAACACCCCGTGCAGCGCGATGACATCAAAGCTGGCCGGCAAGCCTTCAGTCTCCGCGAAGTCGGCAAAGCAGCGTTCATGGAACTGCACGTTGTCCAGTGCAGCTTCCTGCGCCAGTTCACGGGCGCCGGCGATATGGGCGGGGCTGAAGTCCATGGCGTGGAAATCGATATGCGGATTGGCCGCAGCCAGCAGATTGGCGGAAAACCCCTGCCCGCAGCCCAGTTCGCAATAGGCCAGCCGCGGCTGGCCCAGCCCATGGCGATGGCCCTGCGCGGTGGCGCAGAAGGCGAGGCCCGCGGGTGTCAGCTGGCTGTGGAAGTCGTGGGTGTAGTCGATGTCGGCGACATAGCCGGAGGTCCAGTCGGTCACGGAGAATCCTGCATCTTGGGAGCATATGTTGCAGGGTAATTTTTAGAAAATTGATGAGAATTGCGTTAAAGGTTCGAAAATATACGGGGCATGGGAGCCTTGGCCTACCACCGCGCGGAGGCTGCGCTGTTCGTATGATGCAACCGGGCAGGAAAGCTCCCGCCCGGTTCTTTGGTCCGCAGTTCAAATTCAGGGCTGCAGTCTCGAACGGATAACCGAAATCATCCACATCGCGCCGGGTCCCTTCCCTGAAACCGAAGGAGGTGCAGAAACGCACTGCCTGTTCGTTGCCGGTGTAGACCTCAAGCGAAGGCCCACCTTCGCGCTACAAGGCGCGCGCGATGAGCTTGCGCCCCACGCCCATGCTCTGCCGGGTCGGGGACACGAAAAACCCGCCGATATGACCACCCAACAGACTGTTGAACCCGATGGGTTGGCCGGCACTTTAGGCGACCGATGTTTCCGAGCTCGGAAGATATTCTTCCTCGATCAGCTCGCGCTGCGCCAGTAGCCGCAGCTTGCCTATGAATGGATGCGCCTTCAAGGATGCGTCGAGCCAGATGCCCGAGAGTCGCTCCATGTCCGTTCCTGCGTCGAACGGACGGATCACGATATTTAGATTTTCCATGATACTTCCATAGAAAGAATGCAAAGAGGTTCGGCAGTGACGGTGCCAAGCGATACCGCTGCCTGCGGTTCAATCGAAGCCTCTGTGCATTGGTCTCCTTCTACGGGTGCCTGAAGAATGAGATGGCGCCCAGAAATCGTCAATGATCGCAAAAAGCCGGCTTAAGGTTCGCCGGACGGGCAGAATTTGGCCACGGAAACACAGCGCATCGGCCAGCCCACCGACCAACAAAAAAACCGGCCCCCTTGCGGGAGCCGGTTTCAGAATCGTCCAATCCGCGCTGGATCAGAGGGACATATGGGTGCCCAGGGCTTCCATATCGGCCAGCAGCTTGGCTGCGTCCTCGACCAGGCCGTGGGGCTGGTCTTCCTCTTTCGCGGTCTTGTACATCTCGCGGGCTTCCTCGATCAGCGCGTTCATCTGATCGCGGTCCATCTCGGCCATCGGGATCGCGCGTTCGGCCAGAACCGACAGGCTGTCGCCCGCGATTTCGGCAAAACCACCGGTCACCAGATACTCCGAATTGCCTTCCGGGCTTTCGACCTTCAGCACGCCGGGGCGCAGGGTGGTGATGGTCGGCGCATGCTGTGGCATCGCCGTCATGTCACCCTCGGCTCCGGGGATCAGAACCGCGCTTGCCTGCAGCGAAGCCAGGCTCCGCTCCGGGCTCACGAGGTCGAATTGCATCGTTTGTGCCATTTGGGCCTCCTTTCAGGGTTCCCCCGCCCCCGGCAAAGGGCGCGGGGGAAAATCCATTCTTAGGCGGCTTCCGCAGCCATTTTCTCGGCTTTGGCGATCACTTCGTCGATGCCGCCAACCATGTAGAAGGCGCCTTCGGGCAGGTGGTCGTATTCGCCGGCCACAACTGCCTTGAACGAGGCGATGGTGTCTTCCAGGGAAACCTGGACACCGTCGGAGCCGGTGAAGACCTTTGCCACGTCGAACGGCTGGGACAGGAAACGCTGGATCTTACGCGCACGCGCAACGGTCAGCTTGTCCTCTTCCGACAGTTCGTCCATGCCGAGGATCGCGATGATGTCCTGCAGCGACTTGTAGCGCTGGAGGATCTGCTGAACGTCGGAAGCCACTTTGTAGTGCTCTTCGCCAACGATCTGCGGGTCCATCAGGCGCGAGGAGGAGTCGAGCGGGTCCACAGCGGGGTAGATGCCGAGTTCCGAAATCGCACGGTTGAGAACGGTGGTCGCGTCCAGGTGGGCAAAGGTGGTTGCCGGGGCCGGGTCGGTAAGGTCGTCCGCGGGAACGTAGACGGCCTGGATCGAGGTGATCGAGCCGTTCTTGGTGGAGGTGATGCGCTCCTGCATCGCGCCCATGTCGGTCGCCAGGGTCGGCTGGTAGCCCACCGCCGAAGGAATACGGCCCAGCAGAGCCGACACTTCGGAACCGGCCTGGGTGAAGCGGAAGATGTTGTCCACGAAGAACAGAACGTCGGTGCCGGACTGGTCGCGGAACTGCTCGGCCAGGGTCAGGCCGGTCAGCGCCACACGGGCACGCGCCCCCGGAGGTTCGTTCATCTGACCGTAGACCAGGGCCACCTGGGATTCTTCCAGGTTGTCCGGCTTGATCACGTTGGATTCAATCATTTCCCAGTACAGGTCGTTGCCTTCACGGGTCCGCTCGCCAACACCGGCGAACACGGAGTAGCCCGAGTGCACCTTTGCGATGTTGTTGATCAGTTCCATGATGAGAACGGTCTTGCCCACGCCGGCACCGCCGAACAGGCCGATCTTGCCGCCCTTGGCGTAAGGCGCCAGCAAGTCGATGACCTTGATGCCGGTCACCAGAACCTCGGATTCGGTGGACTGGTCGTTGAATTCCGGTGCGGGCTGGTGGATCGCACGGGTTTCGTCGGCGTTGACCGGGCCTTTTTCGTCAACGGGTTCGCCGACGACGTTCAGGATGCGGCCCAGGGTGGCGTTGCCGACCGGGATCGAGATCGGCGCGCCGGTGTCTTGCACCGCCTGACCACGGACCAGACCTTCGGTCGCGTCCATCGCGATGGTGCGGACGGTGTTTTCGCCGAGGTGCTGAGCCACCTCGAGAACGAGGGTCTTGCCGTCGTTCTCGGTGTGCAGCGCGTTCAGAATTGCGGGCAGTTGGTCGTCAAACTGGACGTCCACAACGGCGCCGATGATCTGGGTCACCTTGCCTTTTGCTTGTGCCATTTGTTGGTCTCCGGTTGTCTCTTAGAGCGCCTCAGCGCCCGAAATGATTTCAATCAGCTCGTTGGTGATCACGGCCTGACGGGAACGGTTGTACTCGATGGTCAGCTTGTCGATCATCTCGCCCGCGTTGCGGGTCGCGTTGTCCATCGCGCTCATCCGTGCACCCTGTTCGGATGCACCGTTTTCCAGCAGTGCCGAGAAGATCTGGGTCGCCACGCCACGCGGCAACAGGTCCGCAAGGATCTGCTCTTCGCTTGGCTCATAGTCATAAAGCGCGCCCGTGCCTTCTTCTTCCGACGGCTCGAAGGTGGCCGGAATGATCTGCTGTGCGGTGGGGATCTGGGTCACGACGTTGACGAACTCCGCGTAGAAGATCGTGGCAACATCGAATTCATCCGCATCAAAGCGGGCGAGGATCCCCTTGGCGATGTCCTGCGCATTGGCGTAACCAACCCGCTTGACCTCGCTCAGGTCCACATGGCCGATGAAGTCATCGCCCAGGTCGCGTTTCAGGGCGTCGCGGCCCTTTTTGCCAACGGTCAGGATCTTGACCGTCTTGCCCGCGGCCTTCAGCTCCGCCGCCTTCTGACGGGCGAGCTTGGCAATGTTCGAGTTGAAGCCGCCGCACAGACCGCGCTCGGCAGTCATCACGACCAGCAGCTGCACCTGATCCGAGCCGGTGCCGCGCAGCAGCTTGGGCGCGGTATCGCTGCCACCAACCGAGGCCGCCAGCCCCGCCATCACGGCATTGAACCGCTTGGCATAGGGACGGGAATCCTCGGCAGCCTCCTGGGCGCGGCGAAGTTTCGCCGCGGCCACCATTTGCATGGCTTTGGTGATCTTGCGGGTCGATTTGACCGACGCGATCCTGTTTTTAAGGTCCTTGAGATTCGGCATAGCCTCATCCTCCCCTTAAGCGAAGCTAGCGGCGAACTCGTCCAGCGCAGCCTTGATCTTGTCAGCCAGCTCGCCCTTCACCTTGCGATCGTTTTCGGTGATGTCGGCGAGCAGGTCGGCATGTTTGCCGCGCAGGTGGCTCAGCAGGCCAGCCTCGTAGCGGCCCACGTCCTTGACGTCGACCTTGTCGAGGTAGCCGTTGGTGCCGGCAAAGATGACGCAGACGATTTCCGCGTTGGTCAGCGGCGAGTACTGCGGCTGCTTCATCAGCTCAGTCAGGCGCGCACCACGGGCCAGCAGCTGCTGGGTGGCGGCATCCAGGTCGGAGCCGAACTGGGCAAAGGCCGCCATTTCGCGGTACTGGGCCAGCGACAGTTTCACCGGGCCGGCCACGGAGGACATCGCCTTGGTCTGGGCCGAGGAGCCAACACGCGACACCGACAGACCGGTGTTCACGGCGGGGCGGATACCCTGGTAGAACAGTTCGGTTTCCAGGAAGATCTGACCGTCGGTGATCGAGATCACGTTGGTCGGAATAAACGCGGA
The DNA here is from genome assembly GCF_056033425.1 of Leisingera sp. SA32. Classification (NCBI taxonomy): domain Bacteria; kingdom Pseudomonadati; phylum Pseudomonadota; class Alphaproteobacteria; order Rhodobacterales; family Roseobacteraceae; genus Leisingera; species Leisingera sp. SA32. The sequence continues at coordinate 115,081 of NZ_JBVYHB010000010.1, read as the reverse complement.
CACGTCGCCGCCCTGGGTTTCGATGATCGGCAGCGCGGTCAGCGAACCACCACCAAAGTCTTCGTTCAGCTTGGCCGAACGCTCCAGCAGGCGGGAGTGCAGGTAGAACACGTCACCCGGATAGGCTTCACGTCCCGGCGGGCGGCGCAGCAGCAGCGACATCTGACGATAGGCCACGGCCTGTTTGGACAGGTCATCATAGATGATCAGCGCGTGGCGGCCATTGTCGCGGAAGAATTCCGCCATTGCGGTTGCGGCATAGGGGGCCAGGAACTGCAGCGGTGCCGGGTCGGACGCGGTTGCGGCCACCACGATGGAGTAGTCCATCGCGCCGGTTTCTTCCAGCTTCTTCACCAGCTGCGCCACGGTGGAACGCTTCTGGCCCACGGCGACGTAGACGCAGTACAGTTTCTTGGACTCATCGTCGCCAGCAGCGTCGTTGTACGACTTCTGGTTCAGGATGGTGTCGAGCGCGATCGCAGTCTTGCCGGTCTGACGGTCGCCAATGATCAGCTCACGCTGGCCACGGCCAACGGGGATCATCGCGTCGACGGATTTCAGGCCGGTCGCCATCGGTTCGTGCACCGATTTACGCGGGATGATGCCCGGCGCCTTCACGTCGGCAATGCCGCGGGTGACGTCGGTGATCGGGCCCTTGCCGTCCAGCGGGTTGCCCAGACCGTCCACAACGCGGCCCAGCAGACCGTTGCCAACCGGCACGTCCACGATGGAGTTGGTGCGCTTGACAGTGTCGCCTTCTTTAATGTCGCGGTCGGAGCCGAAGATCACGATACCGACGTTGTCGGCTTCGAGGTTCAGCGCCATGCCCATGATGCCGCCGGGGAATTCGACCATCTCGCCGGCCTGAACATTGTCGAGGCCGTAGACACGCGCGATACCGTCACCGACGGACAGCACGCGGCCGATTTCCGCCACTTCGGCTTCTTGACCAAAATTCTTGATCTGGTCTTTCAGGATCGCAGAAATCTCTGCTGCTTGGATACCCATTTATCCGACCTCTTTCATTGCATTCTGTAGGGAGTTGAGCTTGGAGCGGATCGAGCTGTCGATCATCTTCGAGCCCACTTTAACGACAAGTCCGCCGATGATGGAGGTATCGACGGTGGCATTGATGGTGACTTTCTTGCCCACGCGCGCCGCCAGAGTTTTGGCCAGCTTTTCACTTTGGGCTTTGGTCAGCGCCTTGGCGGAGGTCACCTCGGCGGTGACTTCACCGCGGGCGTCAGCGAGCCGGGCACGCAGCGCGTCAAGCAGCGCGGGCAGCACGTGCAGGCGGCGTTTGTCGGCCATCAGCGCCAGGGTGTTGCGCAGGACGGGGTCCAGCCCCATCTTGTCTGCCACGGCGGTGATCGCGGCGCCCTGCTCCTCGCGCGAGATGAGCGGAGAGCGGATCAGGCTATTGAGGTCGTCGCTGTCAGCCAGCGCGGCTGCCAGATCATTGATGCTGGATTCAAGGCTGTCGAGCGCCTTGTTCTCTTCCGCGATGTCGAACACCGCGGTGGCATAGCGCGCAGCAATGCCTGCAGAAATCGAAGCTGGTTCGGACACGTCCACCCTTCCGATATGTTTTTGGCCCCGGTTGGCATGCCTGGCAACAGACGGCGTCCGGGGGCGTGAGTCAGCCCGCCCTAGGCAGCGGGGCGTTGAAATCAGCGTGGGTCTAGCAGAGCGGATGCGACCTATCAACTGTCTATAACGGTATTGAAAGAATGCGAGTTCCCCAAGTTTTCAAACACTTGCGGCGAGTGCGGCCCTTTGACCGCAATATATTCCGCAAAAACTGCCACGGAACCTCAGCAATTCGCGATTCCGAACGGCCGAATCCGCCGCAAAATCGTTACACCAGCGCCGCCGCAGCCCCGCGTCAGCCCCCCTTTCAGAGCAACGCGGATTTTGGGAAACCAAATCGGGGCAGGTTCAGGCCGGTTCCGGCAGCGGGTTCGACAAGCCCTCCAGCACCCGGATCGGGTTCGGCGCGCGCGGGCGGACAATGTGGCCCTTTTGCGGGTGGGTGTGCTTGCTGACCTCCACCATGAAGACGCCCCCCGCCAGCATCGCGGGCAAACGGTTGCCCATGCGTTCCAGCATCGCGCCGGACTTCAGCCAGAAACGTCTGTTGCTGGGCAACCGGTAGAGCGCGGCGGTGTGCTGTTCGATGGTGAAGTCGTGATCGCGCAGCTGCCCCTCCAGCTGGCGCAACGTATAGGGGCGGCCAAAGCCGAACGGTGTCAGGTCCGACCGCGCCCACAGGCCCGCCCGGTTGGGCACGATGAAGATCGCCCGCCCCCCTGGCCCCAGGACCCGACTGCATTCTTCCAGCAACTTGCCCGGCCGCTCCGAGGTCTCCAGCCCGTGCAGCAGCACCAGCCGGTCGATGCGGCCGGTCTCCACCGGCCAGCTGGTTTCCTCGCACAGCACCGAGACATTGGGCTGACCGGCCGGCCATTGCATCACCCCCTGCGGGCCCGGCATCAGCGCCATCACCCGGCGCGCCTCGGGCAGGTAAGGACGCAGGAGCGGCGCGGCAAAGCCGAAGCCCGCCACCGTCAGCCCGGCGGCCTCTGGCCACAGCTGTTGCAGACGCCCACGGATCGACGCCTGCGCCGCCCGGCCCAGCGTGCTGCGGTAATAGAAGTTCCTGAGATCCTGAACATCAAGATGCATTGCGGGCGCCTGCTGCTTCGGCCAATCTGAGGTCAGTTTAGCAATGTAAAGGCGAATGACCATGCCTCTTGAGATCATCACCCTGCCCTGCCTGTCGGATAACTATGCCTTTTTGATCCATAATCCCAAGTCGGGTGAAACCGCATTGGTCGATGCGCCCGAGGCTGAGGCCGTGAAGGCGGCCTTGTCGGCGCGCGGCTGGGGGCTGGACTGGATCCTGCTGACCCATCATCATTGGGACCACGTGGACGGGGTGGCGGCGCTGCGCGAGACCTATGGTGCCAAGGTGATCGGTGCCAGCGCCGATGCCCACCGGCTGCCGCCGCTGGACCAGATGGTGCGCGACGGCGAGAGCTTTTCGCTGATGGGGGAGACGGTGCATGTCTGGGACGTATCGGGCCACACGGTCGGCCATGTGGCGTTTTACCTGCCCGGCACTGAGGCCGTTTTCACTGCCGACAGCCTGATGGCACTGGGCTGCGGCCGCCTGTTCGAGGGCACGCCTCAGCAGATGTGGGCCAGCCTGTCGCGACTGGCAGCACTGCCGCCGCAGACCATGGTTTATTCGGGCCACGAATACACCCAAGCCAATGGCGCCTTTGCCGCGACGATTGATGCCGGCAACCCGGCGTTGCAGGCCCGCCTCGACGATATCGCCACAGCCCGCGAGGCAGGCCGCGCCACGGTGCCCTCCTCGCTGCAACTGGAACTGGACACCAATCCCTTCCTGCGCCCGCACGACCCCGCGATCCGCGCTGCATTGGGCATGGAAGCTGCTGAAGACGCAGAAGTTTTTGCAGAGATTCGCAAACGCAAGGATGATTTCTGACAGAAACAGGCGGTATCCGCGCGCAACAGGGCCAAAATAAATGTGACCGCAAAATGAAGAAAAGACCTTGAAGCCGGCGCTCTATCAACCAAACTCTAACCTTATAAGCACATGGTTGAACTGAGGAGTTGGTTAATACCGCTCCACCGGCCAACCCAAGATCAGAGGAGCACGCCCGTGCCTTCATTCTCGAGCACCCTGGAACAGGCCATTCACGCAGCGCTGGCGCTGGCGAATGAACGCCGTCATGAATTCGCAACCCTGGAGCATCTGCTCCTGGCCCTGATCGACGAACCCGACGCCGCCCGCGTGATGCGCGCCTGTAGCGTCGACCTGAGCGAATTGCGATCCGCGCTGGTGGAATTCGTGGATGAGGACCTGGCAAATCTGGTCACCGACGTGGATGGCTCCGAAGCCGTGCCCACCGCCGCCTTCCAGCGGGTGATCCAGCGCGCCGCCATCCATGTGCAAAGCTCCGGCCGCACCGAGGTGACGGGTGCCAATGTTTTGGTCGCCATCTTTGCCGAACGTGAAAGCGACGCGGCCTATTTCCTGCAGGACCAGGAAATGACTCGCTACGACGCGGTCAACTTCATTGCCCATGGTGTGGCCAAGGATCCCGCCTATGGCGAGGCGCGCCCGGTTTCCGGCGCTTCCGAGCCGGAGGACGACGGGCTGACCGCCACCACCGAGGGCGAGAAGAAAGAATCGGCACTGGCGAAGTACTGCGTTGATCTGAATGCAAAATCGCGGGACGGTGACATCGACCCTCTGATCGGTCGCGACCAGGAGGTGGAGCGCTGCATTCAGGTGCTGTGCCGCCGCCGCAAGAACAATCCGCTGCTGGTGGGGGACCCCGGTGTCGGCAAGACCGCCATCGCGGAAGGGCTGGCGCGCAAGATCGTGGCTGGCGAAACGCCTGAGGTTCTGTCGGAAACCACCATCTACTCGCTCGACATGGGCGCCCTGCTGGCCGGCACCCGCTACCGCGGTGATTTCGAGGAACGCCTGAAGGCCGTGGTCACCGAGCTGGAGGACCACCGCGACGCGGTTCTGTTCATCGATGAGATCCACACCGTGATCGGCGCCGGTGCGACATCCGGCGGTGCGATGGATGCGTCGAACCTGCTGAAGCCTGCGTTGCAGGGCGGCAAGCTGCGCACCATGGGCTCCACCACCTATAAGGAGTTCCGCCAGCATTTCGAGAAGGACCGCGCCCTGTCGCGCCGGTTCCAGAAAATCGACGTGAACGAGCCGACGGTGGAGGATTCCATCGAGATCCTGAAAGGGCTGAAACCCTATTTCGAGGACCACCACGGCATCAAGTTCACCGGCGATGCGATCAAGACCGCGGTGGAGCTGTCGGCGCGTTACATCAACGACCGCAAGCTGCCGGACAAGGCCATCGATGTCATCGACGAGGCCGGCGCCGCGCAGCACCTGGTGGTGGAGGCCAAGCGCCGCAAGACCATCGGCGTCAAGGAGATCGAGGCCGTGGTCGCCAAGATCGCCCGCATCCCGCCCAAGAACGTGTCGAAAGACGACGCCGAGGTGCTGAAGGATCTGGAGAAATCCCTGAAGCGCGTGGTGTTTGGCCAAGACGATGCCATCACCGCCCTGTCCAGCGCCATCAAGCTGGCCCGCGCGGGCCTGCGCGAACCGGAGAAGCCGATCGGCAACTACCTGTTTGCAGGCCCCACCGGTGTCGGCAAGACCGAAGTGGCCAAGCAGCTGGCGGACCAGCTGGGCGTGGAGCTTCTGCGCTTTGACATGTCGGAATACATGGAGAAGCACGCGGTCTCGCGCCTGATTGGCGCGCCTCCGGGCTATGTCGGGTTCGACCAGGGTGGCCTGCTGACCGATGGTGTCGACCAGCACCCGCACTGCGTGCTGCTGCTGGATGAGATCGAGAAAGCCCACCCGGACGTCTACAACATCCTGTTGCAGGTGATGGACAACGGCCAGCTGACTGACCACAACGGCCGCACGGTGAACTTCCGCAACGTGATCCTGATCATGACCTCCAACGCCGGTGCGTCGGATATGGCGAAAGCCGCCATCGGCTTTGGCCGCGACCGCCGCGAGGGTGAAGACACCGCCGCGATCGAGCGCACCTTTACGCCGGAGTTCCGCAACCGTCTGGATGCCGTGATCTCCTTCGCTCCGCTGGGAAAAGAGGTGATCCTGCAAGTGGTCGAGAAATTCGTGCTGCAACTGGAAGCCCAGCTGATGGACCGCAATGTCTCGATCGAGCTGACCCGCAAGGCCGCCGAATGGCTGGCCGACAAGGGGTACGACGACCGCATGGGTGCGCGCCCGCTGGGCCGGGTCATTCAGGAGCACATCAAGAAGCCGCTGGCCGAGGAGCTGCTGTTTGGCAAGCTGACCAAGGGCGGCGTGGTACAGGTCGGCATCAAGGACGGCAAACTGGAGCTCCGTCTCGAAGGGCCGAGCAAGCCGCGCATTTCCGGTGACAAGCCGCCGCTGCTGACCGCCGAGTGATGCGCCTGACGGCATTGATCGCAACTATGACGCTCGCCGCGCCTGTCGCGGCGGGCGATTTCCGTTTGCAGTTTCCGGTGGACTGCACCTTGGGCGAGGATTGCCACATCCAGCAGTTCGTCGACCATGACCCCAGCCCCGAGGCCACCGATTTCACCTGCGGCAGCCTCAGCTATGAGGGGCACAAGGGCACCGACATCGCCCTGCCCTACCTGTCTGACATGCAGGCGGGTGTTCAGGTGCGTGCGGCAGCGGATGGTGTGGTGCGCGGGGTGCGCGACTCGATGGCCGATACCTATGCCACGGATGAAACCGGGGCCGCCATCAAGGGCAAGGAATGCGGCAACGGCGTCGTTCTGCGCCACGCCGACGGCTGGGAGACCCAGTACTGCCACATGAAACGCGGCTCGATCCGGGTGCAAAGCGGCATGAAGGTGCGCGCGGGCGATGTGCTCGGCGCGGTTGGGCTGTCGGGCAAAACCCAATTCCCCCATCTGCATCTGTCAGTGCGCCGCGATGGCGCTGTGGTGGATCCGTTTGCGCCCGCCAGCCCGGACCGCTGTGGCGCGCCTGCGCAAGGCACGCTGTGGGCGGAGCCGGCGCCCAGCTATCAGCCCGGCGGAATGCTGGGGACCGGTTTCAGCAGCGCGGTGCCGGAGTATGACACGATCAAGCAGGGCGACGCCGATCAGACCCCGCTGGCCGCGGATGCGCCTGCGCTGGTGTTCTGGGCCTATGCCTACGGGGGCCGCACCGGGGACAGGCTGGTGCTGTCCGTGACCGGTCCCGCTGGTGCGCTGGTCGATCAAAGCGCGACGCTGAACCGCAACCAAGCGCAATTCTTCCGCGCCGCCGGACGGCGGCTGCGCGGCGGCAGCTGGCCTGCGGGCCACTATACCGGCACCGCCCGGCTGCTGCGCAACGGGCAGGTGATCGACAGCGTCACCCACAGCATGGACATCCCACCGCGCTGACCCGCGCCGCGGCCACGGTATGGCACCTCCGCAGCCGCCGGGGCGCAAGCCCCGGCGGCTGCGCGGCCCAACAGGCAAATCGGCCCGATCAGGGTCGTGCGCCTGGCGGGAGCCCACGGCAAAACCGGAAGCGCACCCCTTGCGCCGCAGATTTGCTTCCCCTGGAAAACGCAATAGATCTAGACATGCCCTGCTGCCCGGCGGGGCCGCAACCCGTGTGTAACTAGTGTTCTGTCTCCGCACCGGAGCAGTCTGTCTCCAACAGTGAAGCGGGTTGCACCCCGCGGGGCAGTGCGCCGCGCGCCCGCTGATGTGCGCCAGTGATTTTCGCCCGGTGATTTTCACCAAATGGTTTGCTGCCGAGTTTTCCCTCCTGGCGCGCCAATCGGCCCGTCCCGTCGGTCCGCGGCGCAGCCACTCGGAGTCGGCGCGCTATTTCTCGGTGAACTTCAGTTCGATCCGACGGTTCTGGGCGCGGGCCTCGGGCGTGCCTGCCGTGTTCACCGGCTGATATTCCCCAAAGCCGTTCGCCGCCAGCCGCGACGGCGGCACCCCAAGCGCCTCGACCATGTACCGCACCACCGACAGCGCCCGCCCTTGGCTCAGTTCCCAATTATCGGCAAACTTGGGATGCGTGCCCAGCGGCGTGTCATCAGTGTGGCCGTCCACCCGGATGATCCAGTTGATCTCCGGCGGGATCGCCGCCACCACGCTTTGCAGGATCGACACCACCTTGGCTATCTCTACCTTGCCGGCCGGTGACAGGGTGGCACTGCCCGGCGCAAACAGCACCTCAGAAGCAAAGACAAAGCGGTCCCCCTGGATTTGTACGCCCTCCTGATTGCCCAGAAGGTCCCGCAACCGGCCAAAGAACTCAGAACGGTAGCGCTCCAGGTCCTGCGCCTTGCTGGACAGCGCCTCTGCCTCGGCTTCCAGGCGTTTGCGTTCGGCCTCCTCCAGAAAGCGGCGTTTGCGCTCTTCCGATGCGGCGCGGGCCAGCGCTGCGTTCAGATCCTGACCGAGATTCTGCATCTGCACCTGCTGCGCCGCATCGCGGTCCTGATAATCATCCAGCAGCGCTTGCAGGCTGCCCAACTGTTCACGCAGAGCCGCCACCTGCTGGTTCAGCAGCGCAGTTTCGCGGCGCGCCTCCTCGGACACGGCTTTTTCCTGCGACAGGGTCTCGCGCGCTTGCGCCAACAGGGCTTCACGTTCCTCGGCACGACTCAGGGTCTCTGCCACGCGGGCCTCGGCGGTCTCTTGCGCCGCCACCGCATCCAAGAGCCGCTGGCGCAGCACGTCCAGCTCATCCACGTCGGCCTCTGCCACCGACAGGGCCGCCCGTGCCTCGGCCAGATCGGCGGACAGCTGCGCCACCTCACTGTCGGCTGTCGCGCGCGCGGCTTCCAGCTGCGCCAGCTGCGCGTCCAGCTGTTTGCGCGCGGCCTCAGCTGCTGCCAGGAGGGTCAGCGTGTCCTCCGCCTCCTGCCGCTGCGCCTCCAGCGCCAGGGTCATCGCCGTCAGCTCGGCATCGGCGTCCTGCAATTTTTCGCGCAGGGCCTCGGCGGCAGCGGCTTCCAGCAACCGGGCGGATTCGGTCGCGTCGAGCCGCTCCTGCAAGCCGCTGATCCGTTCCGACTGCTGCGCGCCTTCGGCTTCGAGGCTGGAGATCAGCGCCTCCATTGCCTCGCGCTCAGAGGCCGCCCGGCGGGCCGCTTCGGCCTCGGCGTCGAGCTCATCGCGGGCCTGGGCCAGCGCAACGTTCAGGGCGTCCTGTTCGCTCAGCAATTCATCGCGCGCCGCCTGTAGGCTGTCGCGTTCCGCGCTGAGGTCCGCAACCCGCGCCTGCACCGCATCGCGGCTGGCAATCAGCGCCGCCACCTGCGCCTCAAAATCAGTGATGCGGGTTGTGGCCTCGGCCAGCTCCTCCGCCTGGCGGTCGCGTTCGGCGGACAGCGCCGCAATTCGACCCTGCGCCTGTTCCAGATCCGTCTGCGCGGTGTTCAACGTCGAGGTCAGCGCCCCCATCCGCGCCTGCAAGCGCCGGTTTTCGCGTTCTTCCAGGCCCAAGGCAGCAGCCAGTGCGCTCACCTCTGCCGACAGCTCATCCAGTTGGCTTTCCTGGCCGGTGATGGTCTCGCGCAGCACAAACTGCACCACCATGAAGATGGTCAGCACGAACATCAGCACCAGAAGCAGCCCGGTCATCGCATCCACGAAGCCGGGCCAGATCGACGCCTGAAACCGCTGTCCTGTGCGCCGCGACAGGGCCATGGATCACTCCCCCGCGCTGCGGTCGGAGACACCGCCGCGCGACAATCCGCGCGGGCGGGCAAAGGCCTTGATCATCAGGTCGATGTCCTTGCGCAACTCCGACAGGCTTTCCTGACGACCGGCCGAAATCTCTTCGAGGATGCGCAGCATCTGCACATCGATGGAGCGCAGCCGCATGCGGCTTTCGGCGTCGATGCCGCCCTGCTCGCTCTGCGCCCGCAGGATTTCGGTCAGCGCCTCCTGCCCCACTGCCACCCGGTCCAGCGCCGCAGTAACGGAGCCGGTCCGTTCCTGGCGGCGGTTCATGTCCTGGATGGTGTCCACCAGATCGCCCAGCTTCTGATCCACCGCCGCGCGCCCTTCGGAGGTTTCGGCAAACATCGCCTGCAACGCGTCCATCTGCTCGGCCATGGTGTCCAGCACCTGTGAAACCACGCTGCTGTCACCCGCCCCGTCCTCGCCCGAGGCAAAGCTGACGCGGGTGATCGAGGACAGCCATTCCTCCAGCTCACGGTAGAACCGGTTCTGGCCGTGGCCGGCAAAAAGTTCGAGCAAGCCCACGATCAGCGATCCTGCCAGCCCCAACAGGGACGACGCAAAGGCAACGCCCATGCCGCCCAGCTGCGCCTCGAGGCCAGTCATCAGGCGGTTGAAGACCGTCAGCCCGGCCTCCCCCTCTTGGGGCGCGAGGCTGCGGATGGTGTCGACCACCGCCGGCACGGTGGTGGCGAGGCCGTAGAATGTGCCCAGCAGGCCAAGGAAGATCAGCAGGTTGACGATATACCGGGTGATCTCGCGGTCCTCGTCGATGCGGCTGGCGACCGAGTCAAGAATGGAGCGGGTCGAGGCCGAGCCCAGCTGCATCCGCGCGCTGCGCGTTGCCAGGAGGGAGGCCAGCGGCGCCAGCATCGACGGCGGGCGGCGGTGCTCCTGGCTGTCGCCCGACGCAAATCGTTCGATCCAGCGCACCGAGCCGATCAGCTGCACCACCTGCCAGAAGCAGGCCAGCACGCCGATCACAAACACAAAGACGATAAAGCCGTTGAGCCAGGGGTTGGCCTCAAACACCGGCAGTACCCGCGGCAGGGCGACAAAGGCGCCGAAGCCCGAAAGCCCCAGCGCGATCAGCATCATGATGATCTGCCGCACCGGCTGTGAGAATTGCGGCCGCGTCTTGCGGTCTGGCTGCGCCATCGTCCTAGGTCCTGACCGGTTGTCTGCTCTTGTCTCGCTTGCAGCCTATAAGCAAAGTGCTTGCAGCGCCAAGGCTTTATGCGGTGATTTCCCGCACCCGCCGGGCCAGCCAGTCAAGGTCGACGTCATGCAGGCCGATTTCGGACAGATGGTCTGCGGTATTGTACAGGTATTCGGTGTTCGGCCCACGCCCGCCAACCGCATGGGCGATGATCCGGGCCTGCTCCTCCAGCCCCATGCCGCCGCAGTACTGCACGTGATCGGCATCGATCACATAGGTCACCGCCGTCACCCGCCTGCCATCGGCCAGTTCGACCTCCAGGTTTCGCTCCACATAGGCGGAAGAGATCAGCTCGCGTTCGCGCAGGTAGGTCAGGGTCTGCGCCTCCTGGCCCGGTTCCACCGCCATCGCCAGCCCCTTGCAATGCGCGCCCCGGACCTCATCCAGCGCCAGCACCAGGCCCGGATGGTCCTCGGTGCCGCGGTGGTGGATCGAGCTCATGCAGAAGGAGCGCGCGTAGCCATGCAGCACCGCCACCTCGCGCCGCGCCACCGGAAAACCGGGATTCCAAAGAAGCGATCCGTACCCGAATACCCACATCGTCATGCTGTCTGGCCCTTTCTGCTCTGCCCCTATAAACAGCAATCCCACTCCGGACAAAAGAGGTTAAGCAATGCGCCTGATGAAACTGCTGCTTGCCGGTTTGTTGCTGTGGAGCCTGTATTGGGCGGTGGCGGGCTGGGGCCTGCGCGCGGGGCTGGGCGCGTGGTTCGAGGCGCGGCGGGCACAGGGCTGGCAGGCGGAATACGCGACGCTGGATACGGGCGGCTATCCGTGGCGCCACAGCGCCCGGATCAGTCGGCCCGTGCTGGCCGACCCCGGCACCGGCACAGCGTGGCGCGCGGACTGGCTGGCGCTGGACAGCCCGGCGCTGTGGCCGGGCGCGCTGACTCTGCGCTTTGCGGACACGGCGCAGCGGCTGTCCTATCTCGATCAGACGGCGGTGATTGTGGCGCAGGATCTGACGGCGCAGCTGCATCTTGCGCCCGGCACGGCGCTGACGCTGGAGACGCTGGGGCTGACGTCCGGGCGCTGGCAGGTCACGATGGACGACCACAGGCTGCTGGCGGCGCAAACGCTGAAGCTGCGGATGGTGCAGACCGAAAGCCCTGAAACCTATCAGGTGCAGGCGCATGCCCGCGGTATGGTACCCGGCGAACACTGGCGGCGGCGGCTGGCCGCCGGACCGGAGCTTCCGGAGGCGCTGGAGACTCTGACGCTGCAAGCGGCGGTGACGTTTGACCGCCCCTGGGATCGCAGCGCGCTGGAACAGCGACGGCCGCAACCCCGCCGCATCGACCTTGCGCTGGCAGAGGCCCGGTGGGGCGCGCTGCGGCTGAAGGCCAGCGGCGCGTTGACGGTGGACGCGCAGGGTGTCGCCACGGGCGACATCGCCTTGCGGGCAGAAAACTGGCGCGAAATCCTGTCGTTGGCGGAACGCGGCGGCGTGCTGCCACCGGCGCTGCGCCGTTCGGCGGAGCGGGTGCTGGGCCTTCTGGCGCAGGCCGGTGGCAACCCGCAGCATCTGGACATTACCCTGGGCTTTGCCGACGACCAGGTGATGCTCGGCCCGCTGCCGCTGGGCCCGGCGCCCCGTCTGATCCTGCGCTGAACCGCCCGGCTGTGGGCGCAGCCCCGCCGCAAGCGGACAGGCGCGCGCAGCGCGCCGGGCCCAAGGCTGTAATAGGCCCGTCAGGGCATCTTCAGGCGCGGGAGCGTCCCCGTGGGTGCGCCGGTTTGCAGTCCCAGGGATCCGAGCTTCTGCTTCGCGCGTCGGGATATTTCGGCAAGAGGACGCCCGAGACCTAGCGGCAATAGGCGCCACCGCGGTGGCGGGCCACGTCGAGGTGGAAGTGATCGCGGTGGTAGCGGTCCGCCTCTGGCCCCAGCACGGTGCTGAAGGGACCGCAGGCGGCGCGCCAGATCTTCCTGAGCTTGCGGCGGGTCTTGCGCTTTTGCCAGCCGCGCAGCACGGTGATCGTCTCGCCGCTTTCCAGCGTGAAGCCGGAGATGTCGATCGCCCGCCCCCGGCCATGTTCCGAAATCTTCGCGCCGGGGCGGTTGTTGCGGGTGCGGCAGGCGTAATGGGCCGCCACCCGCAGGCCCACCACCCTGTTGCGACGACCAAAGGCGGTGGCCACTTCGCGGGTGATCCAGGTCTTCAGCGCGCGGGCCGTATCGCAGGTCATCAGCGACGCCTGGCTGAGCCGGACGCCAGAAATGGCGCGCACCCGAACCGCATCCTTGGCGCCGCAGCCGGGCAGCGCACCGGCCACTTCGCCGAAGGCGTCGCCCTGTATCTCCACATCGCCGCAGACCGACCCATCGCGCCGTTTCTTGCGGCCGAACAGCACCTCCGTTACATGCGCAACCTGCGGCATCGGCGCCGCGGCGGGCTGCGGCTGCGGGTCCGCGATTGCGGCGGGCGCCAGCAGCAGCGCCGCCAGCAGCGCGCCCGCGCGGATCATTTCTTCTGACCCCGGCCAAAGTCCGGCGCGTCGGTGTCCTGTCCCGCCTCGATGATGCCACGGCGGATGGCACGTGTGCGGGTGAAGTAGTCGTGCAGGTGCGCGCCGTCCCCGGTCCGGATGGCGCGCTGCAGGGCAAACAGCTCCTCGGTGAAGCGGCCCAGGATTTCCAGCGTTGCGTCCTTGTTGGTGAGGAATACATCGCGCCACATGGTCGGATCGGAGGCGGCGATACGGGTAAAGTCGCGGAAACCGGCGGCGGAGTATTTGATGACTTCGCTGTCGGTCACACGGCGCAGATCGTCGGCGACGCCCACCATCGTATAGGCAATCAGATGCGGTGTGTGCGAGGTGACTGCCAGCACCAGATCGTGGTGATCGGCGTCCATCTCATCGACGTTGGCGCCTATGCCCTCCCACAGGGCCCGCAGGCGGGCGGTGGCTTCGGGATCGGTGCCCTCCACCGGGACCAGCAGCGACCAGCGGTTGTCGAAAAGTTCGGCAAAGCCGGATTCGGGGCCCGAGTGTTCGGTGCCTGCCAGCGGGTGAGCGGGGACGAAATGCACGCCCTCGGGAAGGCGCGGCTGCACCGCGTCGATGACATGGCGTTTGACCGAGCCCACATCGGACACCGTCGCGCCCGGCTTCAGCACCGGTGCGATGTCGTCCATCACGGCCCCCATCGCCCCCACCGGCACACAAAGCACCACCAGATCGGCATCCTGCACCGCCTCGCGCGCGCTGTCGCAGACGCGGTCGCACAGGCCGATGCGGCGGGCTGTCTCGCGGGTCTCGCTGCTGCGGGCGAACCCGGTGACCTCGCCCGCAAGGCCAGCGCGCTTCATCGCCCAGAACATCGAGGAGGCGATCAGCCCCAGCCCGATCAGCGCGACACGGTCGTAAACCTGGTCGCTCATGCCTGACCCTCTTTAAAGGATTTCACGGCGGCGGCCACACGGCGGCAAGCGGCCTCATCTCCGATGGTGATGCGCAGTGCGTTGGGCAGCTTGTAGCCCGCCACCCGGCGCACGATCAGACCCTGCGATTGCAGATAGTCGTCGCAGGCCTCTGCTTCGTCCTGGCTGCCGAAGCGGGCGAGAATGAAGTTGGTGCTGGAGACATCCGAGGGCACCCCGAGTTCCGCCAGCGCATTGGCCAGCCAGCTCCGCCATTTGGCGTTCTCGGCGCGGCAGTGGACGAGGTAGTCGGTGTCGCGCACCGCGGCCTCTGCCCCGGCCAGTGCCGTGCTGGAGACGTTGAAGGGGCCGCGCAGGCGGTTCAGCACGTCGATGATCTCACGCGGGCCATAAGCCCAGCCAATGCGCGCACCGCCCAGTCCGTAGATCTTGGAAAAGGTGCGGGTCATCACCACATTGCTGCGCGCGGCGATCAAAGATGCGCCGCCGTCGAAGCCTTCGACGTATTCGGCATAGGCGCCGTCCAGCACCAGAAGCGCGCCCGCGGGGATGCCATCGGCCAGCCGGGCGACCTCGCCCGCGCTGATCATGGTGCCGGTGGGGTTGTTGGGGTTGGCGATGAACACCAGACGGGTGCGGTCTGTGCAGCCTTCCAGCAGCGCATCCACGTCCGTCACGCGCTCGTGCTCGGGCACCTCCACCGGGGTGGCGCCAGCTGCCAGCGCGCTGATGCGGTACATGGCAAAGCCGTGTTCGGTGAACAGAACCTCATCCCCCGGTCCGGCATAGGCCTGGCAGAGAAAGGCGATGATCTCGTCGCTTCCAGCGCCGCAAATGATCTGCTCGGGCGCCAGCCCGTGAACCTCGCCGATGGCCTGGCGCAAGGCTGCATGATCCGAGCTGGGATAGAGGTGCATATTGGCCGCCGCGTCCTGCATCGCCTGCACCGCGCGCGGGCTGGCGCCAAGCGGGTTCTCGTTCGAGGAGAGCTTCACCACGTTGCTCACCCCCGCCACATGGGCAGCCCCGCCCTGATACAGAGCAATATCCATGATGCCGGGCTGCGGTGTGAGTTTGGTCATAATACGGGCTCCGATAATTCCTGCCCGTCATAACGGGCCAAGGCGGGCTGGGGAAGCACCAAGATGCCGCCCCTCCGCCCCGGCCCGACCGCCACCGTCAGGCGACCCGTGCCTGAAACCGCGCCGTTTCGGGATCGGCACCATAGCGCGGCGCGATGTCGCCCGCGCGCGCGCTCAGCGCGTTGACGCTGTCGATGATGTATTGCGCGGTCTCTTCCGACATCAGGTAGGAAAAATTCAAGCGCACCCAGCCGGGCTTCTTCATTTCCTCACCCGCCTGAAGATCGTTGAACAGGGCGGCAGATTCGGCCTCGCCTATGCCCAGAAGGCGGTGCGCATATGGCCCGGCGCAGGCGCAGCCGCCGCGCGCCTGGATGCCACAGACATCGCTGAGCATGCGGGTGAAAAGCTGCTGGTGCACCGGCGTCCCTGTGGCGTCCGTCACCAGGAAGGAGAAAATCGGCAACCGGTGCGCCGCGCGGGGGCCAAGGATGCGCAGCCGCGGATTATCGGCCCAGCCGTCCCAGGCCATCTGCGCATAGCGTGCTTCGCGGGCTTCGATCTCGGGCTTGCCGACGGCCTCCTTGACCAAAAACGCCAGGGCCGCCCGGATGTCGCCGATCACATTGGGGGTGCCCGCCTCTTCCCGCGCGGCAAGGTCGCGGCTGTACTCGTGATGCCAGGGCGACACGAAGCTGACGGTGCCCCCACCGGGCCAGGACGGGCAGCGGCGGCGCACCGCGGCGCTGTTGACGACGAGCACGCCAGAGGCGCCGGGGCCGCCGGGAAACTTATGCGGAGAGACCACCACGGCATCCTTGCGCGCGGCACCCTGCGCGCCCATGTCGATCGGCAAATACGGGCCGCCACCGGCAAAGTCCCAGACTGCCAGCGCGCCGTGTTCGTGCAGCAGGCGACTGACGGGATCCGGGTCGGTGAGAATACCGGTGACATTGGAGGCGGCAGAAAAACTGCCAATTTTCAGATCGCTGTCAGCATGATCCAACAGCGCGCGCGTCAGCGCTGCCAGATCAACACCGCCCTCCGCGGCCTCGGGGATTTCGACAACGGTGGCTTTGCTTTCCCGCCACGGCAGAATGTTGGAGTGATGTTCATAGGGGCCGACGAAGACCACCGGGCGCACCGCCTCGTTGACACCGAGCAGGCTGACCAGCCGGTTCAGCCCGGCAGTTGCGCCGGAGCCGGTGAAGATCACCGCGTCCTGCTCCATGGCGCCGGTCAGGCGGGCGATCTCGCTGCGGGCCGCGCGGCGCAGGCGGGTCATGTGGGAGCCGCAGTAGGAGGCCTCTGTGTGCGAATTGGCATAAAAGGGCAGCACCGCGTCGGCGACGAAATTCTCAACCTGGCGCAAGGCGCGACCTGAGGCGACGTAATCGGCATAGACCAGCGGCACCTCGCCATCGAGACCGGGGATCATCGTGCCCTCGCCGATCAGCCCCTGCGCGAGGCTGCCGTCCTGTGCGGCGGTTACGATGAGGTGCTTGAATGCGGACAGGGTCATGTGGTGCCTCCGTTGTGCTGCGGGGACATCATGAACGCCGGAAGGCGGAAAAAGTTTATCAATCTCTGAGTGGCTTGCTTCAACTATGTGTCGTATGATCTACAGATGAGTCAAACGATAGATCAAATTGACCGCAGCATTCTGCGGGCACTACAACTGGACGCCAGCCTGTCCCAGCGCGAGCTGGCGGAAAAGGTCGGGCTGTCGCAGAATGCCTGCTGGCGACGACTGAAGGCGCTGAACGACAGGGGTCTGCTGCAAGGTTCCACCGCGCGGATCGACCGGGCGGCGCTGGGATTGGATCTGGTGGTGTTTGTAATGCTGCGCACCCGGCACCATTCGGCGGACTGGTTGCAGCGCTTTCGCCGCCACGTGCTGACCATTCCCGAAGTGGTGGATTTTCACCGCATCGGCGGCGATTACGACTATCAGCTGAAGGTGGTGACCCAGGACATGGCCAGTTATGACAGGGTGTATCAACGCCTGATTGCGGGCGTCGAACTGGACAGCGTGACGTCTTATTTCGCGATGGAAGCGATTGCTGAGGCGCGACCGCTGCCATTGTAGGCAGGGATGGGGGCGCTGCCCCCGCGGCCTGCGGCCGCTCCCCCGGAGTATTTCAAACCAGAAAGAGGGTGCGGCATCGAATGTCGTTCGGCGCGCGCCGATCAGTGACCGAAGGCACTGTCCTTCATCCATGACGGGCGCTTGCCCTTGGGGCCCATGCGCATGTGAAGGCAGGCGGTACCGAGCCGCTGAAAGTACAGGATGTCCACCGGATACCAGCCCGCCGCTGGCACCTCGACCTCGGTCTGGATGGTGCTGTCGCAGGATTGGCGGCCGTCGAACTTTCCGACCACCTGGCCGCCGATGCGGGCCAGCAGCCCGTCGTTGGTCAGGAAATCGATGGTGTGAACCCCTGGCTTGTCCAGCCGCACGTAGCCGGTGATGCGCGCCGCCACATGCATCGCGCGTTTGGAGGTCAGGGTCGGCTCGCCCTCGGCGGTGTCGCGATTGTCGAGACCGGCAATGGGGCGGCCGGGCTCGCCATAGGATTTCAGCGCCCATTCCGCCTGCGCCAGGGATTTCACGTCCTGCGGGTAGGCATAGGTCACCGCCAGCCCTGGAGAGACCGACCCGGGCTGTGGGCTCGCGGGCGTCAGCTTTAGCGGGGCCGCAAAGGCAGCGGCGGCGGAGAAGGCGATTACGGCGGCCGAGACCGCCCCTGCAATGAATTTCATCCTACACTCCCGGTCTGGTTTTGACCCAAGCGTAGAGCCATCCGCCGCGGCCCACCATAAGAAACTTGCGTTTCGCCACGTTCCGGCGCGTTGCCGCCACGAAAAAGGGCCGCCCCGCAGGACAGCCCTTCCAGCCAGATGCCCGATGGGGCAGCAGCTTAGTTCTTGGCGTAGAATTCGACGACCAGGTTCGGTTCCATCACGACCGGGTACGGCACGTCGCCCAGACCGGGAGTGCGCACGAAGGTTGCGGTCATCTTGGAGTGGTCGGCTTCCAGGTAATCCGGCACGTCACGCTCTGCCAGGCCCACGGCTTCCAGCACGACGGCCAGCTGCTTGGACTTGTCGCGGACTGCGATCACGTCGCCCTCTTTCACACGGTAGGAGGGGATGTTGACGCGCTTGCCGTTCACGGTCACGTGGCCGTGGTTGACGAACTGGCGGGCGGCAAAGACGGTGGGAACGAACTTGGCGCGGTAGACGACCGCGTCCAGGCGGCGCTCCAGCAGGCCGATCAGGTTTTCACCGGTGTCGCCCTTCACACGCTCGGCTTCGCCGTAGATGCGGCGGAACTGCTTTTCGGTCAGGTCGCCGTAGTAGCCCTTGAGCTTCTGCTTGGCGCGCAGCTGGATGCCGAAGTCGGACAGTTTGCCCTTGCGGCGCTGGCCGTGCTGGCCGGGGCCATATTCACGACGGTTCACCGGGGATTTGGCGCGGCCCCAGATGTTTTCGCCCATACGGCGGTCAATTTTGTACTTGGCAGACGTGCGTTTGGTCACGGCTGATCTCCTTCTTTAGGGGCGTTGCAGCTGTTTCCGAAAACCGGGTCCCACTGTCCGGGCTGCAGCTGCTTTCGCCGCCACGCCGTTTGTGTTCGCCTGTTCCAGGAGCCTCTGCAACAATCGAAGGGCGTTGTCCTCTTGCTCCGCATCCAGGATCCGGGCATGACAGGCATCCCCTTGCGGGGGCCACCAACACCAATGAAGCCGCGCTTATATAGGGGGCTGGGGCAGAGTCAACATCCACCTGGCCGGATTTGGCGAAAAGTTCCCTGCCCGCCCGCCGCGTCCGTGGCAGCCCCGCCTGCTGGTAGGGTTTCAGTCCTGCGCCGGGGCCGCGCCGTACAGGGTTTGGGCGGTGTCGCGCACAACCTCTGCCACTTGGGTCAGCTGCCGCGCAAGGGGGTTGCTGCGGCGCCAGATCATGCCGATGGTACGCGCAGGCTGCGGATCGGCAAAATGTGCAACCGACACCGCCGCCGAGCGGGTTTCCACCGGGATCGCCATTTCGGGGATCAGCGTCACGCCGATGCCAGCGCCGACCATCTGCACCAGCGTCGACAGCGAGCTGCCGTCGAGCAGCTCTCGCGGGGCGACGGACTGCATGTTGCAGAACGACAGCGCCTGATCGCGAAAACAATGCCCCTCTTCCAGCAGCAGCAGTCGCATTTCGCGCAAGCCTTCCGGGCCGGGAACCGGCTGTTGCGCGTCGCGGTCCGGGCGCACCAGTACGAAACGCTCGCTGAACAGCGCCACCTCCTCAAACGCCGGCTCCGAGACCGGCAAGGCGACTATGGCGGTATCCAGCCTGCCCTCCCCCAGTTCCTTGAGCAGTTTCGGCGTCACAGTCTCGCGTATGCGGATGTCGGCTTCGGGGTGGTCACGGGCGAGCGTGGCCACGATGGCCGGCAAAAGATAGGGCGCGATGGTCGGAATGACCCCGATCCGCAGCCGCCCCGCCAACCCGTCGCGCGAGGCCCGCGCCAACTCTCCCAGCTCATCCACCGAGCGCAGGATGCCGCGCACCCGTTGCACCAGATCCTCCCCCAGGCTGGTCAGCCGCACCTGACGCGCCCCCCGCTCCACCAGCTGCACGCCCAGCATTTCCTCCAACTCCTTGATTTGAACCGACAGGGCAGGCTGCGACACGGCGCAGGCGTCCGCTGCGCGGCCGAAATGGCGGTGCTGGGCCAAAGCCTCGAAATAGCGCATCTGGCGCAGAGTCACGTTTATCATAGGAAATACCTATCACTGCGATGAGAAAATGCAACTTAGTCCAATCGACTTCCTCTGCTAGTGTCTCTCCAGAACGTCGCACAGGCTTGGGATAGTAGCGGATCCGCCGCCTGACACGAATCGCAACAAGAAATGCAGCCACGATCGGAGACTAAAATGGACGGCAACACCCCCGCAGGAAAATGCCCGGTAATGCACGGCTCGGCGCATAACACCGCCCGCGGCGGCGGCACCAGGAATCAGGACTGGTGGCCCAACCAGCTGGATCTGCGGATCCTGCATCAACACGCGGCGAAGTCGAACCCGATGGGCGCCGACTTCAACTACCGCGAAGAGTTCAAGAAGCTTGATCTGGAGGCCGTGAAGAAAGACCTGCACGCCCTGATGACCGACAGCCAGGACTGGTGGCCTGCGGATTACGGCCATTACGGCGGTCTGTTCATTCGCATGGCCTGGCACAGTGCCGGCACCTACCGCAGCGCCGATGGCCGGGGCGGCGGCAACACGGGCAACCAGCGGTTTGCGCCGCTGAACAGCTGGCCGGACAATGGCAACCTCGACAAGGCGCGCCGGTTGCTGTGGCCGATCAAGCAGAAATACGGCAACCGGATCTCCTGGGCGGACCTGATGATCCTGGCGGGCAATTGCGCGATCGAATCCATGGGCGGGCCGGTGTTCGGTTTTGGCGGCGGCCGCGCGGACGTCTGGGAACCGGAGGAGGACATCTACTGGGGCTCGGAGACCGAGTGGCTGGCCACCAGCGACAAACCCAACAGCCGGTATTCCGGCGAGCGCGAAATGGAATACCCGCTGGCGTCGGTGCAGATGGGGCTGATCTACGTGAACCCGGAAGGGCCGGACGGCAACCCGGATCCGATCGCCTCTGGTTTTGATGTGCGCGACACCTTTGCGCGCATGGGCATGAATGACGAGGAAACCGTGGCGCTGGTGGCCGGTGGGCACACCTTTGGCAAGGCGCATGGGGCTGGCGACGCCGGTCTGGTCGGGGTTGAACCCGAGATGGCGGATGTCGAGCACATGGGCCTGGGCTGGATCAACACCCACGGTGTCGGCAACGGCAGTGACACCACCACCAGCGGCATTGAAGGCGCCTGGAAACCCAATCCGACCAATTGGGACATGGGCTATTTCGACGTGCTGTTCGGCTACGAGTGGAAGCTGGTCAAAAGCCCGGCAGGCGCGCATCAGTGGGAAGCGCAGGACGTGAAGCCGGAGCATATGGTGGTCGACGCCCATGACCCCAACAAGATGCACCCGCCAATGATGACCACCGCCGACATGTCGCTGCGCATGGACCCGGTGTATGAAGAGATCTCGCGCGATTATCACGCCAACCCGGAGAAGTTCGCCGATGCCTTTGCCCGCGCCTGGTTCAAGCTGTGCCACCGCGACATGGGGCCAAAAGCGCGCTATCTCGGCGACGAGGTGCCGAGCGAGGATCTGATCTGGCAGGATCCGCTGCCTGCTGTCGATCACGCGCTTGTGGATGACAGTGACGTGGCGGAACTGAAGACCCGCATCCTGCAATCCGACCTGACGGTGCCGGAGCTGGTTTCAGTGGCCTGGGGTGCGGCCTCGACCTTCCGCGGCTCGGACTATCGCGGCGGCGCCAATGGCGCGCGTATCCGCCTGGCGCCGCAAAAGGACTGGGAGGCAAACCAGCCCGAACAGCTGGCCCGTGTGCTGGATGTCCTGGAGCAGATCCAGAGCGATTTCAACGCCACCGCCACGGCGGGCAAGAAAGTCTCGCTGGCCGATCTGATCGTGCTGGCGGGCAGTGCCGCGGTGGAAGAGGCCGCACGTGCGGCAGGCCACCCGATCGAGGTGCCGTTCACACCGGGCCGCACCGACGCCAGCCAGGAGCAGACCGACATTGAGGGGTTTGCCGTGCTGGAGCCGGAAGCGGACGGATTCCGCAACTTCCAGAAGGGCACGTACAGCATCCCGGCGGAAAAACTGCTGGTCGACCGCGCCCAGCTGCTGGGGCTTGGCGCGCCGGAAATGACGGCGTTGCTGGGCGGGCTGCGGGTGCTGGGCGCCAACCATGGCGACAGCCGCCATGGGGTGTTCACCGATCGCGTCGGGGTTCTGAGCACCGATTTCTTTCGGGGCATCGTCGATATG
This sequence comes from Leisingera sp. SA32, assembly GCF_056033425.1. Classification (NCBI taxonomy): domain Bacteria; kingdom Pseudomonadati; phylum Pseudomonadota; class Alphaproteobacteria; order Rhodobacterales; family Roseobacteraceae; genus Leisingera; species Leisingera sp. SA32. The sequence continues at coordinate 93,172 of NZ_JBVYHB010000010.1, read as the reverse complement.
GGCACCAAGTGGCTGCCCACGGAGGACGGGCTGTATGAAGGCCGGGACCGCGCCACCGACACGCCGAAATGGACGGCAACCCGGGCCGATCTGGTGTTCGGCTCCAACTCGCAGCTGCGCGCCCTTGCAGAGGTCTATGCCCAGGATGATGGCGTCGGCAAATTCGTGCACGACTTTGTCGCTGTTTGGGTCAAGGTGATGGAGGCGGACCGCTTCGATCTGGCGGCCTGATCCGGTGCGGCCCCGCCGCGGCGGGGTCGGCAAACAACCAGGGGCGCATCGGATCGACCGATGCGCCCCCTTTTTCTGTGCTGCGGTTGCGCCTTGCCAGCATAAGGGCGCATCAGCCGCGCAGCCTAGCCCGACAGTTTGTCCAGCAGTCCGCGGGTGGAGCCGTCCTTGCCCTCGGCCGACGCCCCCTGCACCATCGGCAGCAGCGAATTTGCCAGTTCTTTGCCCAGCTCGACGCCCCATTGGTCAAACGCGTTGATGCCCCAAATCGCGCCTTCGACAAACACCCGGTGCTCATAAAGTGCGATGATCTGGCCCAGCACAAACGGCGTCAGCTTGCGGTACGCCAGCGTGACAGAAGGCCGGTTGCCCGGAAAGCTGCGGTGACGGGCCAGGGTTTCGCTGTCGATGCCGCCTGCGGGCGTCGCGTTGGCGGCAAGCGCGCGGGCCTCGTCCAGCGACCGGCCGCACATCAGCGCTTCGGACTGGGCGAGGCAATTGGCCTTCAACAGGTCGTGGTGGTGCTGAAGGTCCGGTTCATGCGCTTCGGCAGCGATCAGGAACTCGGCGGGCACGATCTGGGTGCCCTGGTGCAGCAGCTGATAAAACGCGTGCTGACCATTTGTACCAGGCTCCCCCCAGACAATCGGACAGGTCGCACGGTCGACGGTTTCGCCATTGATCCTGGTGCGCTTGCCGTTGCTTTCCATCTCCAACTGCTGAAGATAGGCGGGCAGCCGTTCCAACCGCTGGTCATAAGGCAGCACCGCCCGCGAGGCATAGCCGCAGATATTGTTGTGCCAGATCCCGACCAGCGCCATCATCAGCGGCAGGTTCTGCTCTGCCTCAGCGGTGCAGAAATGCCGGTCCATCGCCGCGCCGCCCGCGAGGAAGTCGCGGAAATCTGCGGCCCCGATGGCCAGCATGATCGGCAGCCCAACTGGCCCCCACAGCGAATAACGCCCGCCGACCCAATCGGCAAACCCGAATACGCGGTCTGCCGTGATGCCCAGCTCCGCCGCCTTGTCCGGCGCCGAGGAGACGGCCGCCAGGTGGCCGGACGCCTGCTGGCCCACCGCGCCTTCCAGCCAGCGGATGGCGGTGGCGGCATTGGTCATCGTCTCCACCGTGGTAAAGGTCTTGGAGGCGATGATGATGAGCGTTGTTTCCGGGTTCAGCCGATCCAGCGTGTCGCGCACATGGGCGCCATCGACGTTGGAGACAAAATGGCAGCGAGGCCCGTCGTGATAGGGTGCCAGCGCGCGCACCGCCATCAGCGGGCCGAGGTCGGAGCCGCCAATGCCGATGTTGATCACATCGGTGAATTTACGCCCCGCCGGGGTCGCGATGGCGCCCGTGCGCACGCCTTCGGAAAACTCTTCCAGCCGTTGCAGCATCTCCGCGATGTCGGGGCGCACATCCGCGCCGTCGACCGGCAGCGGATCGCCGCCCTGCGCGCGCAAGGCGCTGTGCAGCACGGCGCGGCCTTCGGTGATGTTGGCAATGCCACCGGCAAACATCTGGTCGCGCTTGGCAGCGACATCCGTCGCCGCGGCCAGGTCCAGCAACGCGGCACGGGTGGCCGCGTCGATGTTGGTCTTGGAGTAGTCCAGCAGCAGCCCGTCTGCCTCGGCTGAAAAGCCGTCAAAACGCCCGGCGTCGGCATCGAACAGCGACAGGATCAGACGCCCCGAGGCGGCGGTATGCAGCTGTTCCAGCGTGGTCCAGGCGCCGGTCATGAGTCGCGGCCCAGCTGGCTGGCCTCAGCCGCCAATTGCTTGATGGCGTCCCAGTCACCGGCCTGCACCAGATCCTTGGGCGCGACCCAGCTGCCACCGGCGCAGACCACGTTGGGCAGGCTCAGGTAGCTGTCGGCATTGGCCGGGCTGACACCGCCGGTGGGGCAGAAGGAAATCTGTGGCAGCGGTGCGCCGATCGCCTTGAGCGCGGGCGCTCCACCCGACGCCTCCGCCGGGAAGAACTTGAGCATGCCATAGCCGCGCGCCAGCAGGCGCATCGCCTCGCTGGCGGTGGCAGCGCCGGGCAGGATCGGCAGGCCGATCTCCTCGCAGGCGTCCAGCAGCGCATCGGTGGCACCGGGAGAGACGCCGAACTGCGCGCCCGCCGCCTTGGCGGCCTCGGCATCGGCGGGGGTGACCAGCGTGCCAGCCCCGACCACGCCGCCGGGCACCTGCGCCATCTCGCGGATCACGTCCAGCGCCGCCGCCGTGCGCAGGGTCACCTCCAGTGCGGGCAGACCGCCCGCGACCAGCGCCTCTGCCAGCGGACGGGCGTGGGCGGCATCATCAACCACCAGCACCGGCATGATCGGCGCCATGGCACAAATTTCGCAGGTCCGCAGGCTGGCTTCTTTCGCGGTCATGACCATTTCTTATACTCCAAATACGCTTGCGCCTTGGTCGGCCGATGCGACCGAGCGGCGGAAAAGAGAGAACAGCTCCCGTCCGGTGCCGTGCTGATAAGACGACAGATCGGCAGTGACAGCCTCGCGCTCCAGCACGGTCGGGTCGAGGATCTCGAGGCTGCCGGTCTTGGCATCCACCCGCAGCATGTCACCATCGCGGATTTTTGCAATCGGTCCGCCATCCAGCGCCTCCGGCACCACGTGGATCGCCGAAGGCACCTTGCCCGACGCCCCGGACATGCGCCCGTCGGTGACCAGGGCCACCTTCTGGCCGCGCCCCTGCATGATGCCGAGGAAGGGTGTCAGGCTGTGCAGTTCCGGCATACCGTTGGCCTTTGGCCCCTGGAAACGCAGCACCAGGATCACGTCGCCCGTTGCCAGCTCGCCTGCCTTGAAGGCGGCCTTGGCCTCCTCCTGATCGTGGAACACCCGCGCGGGCGCTTCGACCACGTGATGTTCAGGAGCCACCGCCGAGACCTTCATCACCGCGGTGCCGAGGTTGCCGGTCAGCCGCTTCAGCCCGCCGGTTTTCTGGAACGGATCCGAGGCCGGGCGCAGTACCTTGTCGTTGAGGCTCTCCTTGGGGCCAGCGCGGAAGGTCAGCCCCTCGTCGCCCAGGAAGGGTTCCTGCACGTAATGTTCCAGCCCCTCGCCCGCGACGGTGCGGGTATCGGGATGCAGGTAGCCGGATTTCAACAGCTCACCGATCATGTACCCCAACCCGCCTGCGGCGTGGAAATGATTCACATCTGCCAGCCCGTTGGGATAGACTCGCGCCAGCAGCGGCACCACGTCCGACAGCTCTGCAAAATCCTGCCAGTCGAGGATGATGCCCCCGGCCCGCGCCATGGCGATCAGGTGGATCAGCAGGTTGGTGGAGCCACCCGTGGCCATCAGCCCGACAATCCCGTTGGCATAGGCCTTTTCGTCCAGCACATCGCAGACCGGGGTGTAGTTGTTGCCCAGCGCACTGAGCGACAGCGCGCGTTTTGCGCCCTCCACTGTCAGCGCCTCGCGCAGGGGGGTGCCGGGATTGACAAAGGAGGCGCCGGGCAGGTGCAGGCCCATGAACTCCATCAGCATCTGGTTGGTGTTGGCGGTGCCGTAAAATGTGCAGGTGCCGGGGCCATGGTAGGCGGCCATCTCGGCCTTCAGCAATTCGGCGCGGCTGACTTCGCCGGCGGCGAATTTCTGGCGGATCTTGGCCTTGTCGTCATTGGCGAGCCCGCTGGTCATCGGCCCCGCCGGCAGGAACACGGCCGGCACATGGCCAAAAGCCTGCGCGCCGATCACCAAGCCCGGTACGATCTTGTCGCAGACCCCGAGGTAGACCGACGCGTCAAACACATTATGGCTGAGCGCAACACCGGTGGCCATGGCGATGGTGTCGCGGGAAAACAGGCTCAGCTCCATGCCGGCCTCGCCCTGGGTGACGCCATCGCACATCGCAGGCACGCCGCCAGCCACCTGTGCGGTGCCACCCGCCGCGCGGATCGCGTCACGGATCAGGGTGGGATAGGTTTCAAACGGCTGATGCGCCGACAGCATGTCGTTATAGGCGGTGACAATGCCCAGATGGCCGGTGGTGGCCTCCGCCAAGGTAGACTGGTCCGGGCCAGCGGCGGCATAGGCGTGCGCCTGCCCCGAGCAGGACAGATGCGCCCGCGCCGGGCCTTTGCGCCCCTGCGCGCGCATCCGCTCCAAATAGGTGCTGCGGGTCTCTTCGCTGCGCCGGATGATACGTTCCGTGACCGCGGCCAAGGTGGAGTTCAAGCTCATGTCAGATGCCTTTCCGGTGTCTGTCCTGCTGCGGGTGTTCAGTTGCCGATGCTACGCCAGCGGCGGCCGTCGCGGTGGATCAGCAACAGCGAGTCATCGGGACCGGCGCTGCCGCTGTCATAGGGTTGCGGCGCCTCGCCGCGGTCTTCCCAACCGCCGATTATGGGATCTGCCCAGGCCCATGCGGCCTCGACCTCGTCGCCGCGCATGAACAGAGTCTGGTTGCCGCGGATCACATCCATGATGAGACGTTCATAGGCGTCCTGCGGGCGACCGGATTCCGGCAGTTCCTCGGCGAAGGTCATGTCCAGGTTGGCCCCTGTCAGCCGCATGCCGCCCGGGCCAGGATCCTTGATGGTGGTGCGCAGGGTGATGCCCTCGTCCGGTTGCAGGCGGATCACCAACACGTTGCCATCCACCGGGCCGGAGCCTTCGAAGATGTTGTGGGGCGGGTCGCGAAAGAACACCGCGATCTCGCTGACGCGCTCGCGCAGGCGCTTGCCGGTGCGCAGGTAAAAGGGCGTGCCCGCCCAGCGCCAGTTGGCGACCTCGGCCTTCAGCGCGATATAGCTTTCGGTGCGGCTGGCCGGGTTGCCTGCGTGGTCGCGGTAGCCGTCGCCTGCGCCGCCATCGCTGCGGCCGCGGTATTGGCCGCGGGCGATGCTGGTCTGTGGTACGGGGCGCAGCGCCTCGATCACCTTGACCTTTTCGTCCCGTACCGCGTTGGGGGTGAACCGTGCGGGCGGCTCCATCGCGGTGAGGCACAAGAGCTGCATCAGGTGGTTCTGCACCATGTCCCGCATGGCGCCGGATTTATCGTAATATTCGCCCCGACCTTCGACGCCGATACTTTCGGCGACGGTGATCTGCACGTGGTCGATATGCGAGGAGTTCCACAGCGGCTCAAACAGCGAGTTGGCAAAGCGCAGCGCCATCAGGTTCTGCACGGTTTCCTTGCCCAGATAGTGGTCGATCCGATAGATCTGCTGTTCCTGAAAATGCGCCCGCAGCGCCGCATTCAGCTGCTGCGCCGAGGCCAGATCATGGCCAAAGGGTTTCTCCAATACGATGCGGCTGTCCGGCGTTGCGATGCCCGTCTCGCTGAGGCGGCGGGCGATGTCGGGGAACAGAGACGGCCCCACCGACAGGTAAAAGGCCCGCACCGCATCCTCGCGCAGCTTTTCGTGGATCTGATCCCAGCCACCGGTGCCGCGCGCGTCGACGGCAACATAGTCCAGAAGCTGGGTGAACGCGTCAATCTCCGCGGTGGAGGTTTCCACGTCCTGGCCGAAATCCCGGATGGCCTCCGCAGTCTGGCTGCGAAACTCTTCGCCGCTCAGATCGCTGCGGGAGGTGCCAATAATGCGGCAATCATCGCCGAACTGGCCGATCTGAAACCGGTGGAACAGCGCAGGCAGTATCTTGCGGCGCGCCAGATCACCGGTGGCGCCAAACAGCACCAGGTCAAAAGGCGCAACGGGAATGACACGCGAAACCATTGATTCAACCTCTGTCAGCCCTGGCGGGTGCCCCGGTTGGCGGATGCCTGCAACCCGGCGCGTCGTCCCGGCTGATTGTGACATGCCTCCGCCGGGAAACCAATGCAAGCGGGCAGGTGTTTACGTTACCGATAACGGTATCGATAACGCTCTCTCAAGTCAAGCCGTCGACACCGCCGTGCTGCGCGGGCATCTTGCCGCAGGGCCGCGCAATTGCAACCACCTGCAGTCGTGCGGTGCGCAAACTCCGGCCACAGGTCCGCAGTCAGCCCAGCACCCGGACCGAGGAAAGATCGCCAGGAATCCGGATGAGGTCCGCGGACCGGCCCGGCAGCAGCCGCCCGACACCGGCCAGCCCCATGACATCGGCAGGCACGCTGGTTGCGGCGGCCAAAGCCTGCTCCAGCGGCACGCCCGCTTCGGCCGTCAGCACCCGCAGGGCCGTGGTCAAGTCCAGATCCGCGCCCGCCAGCGTGCCATCCGCCAGGGTCAGCCGCCCGTCGCGGCGCGAGATCCTGCGCCCGGTGAGTTCAAACTCGGTCTGGTCGGTGCCAGCGGGCGACATCGAGTCGCTGACCAGGAATATCCGCCCCGGACCACGTTTGGCCGCCCAGGCGGCACGGATCACCTGCGGGTGCACATGGATGCCATCCGCGATCAATCCGGCGTTCAACCCCGGTGTCGCCAGGGCCGCGCCGACCAGGCCCGGCTCGCGGTTGCCCAGCTGGCTCATGGCGTTGAACAGATGGGTGACGCAGCTTGCCCCTGCCTTGGCGTAGGCCACACAGGTATCAAAACCGGCATCGCTATGCCCCAGTGACACCACAACTCCGGCGGCCACCAGCCCCCGCACCTGCGCCGCGGAAACGCTTTCGGGGGCCAAGGTCATCTTCAGCGCGGGCAAGGCCTGTGCGGCGGACACCAGCATGTCAACGTCAGCATCCTCCATCGGCCGCACCAAAGCGGCCTCATGCGCGCCCTTGCGGGCGACCGACAGATGCGGTCCCTCCAGATGCAGCCCGACGATGCCCGGCACCCCCGCCGCGATCGCCGCCTTGGTGGCGGCAATGGCAGCGCGGGTCTTGTCCACCGTGTCGGTGATCAGCGTCGGCAGGATCGTGGTCGCCCCAAGCGAACGATGTGCCGCTGCCATGCGCGCCAGCGCCTCCACCGTGGGCTCAGCGTTGAACAGCACACCGCCGCCGCCATTGACCTGCAAATCCACATAGCCCGGCGCCAGGATATCGCCGCCGAGATCGACGACCTCACTCTCCCCCACACCGACCTCCGGCCCGAGCGCGGCGATGCGGCCTGCCGCAACCCGCAGCGCGGCGTCCTCGTGGAACCGGACGCCATCAAAGATCCGCCCGCCGCGATAGAGGATAGCCTGTGCGCTCATACCGTTTCCGTCACTTTCTTGAGGTGGCGCGGCGCATCCGGGTTGATGCCACGCTGCGCCGCCACCTGTTCCACCATGGCGTAGAACGATACGACCGCCGCAATCGGATCCGCCAGCCAATGTCCGGTGCGCACATGCGGCAGCACCTGCGCCTGCTGGACCTTGTCACTCACCGCAAAAACCTGCGCGCCCTTGGCAGCCAGCGCATCGGCGACCTCCGCCAACAGCGGCTCAGCCGCGTCAGCCGCCGCAAAAGCAATGACCGGGAAGCCGCCCTCAACAATGCTGACCGGGCCGTGCAGCACCTCGGCGGAGGAGTAGCTTTCGGCGTGGATCTGGCAGGTTTCCTTGAACTTCAGCGCCGCCTCGTTTGAGATCGCCAGGCTCGGCCCGCGCCCGAGCGTGAACAACGAACTGCCGGTGATGGAAGCTGCCGCCGCGCTCCAGTCGCAGCGGGTGGCGGCATCCAGCTGCTCCGGCAACTTATGCAGGGCCACCAGCAAGTCCTTGTCGCCCTTCAGCTCGGCAATCAGCCACAGCCCGGCAATCAGGGAGGTGACGAAAGTCTTGGTTGCGGCAACGCTGCGTTCCGGTCCGGCGTGCAGCTGCAAGGTGGCTTCGGCCGCGCCCGCCAGCCGCGATTTGGGATCATTGGTGATGGCCACGGTGCTGGCGCCGGCGGCGCGCGCGCTTTCGGTCAGCCGCACGATGTCCGGGCTCCGCCCCGATTGCGAAATCGACAGGCACAACGCTCCCGCCACGTGCAGATCCGCGCCGTAAACCGAGGCCACCGACGGGCCGACCGAGGCCATCGGCAGCCCCAGCACCAGCTCGCTGGCGTATTTGAGGTAGGTGCAGGCATGGTCGGAGGAGCCGCGCGCGACCGACATCATGAACCGCATCCCGCCCGCGCGCGCCACGTCGGCTGCGGCTGCAATCGCCGCGCCGCCACCAGTCAAAAGCCGCTCTGCGGCAACGGGGATTTCTTCGATCTCCTGACGCATCAGGGTGGTCGTCGAGGTCATTTTGGCAGCCTTTTCATCAGATTTTCGGATCAGGGGGTGAGCCTCAGCTCCGCCACGAAGTCATAGGCATCGCCGCGGTATAGCGAACGTGTGAATTCGGCCACGCGGCCACTGTCGAGAAAGGAGATCCGCTGGATGCGCAGACCGGCATCCCCTTCGGCCACGCCCAGCAGATCCGCATCCTCCGCGCCGAGATTGACGGCAGAGATCTTCTGAATGGCGCGCACCGGGCGCAGGCCACCTTGCTCCAGCAGCTCATAGAGCGAATCGCGTACCGCCAGCGGGTTGGCCAAGATGTCCAGCGGCAGCGCCGCGCGCTCCACCGCCATCGGGCGTCCGCCGGCCTCCCGCAGGCGGCAAATCCGCGCGACCTGGGCCTCCGGCTCCAGCCCAAGCGTGACAACCTCCTCTGCGGAAGGCAGAAACACGCCGCGCTCCAGCCACTTGGAGCTGACCTCCATGCCGCGCTGCCGCATATCTTCGCTGAAGGATGTAAGATGCGACAGCGACTGTTCGACCCGCGGCGCCGATTCCCGCACAAAGGAACCGGAGCCCTGCCGCTGCACGATGGCACCGCGCTTGACCAGTTCCTGGATGGCCTTGCGCACGGTGACCCGCGACAAGCCGGTGATCTCGGCCATTTCGCGTTCAGGCGGCAGCGAGGAGTTCGGCGGCAGGATGCCGGTTTCGATCCCCTCCTCCAGCCGTTGACGCAGCCGCACATAGCGCGGGCCGCCAGCCTCATTGAGCCAGGTATCGGGCGCCAGAAAAGCGGCGGCGCTCATGTCTCCTGCTCCGCGGCAAAGGCCTGCGCAAGAGAGATCGCACCGTCCAGCGGCACCCCTTGGGGCTGGATCAGCGCGGCGCGCGCCGCGTCCGGCAGATAGGGTGCATACTGCGGCCCGATGCCCCCGGTCAGGCACAGGGGCAGATCCGGGGTCCAGCCCATTCGCGTCAGCACCTCCAGCAACTGCGCGACGGCATCCCGCAACAATGCAGTGGCCACTGCATCGCCCGCCTCTGCCGCGGCGGTGACCTTGCGGGCGATCTGACCGATTTCATGAGGACGCGCCTGCCCGGCAAAAGCGACGATTCCGGCCGGACCGTCAAATTCGCGCAGCAGCTCCGTGGTCAGGTCGGTCCCCTTTGCCACCCCATCCACAACAGACAGCGCAGCCGCCAGCGCCTTGCGCCCGACCCACTGCGCCGAGGCCTCATCGCCCAGCACCGCCCCCCAGCCGCCGGCAAAGCGTTGCACCGCCTCATGTTGCAGCGCCAGAAAGGAGCCCGTGCCGCAATGCGCGATGGCCCCGTCCGCGCCCGCATGCGCACCAACCAGCGCCGAGCGGCGGTCATCCTCCACCCGCAGCACCTTCAGGGGCAATGCCGCCGCAACCCGCGCTGCCATCTGCTCACCGGTCACCCCCGCCAACCCCAGATAGGCAGGCACGTCGCACAGCGCCTGCAAGGGCTGTCTCGCCTCGCGCGCCAACGCCTCCAGCCCGGAAGCGATTCGCGCCGTTGCCCCGTCAAAATCACTGGCGACATTGGCAGGCCCGACGCCCACGACATGGCGCTGCCCGCCCGCGCAATAGGCAATGCGGCAAGTGGTACCGCCACCATCCACGGCCAGAATTGGAGTGATTTCACAAGTCAACATGCAATACCTTTATAATACCTTTAACGCCAATGGAAGGCCGAAATAACCCAGAACGACCTCAGTTACCGCCAACATCGCGAGATTCCAGCAAAAATGACGCAGAAAAATTAACCGTGGACAAATGGTATTGTATAGGTATTTTATTCAGCAACAAGGAGGATCTCCCGTGCTGCCACAGACCACCGAACAGCTGCACCCGCAGGCAGAAGACCTGGACACCCGGCCGCTGCCTGCCATTGCCGCTGCCCTGGCCGAGTGCCAGCAACAGGCGGCAGGCACCCCGCAGGCCACACTGGTTGAGATCAGCGGCGGTGCCCGGGCGATGGCCCGCAGCCTCGGCGGCAGTGGCGACCTTTATTATGTGGCGGCCGGCTCCTCTGGCCTAATGGCCGCAGCGGATGCGATGGAGCTGGGCGGCACCTTTGGCATTGACGAAGCGCGGGTGCACATCCTGATGGCGGGCGGGCTGCCGCAAAGCGCCCATATGCCCGGTGCCACCGAGGACGACACCGCCGACCTGACCGGTCAGCTGGCCAATCTGAACAACGCCGACACCGTCATTGCCGTCTCGGCCAGCGGCACCACCCCCTACACGCTGGAAGCGGCACGAATTGCCCGCAGCGTCGGCGCGGCGGTGGTCGGCATTGCCAACAACCCCGGCAGCCCGCTGCTGGAGCTGAGCGACCACTCCATCCTGCTGCGCACGGCACCGGAGCTGGTCTCCGGCTCGACCCGGATGGGAGCGGGCACCGCGCAGAAAATCGCGCTGAACATGCTGTCGACCCTGATGGCGGTTGAACTGGGTCATGTACATGACGGCATGATGGTCAATTTCCGCGCCGAGAACGCCAAGCTGCGCAGCCGCGCCGAGGCGGTCGTGACGCAGATCACCTGCGCCGGGCAGTCGCAGGCCCGCGCCGCACTGGAGGCGGCGGGCGGCGCTGTCAAACCGGCCATCCTGATGTGCGCGGGCGCCGCCACACTGGCGCAGGCCACCAAAATGTTGTCGGCAAGCAGCGGCAGACTGCGCCCGGCACTGGAGCAGCTGACGAAACCAACCACCTGAACCAACGAAAAAACAACTGGGAGAAAACAATGAACCGCAAGTTCCTGATTGCCATGCTGGCCACCTCCGCGCTCTGCGCCCCGGCGGCTTTTGCCGAGGATGCAACGCTGACCATCGAAAGCTGGCGCAACGACGACCTGGCGCTGTGGCAGGACAAGATCATCCCCGCCTTTGAAGCCAAGCACCCCGGCATCAAGGTGAAGTTTACCCCCTCCGCCCCGGCGGAATACAATGCTGTGCTGAACTCCAAGCTGGACGCAGGCTCGGCTGGAGACCTGATCACCTGCCGCCCCTTCGACGCTTCGCTGGCGCTGTACGAGGCGGGTCATCTGACCAACCTCAGCGATATGGAGGCGATGGACAACTTTCCCGATGTGGCCAAATCCGCCTGGCAGACCGATGACGGTTCGGCCTCCTTTTGCATGCCAATGGCCAGCGTGATCCACGGCTTCATCTACAACAAGGAGATCTTCAACGAGCTGGGCATCGAAGAGCCGCAGACAGAGGAAGAGTTCTTTGCTGCGCTGGAGACAATCAAGCAGGATGGCAATTATATCCCGATGGCGATGGGCACCAACGACCAGTGGGAAGCCGCCACCATGGGCTATAACAACATTGGTCCGAACTACTGGAAAGGCGAGGAAGGCCGCTTGGCACTGATCGCGGGCGAGCAGAAGCTGACCGACGAACAATGGACCGCTCCCTTTGCGACACTAGCGAAATGGGCCGACTATCTGGGCGACGGCTATGAGGCGCAGACCTATCCTGACAGCCAGAACCTGTTCACCCTAGGCCGCGCTGCCATCTATCCGGCGGGCAGCTGGGAGATCTCCGGCTTCAACGCGCAGGCCGATTTTGAGATGGGCGTGTTCAACCCGCCGGTCCAGAATGCAGGCGACACCTGCTATATCTCGGATCACACCGACATCGGCATCGGCATGAACGCCGCCACCGACACCCCTGAGGCGGCGCGGACCTTCCTGACCTGGGTCGCCAGCCCAGAGTTCGCGGAAATCTTTGCCAACGCCCTGCCCGGCTTCTTCCCGCTGTCCAGCGCGCCGGTTGAATTGCAGGATCCGCTGGCACAGGAATTCCTGAGCTGGCGCGACACGTGCGAAAGCACCATCCGCTCGACCTATCAGATCCTGTCGCGCGGCACGCCGAACCTGGAAAACGACACCTGGGGCGCATCCGTCGCCGCCATCAAGGGCACCGAAACGCCTGAGGCTCTGGGCCAGAAGCTGCAAGACGGCCTGGCCAGCTGGTACGAGCCCCAGCAAAAGTAACCTGACCGCGGGGCGCAGTCCGATGCGCCCCGCACCCCGATCGCCCCGATCGCCCGGTCCGCGCCCCTGCCGGACCAGCCTGTCGGCACCCTGTCGGCACCCCCTGCAACATGGAGGACCAGCCCATGCCCCGCCCCTCGCACAGCGGCAGCCCGGAGCCCGTGGCCCAGGTCGGCGCACTTGCCGCCGCCGCGCCGGACACCGCCGCCGCTTCCGGCCCGGCGGCCAGAAAGCGCCGCCGCCCGCGGCTGCATGTCATCGTGTTCCTGGCCCCGGCCGTGCTGATCTATACCGCAGTGATGATCTTTCCGCTGTTCAACACGCTGCGGCTGGCGCTGTACACGCGCATCGACCAAGAGCGCGTCTGGGCCGGGCTGGCCAATTTTCAGACGCTGTTTTTTGACCCGATCTGGTCGGAGCAATTCTGGAATGCCCTGGGCAACAATTTCTGGTTCTTCATCGTGCACATGCTGGTACAAAACCCCATCGGCGTCGCGCTGGCCGCACTGCTGAGCCATCCGCGTCTGCGCTTTGCGGCACTCTACCGCTCTGCCATCTTCATTCCGACCATCCTCAGTTTTGTGATTGTCGGCTTCGCCTGGAAACTGATCCTGTCGCCGATCTGGGGCATTGCGCCGTCGATGCTGGATGCGGTCGGCCTGAAATCTCTGTTTGCCCCGTGGCTGGGCAAGGAAGAATACGCGCTGACCACGCTGGCGCTGATTTCGGTGTGGCAGTTCGTCGGCATCCCGATGATGCTGATCTATGCGGCGCTGCTGTCGATCCCCGAAGAGGTTCTGGAAGCCGGCGAGATTGACGGAATCACCGGGTTTGCCGCCTTCTGGAAGATCAAGCTGCCGCTGATCCTGCCGTCGATCGGGATCATCTCGATCCTGACATTTGTCGGCAACTTCAACGCCTTTGACCTGATCTATGCTTCACAGGGCGCGCTGGCGGGGCCGGATTTCTCGACCGATATTCTGGGCACCTTCATGTATCGCACCTTCTTTGGTTTCCAGCTGCAACTGGGGGATCCGCACATGGGATCGGCGATTGCCAGCGCCATGTTTGCGATCATCCTGGTGGGGGTCTGTGTTTACCTCTTCGGGATCCAGACCCGGATGCGCCGGTACCAGCTGTAAGGAGCAGATGACATGAACAAAGCCCGCTCCAACCCGCTCAACACCTTCGCCATGCACGGCGCGCTGATCCTCTATACGCTGATTGCGCTGTTCCCGGTTTTCGTGATCCTGATCAACAGCTTCAAGACCCGCAAGGCGATCTTCCGCGAACCGCTGGCGCTGCCGGATGCGGACAGCTTCAGCCTGATCGGCTATCAGACGGTGATGAAACAGGGCGACTTCTTTCTGTACTTTCAGAACTCGATGATTGTCACCGTGGCATCCCTGACCCTTGTACTGCTGTTTGGCGCCATGGCCGCTTATGCGCTGAGCGAGTATAAATTCCGAGGCAGCACCTTGCTGGGGCTGTATCTGGCGCTGGGGATCATGATTCCGATCCGTATCGGCACCGTGGCCATCCTGGAAATGATGGTGGCCTCAGGTCTGGTCAACACCCTGTGGGCGCTGATCCTGGTCTATACGGCCCAAGGTCTGCCGCTGGCGGTGTTCATCCTGAGCGAGTTCATGAAACAGGTCAGTGATGACCTGAAAAACGCGGGCCGCATTGATGGTCTCAGCGAGTACACCATCTTCTTTCGCTTGGTGTTGCCGCTGGTGCGGCCGGCGATGGCGACAGTGGCGGTGTTCAACATGATCCCGATCTGGAACGACCTGTGGTTCCCGCTGATCCTGGCCCCGGCCGAGGAAACCAAGACCCTGACGCTGGGCAGCCAGGTCTTCATCGGTCAGTTCGTCACCAACTGGAACGCGGTTCTGTCGGCGCTCAGCATGGCGATCCTGCCGGTTCTGGTTCTGTATGTCATCTTCTCGCGGCAGCTGATCCGCGGCATCACTTCGGGAGCTGTAAAATGATCCGGGTTCTGATTGCGGGCCTTGGCAACATGGGTCTGTCCCATGCGCTGGCCCACCACAACCACCCCGAAGCGGAGATCGTCGGGCTGGTAAACCGTTCCGGCACCGTCGACCACGGGGACTTGCGGGGCTATCCCGTGTTCACCGATTTCGGGCAAGCACTGGCAGAGGTGAAGCCGGATCTGGTGGTGATTGCCACCTACTCCGACAGCCACGCCGACTACGCCTGCGCGGCGATGCAGGCAGGGGCCCATGTGTTTGTCGAAAAGCCGCTGGCGACCACTGTGGCCGATGCGCGGCGGGTCGTGACCACCGCGCAGGAAACCCGGCGCAAGCTGATGGTGGGATACATCCTGCGCCACCACCCCAGCTGGCAGCGCCTGATCGCCGAGGCCCGCGATCTGGGCGGCCCTTATGTGTTCCGCATGAACCTGAATCAGCAGTCGACTGGGCCGGAGTGGGAGACTCACAAGGCCCTGATGCGGACCACCAGCCCGATTGTCGACTGCGGTGTGCATTACGTCGACGTGATGTGCCAGATCACCGATGCCCAGCCGGTGCGCGTGCATGGCATGGGGCTGCGCCTGTCGGATGAAATCGCTGAAGACATGTACAACTATGGCCAGTTTCAGGTGGTTTTTGCAGATGGCTCAACCGGCTGGTACGAGGCCGGATGGGGTCCGATGATGTCCGAAACCGCATTTTTCGTCAAAGACATCATCACCCCCAACGGATCGGTCTCAATCACGGAAACCGACAAGGCGGGATCGTCGGACGTGGACGGCCACACCCGTGTGGGCAGCATCCTGCTGCACCGCGCCGAGGGCGACCGCCACATCGACCTGCCGGATGAACCCGGCCACCAGGAACTGTGCGACGCCGAACAGCACGCCATGCTGCGCGCCATCATCGGCGACCACGACTTGACCCGGCACATGAACGACGCCGTTCAATCCCTTGCCATTTGCCTGGCTGCGGATCACAGCATCCGCACTGGCCAGCCTGTCACACTTGAGGAGGCCGCCCAATGACCGCCCTGTCCCTGAGAAACGTCAACAAGTCCTTTGGCCCGGTGCATGTGTTGAAAGACATCAGCCTGGACGTCGAAGACGGCGAGTTCGTGGTCTTTGTCGGCCCGTCGGGCTGCGGCAAATCCACCCTGCTGCGGGTGATTGCAGGGCTGGAGGATGCCAGTTCGGGGGAGATCCACATTGCTGGCGAGCAGGTCAACCTGACGCCACCCTCCAAGCGCGGCATCGCCATGGTGTTCCAGAGCTACGCGCTGTACCCGCATCTGAATGTGCGTGGCAACATGACCCTGGCCCTGAAACAGGAACGCCAGTCAAAGGCGGTGATCGAGGAGCGCGTGGCCGAGGCCAGCCGGATGCTGGGGCTGGAGCCCTATCTGGACCGCTACCCGTCGGAGCTGTCCGGCGGCCAGCGCCAGCGGGTTGCGATTGGCCGCGCCATCGTGCGCCAGCCCAAGCTGTTCCTGTTTGACGAGCCGCTGTCGAACCTGGACGCTGCACTGCGGATGAACACACGGATCGAGATCGCCAATCTGCACCGCCAGCTGTCAGCCTCGATGATCTATGTGACCCATGACCAGACCGAGGCGATGACCCTGGCCGACAAGATCGTGGTGCTGCGCGATGGCCGGGTGGAGCAGATCGGCAGCCCGATGGACCTGTACAACGACCCCGCCAACCGCTTTGTCGCGGGCTTCCTCGGCGCGCCGTCGATGAATTTCCTGCCCGCCGCGACGCTGACCCCCGAGGACCCGCGCGAAATGGGCATCCGCCCCGAGGACATCCGCTTGGAAGGTGGCGGCCCGATTGCCGGCACGGTGTCGCACGTGGAACAGCTGGGCGGGGATACCAATGTGATCCTGCAAACCCCCAGCACTCCGCTGACCATTCGCCTGTTTGGCCAGCATGACATCCGCGCGGGGCAGGATGCGCGTTTTGGGTTTGACCCCAGCCGCGCCTATTACTTTGACGAGGGCGGCCAACGGTTGCGCTGACGGTCAGGACAGGCTCCCCAAGCCCCCTCAGGCACCGCCGGGCACGCAGTTCACTGCCGGAGGACGGCTATGGAATGAAGAACCCGGCGCGAAGAACCGGCGTCAATCAGGAGCGGGGAACGGCGGCGGATCGCCATCCGCCGCCGCACTCATCTTCCCAGGTGTCGGGTCAGCCCAACACGGCCTTGACCGCGCGCAGGGTGCCAGCCACCACCTGATCGGCCTCTTCGCGGGTCAGGCAGAACGGCGGTGCAAACCCCAGAATGTCGCCCTGCGGCATGGCGCGCGCGATGATCTTGTCCTGCTCCAGCAGCTTGGCCGAGATTTGCGGGCCGATCTTGTCCGCTGCATCAAAAAACGTGCGGCTGTCACGGTCCTGAACAAATTCCACCGCGCACAACATGCCCTCGCCGCGGATATCGCCCACATGCGGGTGATCGCCCAGCGCCTCGGCCATCGTGGTGTTCAGATAGGCACCGGTTTCAGATGCGTTGGAGATAAGGTTCAACTTATCCAGCAGATCAAGGTTCGCCACCCCGGCCGCCGCCCCGATGGGATGCGCGGAATAGGTCCAGCCGTGGCCTATGGGGCCGTTCTCATCGGTGCCCTGTTCCAGCACTTTCCAGACCTTGTCACTGACGATCGACCCCGACAGCGGCGCATAGGCGGAGGTCAAGCCCTTGGCGATGGTGATGATATCCGCCTCAATGCCGTAATGATCGGAGCCGAACATCGACCCAAGGCGACCAAAGCCGGTCACCACCTCATCCGCGACCAGCAGGATGTCGTGTTTCTTCAGCACCGCCTGAATTGCCGCCCAATAGCCTGCGGGCGGCGGCACGATGCCTCCGGTGCCCAACACCGGTTCACCGATGAAGGCCGCAATATTATCTGCGCCCTCGCGCTCGATCAACGCCTCCAGCTCAGCCGCGCAATGGGCCACGAACTGCTCCTCAGACTGGTCCAGATCGTCGCGGCGGTAGTAATACGGCGCCTCGGTGTGGATCACCTGATCAATCGGCAGGTCGAACTTCTTGTGAAACAACTCCAGTCCGGTCAGCGAGCCGGTGACCAGCCCAGAGCCGTGATAGCCACGCCAGCGCGAGATGATCTTTTTCTTCTGCGGGCGGCCCAGGATGTTGTTGTAGTACCAGATCAGTTTGACGTTGGTTTCATTGGCGTCAGAGCCGCCAAGGCCGAAATAGACCTTGGACATGTTCGCGGGCGCCCGGTCGAGGATCATCTTGGCGAGGGTAATCGACGCCTCTGTGCCATGCCCGACATAGGAATGGTAATAGGCCAGTTCTTTGGCCTGCGCGGCGATGGCCTCGGCGATTTCCTGACGGCCATAGCCAACGTTGACGCAATAAAGACCAGCAAAGGCATCCAGCAGCTTGGTGCCGTCTCGGTCCTCGATATGCACGCCTGCGGCGGTCTGGATCACCCGGCTGGCGCTCTCACCGCGGGCGTGTTGCGCCAGATGCGTCGAGGGGTGAAAGAAGTTCTCGCGGTCCCATTGGTCGAGTTGATCGTTCTTCAGCATTTCCTGCGTCTCCCTATGCCCAGTCGCGGCATATGTATTTGATTTCTGTAAATTCTTCCATTCCGAGCCGCGCGCCTTCGCGGCCCAGACCGGATTGTTTGGTCCCGCCGAACGGAATGGGCGCGCCGGTGACCTTGGTGCGATTGACGGCCACCATGCCAAATTGCAACGCCCGGCTCAGCCGGTAGATGCGGCGCGGATCGTGGCTGTGCACATAGGCCACCAGCCCATATTCACTGTCGTTGGCGCGCGCGACCACCTCCTCTTCGGTGTCGAAAGGAATGATCGGAGCCACCGGACCAAAGGTTTCCTCGTTCAGGATGCGGGACTGTGGCGGCACATCCGTCAGAACGGTGGGCTGAAAGTACAGCGGCCCCAGATGGTGTCGCTGACCACCACAGGCCAGATTTGCGCCCTGCGCCAGCGCATCCGCCACATGGGCCTGCTGCTTCTCCACCGCTTGTTCGTTCATCAGCGGGCCAATGTCAGGATCGTCCATGCCAGCCCCCACGGTCAGCGCCTGGGTAGCGGCCACAAAGCGGTTGCAGAAGTCCTCGTAGATCGGGCGTTCCACGAAAATCCGGTTGGCGCCCAGGCAATCCTGACCTGACGTTGCAAATTTTGCCTTGACCGTCTCTGCAACGGCGGTGTCCAGATCCGCGCCCTGGAACACCAGAACCGGCGCGTGGCCGCCCAGTTCCAACACCAGCCGTTTGACGGTTTGGGCGGACTGACGGTACAGCAGCTTGCCCACCTCGGTTGAGCCGGTGAAGGACAGGGCCCGCACCCGCGCATCGCGGGTCCAGGGTTCGACCACCGTGGGCGCATTGCCCGTCACCACGTTGAACACACCGGGCGGCATACCGGCGCGTTCAGCCAGCTCCGCCAGCGCCAGCGCGCTGAACGGCGTTTCCGCCGAGGGATGCGCCACCACGGTACAGCCTGCCGCCAGCGCCGCTGCTGCCTTGCGCGTCAACATGGCGGAAGGGAAATTCCACGGCGTGATCAGCGCCGCAACACCCACCGGTTCGCGCCACAGCTCCATCTCTGCATCCGGCAGATGGCTGGTGACACCTTCGATATTGGGGCGCTTGGCCTCCTCGGCGTAGTATTCCACAAAATCGGCCCCATAGTCGATCTCGCCGCGCGCCTCGGAGATCGGCTTGCCCTGCTCCAGCACCATGATGCGGGCCAGATCTTCCTTATGGGCCAGCTGCAACTCATACCAGCGCCGCAAAACCGCCGCCCGCGCCTGTGGCAACAGCCCAGACCACGCTGCAAATGCCGCCTGCGCCGCATCCACCGCAGCAGAGGATTCCTCTGCGCTGAGCGAGGTCACATCCCCCAGAAACGCGCCGGTGGCAGGATCCCTGACCGGGAAGGTCTCTCCCGAGTGGGCCACAGCCCATTTGCCATTTACATAAGAAAAAGACCGCACCAGCGCCTTGTCTTGGATGTCCGCACGCGCGGATAGGGCTGTATCAGACATGCCTCACCTCCTGTTGCTACAGAAGATATTGCCTGGCCCATACAGAGATTTCAGCCAAAGTTCCCCCGCAAACCAGAGGATTCACCTGCCGGACAGCAGGATTTCAAGGGGAGGCATCCCCGCGCCTTTGACCGGCTTGGTCACCACATAGGTAAAGTACCGCGACAGGCCTATGCGGGCGTCCAACATCTCGTCAATCAACCGCTGATACGCATCAATGTCGCGTGTGACGATTTGCAGGATGTAATCAAAACCACCCCCCAGCGCCCAGCAGGCAACGACTTCCTCATAGCGCTGCATCGCACTTTCAAAGGCGCGAAAGCTGGCGGCGGTGTGGTCGGCAATCTCGGCCGCCACAAAGACGGTGACATGCGGGGCCAGTTTCTTGAGGTTGATCCGCGCGCCGTAGCCTTCGATCAGACCCGCCTTTTCCAGCCTGTTCAACCGCTCCCAACACGGGGTTGGCGACAGGCCGATCCGCTCAGCCAAGGCCGCCTTGGTGATCCGCCCATCCCGGGACAGCACCGACAAGATCCGTATGTCGCGGTCATCCAACTGCATGGGCGCACAGTTCCCCCGATCGCTGCCGCCGTCAACCACCCCCGTGACCTGCTGCCTGCCGCGTGATCCTTGGCAAGCCGCCATGCCCACATTCCGGGCAACCTGTACACAAGCCGAAATCACGACAGGTGATACGACTGCAAAATACGACCCGTAGAGGGTCGCAAACTGACGATACAGCTGCTGCGACGCAACTATCCTGAGTACATCACATCCCGCGACTCGCGCCTGTGTACAAGCCGTACAATCACCTGCTTACCTGCGAGGTCCCAATGCCCATCGAACACGCGCCTTTCAGCCAGGAGGAGTACAACCGCCGCCTGTCCATCACCCGTGCTGCCATGGTAACGGCCGGGATCGACCTTCTGTTTGTCACCGACCCATCGAACCAGGCTTGGCTGACCGGCTATGACGGCTGGTCCTTCTACGTGCATCAGGGCGTGCTTCTGGGGCTGGAGGGCGATCCGCTGTGGTGGGGGCGCGAAATGGACGCCAACGGCGCGCGCCGCACGGTATGGATGGAGGACGAGCAGGTGCTCGCCTACGATGACAGCTACGTCCAGTCCACCAGTCGCCACCCGATGCAGGATTTGGCGCAGAAGCTGTGCGAGATGGGACAGGATAAGGCCCGCATCGGCGTCGAGATGGAAAACTACTACTATTCGGCCAAGGCGCATGCGGTGCTGACCGCCACCTTGCCGAACGCCTTCTTTGCCGATGCCACCGCGCTGGTGAACTGGCAGCGCGGCGTCAAATCGGCCGAGGAGATGGCGTTCATCCGCAAGGCCGCCCGCATTTCGGAAAAGATCGTGCGGCTGGCGCTGGAACGCGCCGAACCCGGCCTGCGCAAGAACGAACTGGTCGCGGATATTTCCCATGCAGCCTTGATGGGTGACGGAGAGGACTGGGGCGACTATCCGGCGATCGTGCCGCTGGCGCCCTCAGGTCTGGATGCGACCGCCCCGCATCTGACCTGGAACGGCGACCGGATGAAGCAGGGCGAGATCACCTTTTTTGAGCTGTCCGGCTGCTACCGTCGCTATCACGCGCCGCTGTGCCGCTCGGTGTTTCTGGGCAAGCCGCCGCAATACATGCTCGACGCCTCCAAGGCGCTGACCGCCGGGCTGGAGGCGGGGCTGGAGGCCGCCCGCCCCGGCAACCGCGCCAGCGACATCGCCAAGGCGCTGAACCGCGAGCTGGCCAAGGCCGGAATCGACCGCGACGGCCGCTGCGGCTACCCTGTCGGGCTCAGCTATCCGCCGGATTGGGGTGAACGCACGGTGTCGCTGCGCTCCACCGATGACACGGTGCTGCAACCGGGCATGACATTTCACTTCATGCCGGGGCTGTGGCTCGACAACTGGGGGCTGGAAACCACGGAAACCATCGTCATCAGCCCCGAAGGCCCTGCCGAGGCGCTGTGTAACGTCGAACGCCAGCTGTTCGTGAAGGGCTGATCTAGATGTGCGTTCTGGAAGACACGCGGCAGCTGCTGCGCGACCTCATCAGCTATCCGACGGTGTCGGCTGACAGCAACCTCGGGCTGATACAATACCTGGCCGACCACCTGCACGGCTGCGGCGCGCGGGTGGACATCTGGCACGACGAAACCGGCACCAAAGCCAACCTGTTTGCCACCCTCGGACCGGAGCGCGACGGCGGCATCGTCCTGTCGGGCCACTCCGACGTAGTGCCGGTGACCGATCAGGACTGGTCCAGCGACCCCTTCGCGATGGCGGAGCGGAATGGCAACTGGTACGGTCGCGGCGCCTGCGACATGAAAGGCTTCATCGCTGCTGCCGCCGCCATGGCGCCGCGCTATGCCCGCATGGAGCTGCAGCGCCCGGTGCATTTCGCCTTTACCTATGACGAGGAAATCGGCTGCTTCGGCGCCCGCGCGCTGGCCCGCGCGCTGCAGCAGCGCGACCTGCGACCGGCGGTGGCGATCATCGGCGAGCCGACGATGATGCAGATCATCGAAGGCCATAAGGGCTGCCACGAATACACCACCCGCTTTACCGGGCTGGAGGGCCACGGCAGCCGCCCCGACCTCGGCGTCAACGCGGTGGAATACGCGGTGCGCTATGTCGCCAAGCTGCTGGAGTTGAAGGCAGAGCTGCAAACCCGCGCACCTGCGGGCAGCCGCTTCGCCCCGCCCTGGACCACAATCAACACCGGCGCGCTGGTCGGCGGCGTGGCCCACAACGTGATCCCCGGCAAGGCCCGCGTGGACTGGGAGATGCGCCCGGTGCATCCGCGCGACGCGGATTACGTCAACACTGCGCTGCACAAATTGTGCCAGCAGGAACTGCTGCCACAGATGCGCCAAACCCATCCACAGGCGGACATCCACACGGAGGTGATCGGAGAGATCGACGGGTTGCAACCGATGAACGAAAACGAGGCACGCGACATCGTGATGGAATTGACCGGCTGCCGCCACGCCGACGTGGTCTCTTTCGGCACCGAGGCCGGAATCTTTCAGAGCCTCGGCATGAGCGTGGTGGTCTGCGGTCCCGGCTCCATCGAACAGGCCCACAAGCCGGATGAATTTGTCAGCGTCGAACAGATGTCACACTGTCTGGCCATGCTGGAACGGCTGTCAGCCAAGCTGGTGTAACCGCAAAAGGCCGACGGCAGCCCGGGCTTTGCAGTTCGGCTGTTGGGGCGTTACATTGCCCGCCAATACAAAGGCCAGGACCGTGACCCTCCCCAGACATGACACCTCCGAAGCCTCGGCGCGCGACCGGTTCGACCGGTTGCACCACAAGATCCGCAACCGGATCTGCCTACTGGACTATGCCCCCGGCACCCGGCTGTCGGAGACCGCGCTGGCCGAGGAATTCGGCGTCTCACGTACGCCCCTGCGGCGGGTGCTGGTGCGTCTGGAATGCGAGGGCCTCCTGCGCTCGGTGCAGGGGGTCGGCACCATCGTCACCGACGCCGACATCCACGAGTTGGAGCAGACCTACCGGCTGCGCATGGAGCTGGCGGAGCTGACCGGCCGCCTGTCCCCCGCCGCTCCCAGCGCCAGCCTGCTGGCCGAGGTCCGTCACCTCTCGGCCCGCGCCAAGGCGCTGATCAATGCCCCGGAGCCGCGCTGCTTTGCGGAGCTGAACATGGCGCTGTTTCAGGCCCTGCTGAACATTACCGACAACCTGCCCCTGAGAGAGGTGTCAGAGCGGCTTTACTACCAGACCACCCGGATCTGGCTACAGTCGGTCTTTGCCTCGATCATTGACCTGAACGAGGAAGTCCGCATTTTCGGCGGCGAGGTCGAAGACCTGCTGGCCGCGATGGAGCTGGGCGACATGGAGGCCGTGGCGTTGATCCAGCGCGCCCATATCTCCATGAGTTTCACCCGGATGCGCAGCGCCGCCAAGAAAACCGCCCCGCCAGCGGCAGGCAGCGACTGACTCCGACCCCGCCCGGTGGCGCGGCGTGACAGCCCGACTGCTGCCGTCCTGCACCGAGGTGACCAGCATCCTGCATGAGCACATCTACCGCGCCCGGCTGATCGCGGTCCCTGCCGAGGAAGCCCCGTCGGGTGCCGCCAAGCGACTCGCCCGCATCCATCAAGATCTGACGATTTGACAAACAGAAAACCAGAGAAACCCAGCGCCGGGTCCATGCCGCCGAATGCGGCCATATGACCCTGCGCACGGAAACCGCCAAAGACCTGGATCTGCGCCCCACCTGGTCCGCGGCCGCGACTGTAGAACAAGCGAACGGGCGCTGTGGGCCAGGGGCTGGAGATCTATGACAGCGACGCCAGCGGGCAAGGCTGCAACCGCGCCCTATAGCCCCTGGGCGACGCAGGTTTGGCGCAGCAGGCTGCAAAACCGCTGCGCCGCCGCTGACAGCTGATGGTCGCGGCGAATGCACAGGCCCACCGGCCCCAGCGTGCTGCCGGTGTCCAGAGGCAGCGCCACCATGCTGCCGGCCGCCAGATCCGGCCGCACCACACCGTGGCTGATGATCCAGATCGCCTTGTGCGCCAACACAAAGCGCCGCCCCAAGGTCGAAGACACGGTCTCGATCGGAAACCGCGGCATGCTCTGCCCTTGCTCCAGAAACATCCGCTCGACAAAGGGGCGGATGATCGACCCCTCCGAGGGCATCAGCACCGGATAATCCTCCATCGCGGTGGCGGGCACATGATCCAGCCTCGCCAGCGGATGATCCCGCGCCACAACCACCGCCACCCGCTCCCGGTACAGCGGATCGAAACTGACGCCCGCCATGGTTTCGGGCGCGGGCATCCGCCCCACCACCACGTCCAACGCACCACGGCGCAGCTGGTCGACCAGATACTGATTGTCGCCCGAGGTCACCAGGAAACGGCCCGGCGCGCCGTCGCGGCGCAGCGTCGCCAGTGTGTCAGGCACCAGATCCGCCGCGACCGTCGGCAACGCCCCGATCGCAATCCGCGGCCCGTCGGCCTCCCCCATGCTGCGTAGCAGCGCCACCCCGTCCCGCGCCAGTGCCAGGCTGCGCGCTGCATGGTCGGCAAACAGCTCTCCATAACCGCTGAGCCGAATGCCGCGTCCGTGTTTCTCCACCAGCGGTTTGCCGCAGACCTCCTCCAGCTCGCGCAGGACGCGGGTCACCGCCGGCTGGCTCATGCCCAACGCCTGCGCGGCCTGGGTGACACTCGTCTTGCGCGCCACCTCGACAAAGACTTCCAGATGGCGGAGTTTCAAGGCGGCGGGCAAACGCATAACAATTCCAGTATTACTTTATGACATTCTGCGCATTATACAGAACGCAAGTGATATGCAATATATCTCTCATGCAAGGGAGACAGCCATGACGCAAGATCGCCATAGCCGGGGCATGCAGGTCCGGCGCGAGGTTCTGGGAGACGCGCATGTGGACCGCGCGACCGCCGCCGCCACCCCGCTCGACCAGCCGTTTCAGGATCTGATTACCGAATCTGCCTGGGGCACGGTCTGGGCCTCTGATCAAATTTCCCGGCGTGAACGCTCGATGCTGACCCTGGCCCTGCTGGCCGCCACCGGTAATTTCGACGAGATCCCGATGCACATCCGCGCCACCGCGCGCACCGGCGCCAGCCAGACGGATGTCATCGAGGCCTTCCAGCACGTGGCAATCTATGCTGGGGTGCCAAGGGCCAATCACGCGCTGAAGCTGGCCAAACGGACCTACGCCGAAATGGCCGCCGAAGCTGAGCAATGAGGGAGCCACAGATGCCCAAACAGGTAGAGTTCTATCAACGCGACCGGGACTGGCACCCGCCAGCCCTGGCCCCGGCCTACAAGACATCCGTCGCCCGCTCCCCGCGGCTGCCGCTGATCAGCCTGGAAAACACCGCCAGCGAGATTACCGGCCCCACGTTCGGCCATGGCGACATTGATGCCGGAGACAACGATCTTCTGACCAATTTCGCCAAGCCCGGCGAAAGCCCTGTGGGCGAGCGCATCATTCTGCATGGCCGGGTGCTGGACGAAAACGCGCGGCCCGTGCCGGACACGCTGGTGGAGATCTGGCAGGCCAATGCCTCCGGACGCTATCGCCACAAGAAGGACGGCTACCTCGGCGCGCTGGACCCGAATTTCGGCGGCTGCGGCCGGGTGATGACTGACAGCGAGGGGCGCTACAGCTTCCGCACCGTGAAGCCCGGCGCCTACCCCTGGCGCAACCGGGTGAACGATTGGCGGCCCGCGCATATCCATGTCTCGGTCTTTGGCACCAGTTTTGCCCAGCGGCTGATCACGCAGCTCTATTTCGAGGGCGACCCGCTGATCCCGCGCTGCCCGATTGTCCAGTCGATTGCCGACCCGCAGGCGGTGGATATGCTGATTGCCCGGCTCGACATGAACGCCACCATTCCGCTGGACACAATCGCCTACCGCTTCGACATCGTGCTGCGCGGGCGGCGTTCGACCATGTTCGAAAACCGGCCGGAGGGAAACTGATGATGCGCCCGTTTGAGTACCTGAAGGAAACCCCGTCGCAGACCGCCGGGCCTTATGTCCACATCGGCCTCGCGCCGGGGGCTGCCGGGTTTGACATCTATGAGCGGGAACTGGGCTGGGAAATCGCAGGCCCCAACGCCGGCGGCGAGCGCATCCGCGTCGAAGGCCTGGTCACCGACGGCACCGGCGCGCCGGTGAAGGACGTGCTGCTGGAAGCCTGGCAGGCCAATGCAGACGGCATCTATGCCCATCCCGAACATCCCGGCGAGGTCGAGGACGGCTTTCGCGGCTGGGGCCGCGTCATCACCGATTTCGACACCGGCACATGGGGTTTTGACACCGTGAAACCCGGCCCTGTACCGGGCCGCAACGGGCAGCTGATGGCGCCGCATATCAACCTGTGGATCGTCGCCCGCGGCATCAACGTCGGCCTGAACACCCGGCTGTATTTCGATGATGAAGCCGAGGCCAACGCCGCCGATCCGGTGCTGAACCTGATCGAATGGGAACACCGCCGCCAAACCCTGATCGCCCGCCGCGATGAGGCCGACGGCACCGTGGTCTATCGCTTTGACATCTGCTTGCAGGGCGATGGCGAAACCGTATTTTTTGACATCTAGACAAGAGGATAGACCGATGGGAAAGCCCTGCATCATCTGCGTGGCCATCACCGGCTCAGTTCCGACCAAGGCCAACAACCCGGCGGTGCCGATCACCATTTCGGAACAGATCGAAAGCACCCATGAGGCGTTCGAGGCCGGCGCCACGATCGCCCATTGCCACGTGCGCAACGACGACGAGACGCCGACCTCTGACCCGGAGAAATTCGCCCGTTTGCTGGAAGGTCTGCAACAGCACTGCCCCGGCATGATTGTGCAACTGTCCACTGGTGGGCGTTCCGGTGCGGGGCGCGAGCGCGGCGGCATGCTGAGCCTGCGACCCGACATGGCGTCGCTGTCGGTGGGGTCGAATAACTTCCCGACGCGGGTCTATGAGAATTCCCCCGATCTGGTCGACTGGCTGGCGGGTGAAATGCGCAAGTATGAGGTCAAGCCCGAAATCGAGGCCTTCGATCTGTCGCACATCCACCAGGCGGTGAAGATGAACCGCGAGGGGCGCATTGCCGGCACCCTGTACGTTCAATTTGTGATGGGCGTGAAAAACGCCATGCCGGTGGACCGCGATGTATTTGATTACTACGTGAAAACCATGCAGCGGCTGGCGCCCGAGGCCGAATGGTGCGGTGCCGGTGTCGGGGCCGGGCAGATCCAGGTCAACGAATGGTCCATCGCCGCCGGTGGCCACACCCGCACCGGGCTGGAGGACAACATGCGGCTGGACCGCAACACGCTGGCGCCGTCGAATGCGGCACTGGTGAAACGCGCAGCGGAGCTCTGTGAAAAATACGAACGCCCCGTGGCGACATGGCAGCAGGCGCGCGACATCCTGGGGCTGCGCGCCGCCTGAACACTCACAATCATGTGGCCCGGCGCCTAAGGCCGGGCCACAGACGATCAGCCCTTGGCGGCTGTATCTTCGCCGGACAGATCCTTGAGGATGGGACAGTCGGGCCGGTTGTCACCGGCGCAGCAGGTCACCAACTCGTGCAGCGTGTCGCGCATCGCCTGCAAATCCGCGATCTTGGTCTCAATCTTGGCCAGATGCTCCAGCGCCAGCTGTTTCACATCGGCGCTGGCGCGGCTGTCGTCCTCATACAGCGCCATCAGCGTGCGGCAATCCTCGATGGTAAAGCCCAGCGCCCGTGCCCGGCCCAAAAAGGCTAGCTTGTGCAGGTCTTTCTCTTCGAAACAGCGGTAGCCGTTGGCGCTGCGATGCGGCCGGATCAGCCCGATGTCCTCGTAATAGCGGATCGTCTTGGCCGGCAGGCCAGAGCGGCTGGATACGTCCCCGATGTTCATGCGCGCGCCTCCTGCTTTGCCTCATGCGTGGCCGGTGTCCCGGTTCCCTCCACATCTATAGCAGGTTTCAGGCGGCGCAAGCGCAGCGCGTTCGACAACACAAAAACGCTGGACAACGCCATCGCCCCCGCCGCCAGCGCGGGCGACAGCATGACCCCGCCGAACGGATACAGAACCCCCGCCGCCACCGGCACCAGCAGCACGTTGTAGCCAAAGGCCCAGCCGAGGTTCTGGCGGATGTTGCGCATGGTGGCGCGGCTGACCGTCAGCGCGTTGACCACGCCGCGCAGATCGCCCGAGACCAGCACCACATCCGCCGCCTCGATCGCCACATCGGTGCCGGTGCCAATGGCGATCCCCGCATCCGCCGCGGCCAGCGCCGGCGCATCGTTGATGCCGTCGCCGATGAAGGCCAGCGCGCCATGGTCACGGCGCAATGCCTCTATGGTGGACACCTTGTCCGCAGGCAGGCACTCCGCCCGCACGATATCGATGCCCAGCCGCGCCGCGATTGCCCGCGCCGTCGGTTCGGCGTCGCCGGTGATCATCGCCACCTTCAGCCCCTGCGCATGCAGCGCCCGGATCGCCGTCGGCGTGCCCGTCTTGATCGGGTCCGACACCCCGATCACCGCCGCGGCACGGCCACCGATGGCGGCAAACAGCGGTGTCTCGCCGCGCTCTGCCAACCGCTGGCCCTCGACCTCCAATGCACCGAGATCAATGCCCTCGCGTGCCATCAGCCGGGCAGCGCCCACCAGCACCTCCAGCCCTTCGACCATAGCCCGCAGGCCATAGCCGGGGATGGCCTCAAACCGCTCCACGTCCGGAAGGCCACTGCCTGCCTCGGCGACGATGGCCTGGGCGATGGGGTGTTCGGATCCGGTCTCTGCCGCGCCTGCCAGCCGCAGCACCTGCGCGCGGTCAAAGCCTTCGGCGCAGATCAGCTCGGTCAGCGCCGGGCGGCCTTCGGTCAGCGTGCCGGTCTTGTCCAGCGCCACCACCTTGACCTCCTGCAGCCGCTGCAGCGCGTCGCCCTTGCGGAACAGCACCCCCATCTGCGCGGCCCGGCCAATGCCAACCATGATCGAGGTCGGCGTCGCCAGCCCCATCGCGCAGGGACAGGCGATGATCAGAACCGAGACCCCGGCCACAAGCGCCAGCGGCAGGGACGGCGCCGGACCAAACAACTCCCAGGCCAGCACCGTGACCACCGCCACCGCAATCACCGCCGGAACAAACCACAGGGTGATCCGGTCAACCAACGCCTGCACCGGCAGCTTGGCACCCTGCGCCTGTTCCACCATTCGAATGATCTGCGCCAGCACCGTGTCCTGGCCCACCCGCGTTGCGCGATACTCCAGCAGGCTGTTGCCGTTGACAGTGCCCGCCGTCACCTCGTCGCCCGGCGTCTTGGCCACCGGCACCGGCTCGCCAGAGATCATGCTCTCATCCACGTAGGAACTGCCAGAGACCACCTCTCCGTCCACCGCGATCCGCTCTCCCGGACGGGTGCGGATCAGCTCTCCGGCGGCGATCTCGGCCACAGGCGCATCCACCGCCACGCCGTCGCGCAGCACCAATGCAGTCTTGGGCTGAAGGCCTGCCAGCTTGCGAATGGCCGCCCCGGTACGGCCCTTGGCGCGCGCCTCCAGATAACGTCCGGTCAGGATCAGCACCACAATCACCGCTGCGGCTTCGAAATAGACGTTGGCGGTGCCTGCAGGCAGCAACTGCGGCGCGAAGGTGGAGACCACCGAAAACCCATAGGCCGCCGCTGTGCCCAGCGCCACCAGGGCGTTCATGTCCGGCGCGCCGCGCAGCAGCGTCGGCACGCCCTTGGTGTAAAACTGCCGACCCGGCCCCGCCAGCACCGCGGAGGTCAGCACGAACTGCATCAGATAGCTGTTTTGCAAACCGATGTTGCCGGCCACCCAGTGGTGCAGAGCAGGCACCATGTGCCCGCCCATTTCGATCAGGAACACCGGCAGGGTCAGAAGGCCCGCGACCAGTACCTGCCGCGACAGCCGCGCGGCGTCCTCTCGGCGGCGCTGGTCGGCGGCTGCGGACGCATCCGCGGCCTCCTCAGCCAAGTAAGCCGGATAACCGGCCCCCTCTGCCGCGCGCATCAACTGCGCCATCTGAACCAGACCCGGCAGATAGGCGACTTGCGCGCTTTCGGTCGCCAAGTTGACGCTGGCCGAAACCACCCCCGGCACTGCCTGCAACGCACGCTCGACCCGGCCCACGCAGGACGCGCAGGTCATGCCTTCAATCCGCAGTGTGACTTCGCTTTGTGCCGCCGGATAGCCGGCCTGCGCCAGCGCATGGGTCAGCGCCTCCAGCGGCACCTGCGGTGCTGCCTCAACGCGGGCGGTTGCATTGGCCAGGTTCACCGAGGCCGCGCTGACGCCCTCCACCGCGGCCAAGGCGCGCTCTGCACGGCCAACGCAGCCCGCACAGCTGAGCCCGGATACCTGAAGTGAATATGTGCTGAGTTCTGTCATGGCAAACCTGCTGGTCTAGATGCTATGACACGGGATATGGGGCTTCCAGTCAGAGGAAGGTCAAGAGGCCTGGGCCACTTTCTTTCCCAAAACTGGAAACTTTTTTGAGACTCCTGAAAACCACCGAAGTCGAGGCTGCGTGGGCTGAAATGGCGTGGACTGCCGCCCGGCGGTCGCATTCGGGGCAAAGCGTCGCCACCCGAGGCTGCTAGACTGGCGGCGACTGCTTGCGCCGGATCGGCCCCGAATGTAACGCTGAGACATCCGGCCGCCACGGCTCCGCCCCTGGCAGAAATTCCCGGCCCGCCCCGCGGCGGCCCACCCACCGTATGACAGACGAAGGATAGCTCACATGATCCGCACCCGTGCCGCCGTTGCGGTTGCCCCCGGCAAACCGCTTGAAATCATGGACGTGAACCTCGAAGGCCCGAAGGCGGGCGAAGTTCTGGTCGAGATCAAGGCCACCGGCCTGTGCCACACCGACGAATTCACCCGCTCCGGCGACGACCCGGAGGGAATCTTTCCGGCCATTCTGGGCCATGAAGGCGCAGGTGTTGTCATTGAGGTCGGCGAAGGGGTCACCAGCCTCAAACCCGGCGACCATGTGATCCCGCTCTATACGCCCGAATGCCGCGAGTGCGAATACTGCCTGAACCCAAAAACCAATCTGTGCCAGGCGATCCGTTCGACCCAGGGCGCCGGTCTGCTGCCCGACGGCACCACCCGGTTTTCGATGTTGGATGGCACCCCCATTCATCACTACATGGGCTGCTCGACCTTTGCCAATCACACCGTGGTGCCGGAAATCGCGCTGGCGAAAATCCGGGAGGACGCGCCGTTTGACAAGGTCTGCTATATCGGCTGCGGCGTCACAACCGGCATTGGCGCGGTGATCAACACCGCCAAGGTAGAGATCGGCAGCCGTGCGATTGTCTTTGGCCTCGGCGGAATTGGCTTGAACGTGATCCAGGGCCTGCGGCTGGCCGGTGCCGACCAGATCGTCGGCGTCGACCTGAACCCCGGCAAGGTGGAAATGGCCGAGAAATTCGGCATGACCGATTTCGTCAACCCGTCCCAAGTGGACGGCGATCTGGTGGCCCATCTGGTGGAGCTGACAAAGGGCGGCGCCGATTACACCTTTGACGCCACCGGCAACGTGAACGTGATGCGCACCGCACTGGAGGCCGCGCACAAGGGCTGGGGCGAAAGCATCATCATCGGCGTGGCACCTGCGGGAGCCGAGATTTCGACCCGCCCCTTCCAGCTGGTCACCGGCCGCAGCTGGCGCGGCACCGCCTTTGGCGGCGCGTCGGGGCGCACCGATGTGCCGAAAATCGTCGATTGGTACATGGACGGCAAGATCGAGATCGACCCGATGATCACCCACAAGCTGACGCTGGACCAGATCAACGAAGGCTTCGAGCTGATGCACGAGGGCAAGTCGATCCGTGCGGTGGTGCAATTCTGATCCGCCGCATCTACTGAAACCGAGAAACGCAGGCCCCGCGGCCTGCGTTTTTTCTTGGCGGGGCAGCCTTTGGCCCCTCAGATCACGGCGGCGGACCTGTCTCAGTCCTCGCGGGAGGATTCCACCGCGTCCAGACTGACATCATAGCCCCAGAGGCGACGCAGGTGCCGCAACACCTCTTCCTGCTCGTCCTCTTCCAGGTGGATGCCGTCGCGCACCGTGTGGGTCAGTTTCAGCTCGCGGTCGCCACGCAGGTCGGCATCCGTCACCTGAATGTCCGGTTCCAGATAGGCCAGGTCATATTGCTTGGCCAGATCCCGGCGGATCGCCTTGTAGCCGGCCCGGTTGTGGATCTGACTGACCACCAAATTGGGCAGTTCGGCGTCATTGGTCAGGGTGAACAGCTTGAATTTACGGATCAGATGCGGCGACAGGAACTGCTGGATGAAGCTTTCATCGCGGTAGTTCGCCCAGGCATCTCGCAACACGCCGCGCCAGTCCGGGTTGCCGGCAAAATCGGGGAACCATTCGCGGTCTTCCTCCGTCGGGTCCTGACAAATGCGGCGGATGTCCTGCATCATTGCAAAGCCCAGCGCATAGGGGTTGATGCCCGAAAACCGCGGGTCGTCGTATTCCGGCTGCATCACCACATTGGTGTGGCTGTGCAGCATCTCCATGTAGGCGCCTTCGGTGATCTGCCCCTGCTCGTATAGCTTGTTGATGATGTAATAATGCACGAAGGTCGCGCAGCCTTCGTTCATCACCTTGGTCTGTTTCTGCGGGTACAGATACTGTGCCAGCATGCGCACGATGCGCAGGATCTCGCATTGCCAGGGCTCCAGCACCGGGCTGTGCTTTTCCAGGAAATACAGCAGGTTTTCCTGTGGCAAATTCATCAGCTTGCGCCGCGCCGCAAAGGAGCTGTCTTCGACCTCCTCCAGCTTTTCGCGCCCCATGGTGCTGTCGGTCCAGATGTCCAGCACGCTCTGGCCGCTTTCATAACCCTCTCGCACCTTCTGCATCGCCACCAGTTCTTCGGTGGTGGGCTTGGGCGGGCGACCATAGCGGAACACCCCCTGTGATTGCAGCGCGTGGGCGGCGTCCAGCACCTCCTCCACCGCGGAGAGACCATAGCGTTCCTCGCAGGCGGAGATGTAGTTCTTGGCAAAGGCCAGGTAGTCGTGAATGCCCGACGCATCGGTCCATTGCTGGAACAGATAGTTGTTCTTGAAGAAGTGGTTATGCCCGAACGCCGCATGCGCCATCACCAACGTCTGCATCGCCATGGTGTTTTCTTCCATGTTGTAGCTGATGCAGGGATTGGAGTTGATGACGATCTCATAGGCCAGCCCCTGCCGCCCTGTGCGGTACAGCGCCTCGTCGCGGGCGAAATGCTTGCCGAAGGACCAGTGCTGGTACATCAGCGGCAGGCCAACACAGGAATAGGCATCCAGCATCTGCTCAGCCGAGATGATTTCGATCTGGTTGGGATACACATCCAGTCCGAGGTCGCCCAGCGCGATCTCCTCGATCGCGTCGCGCGCCTTTTCCATCAGTTCAAAGGTCCACTCCGGCCCGTCGAACAGCGGCTTGCGCGCCTTGTCAGCTGCCTGCATTCTGCGCCCCTTTCACCTTGGGGAGAAAAAACTCCCGGAAAATCGGATAGATGTGGCCCGGCTGCGAGACCCGCTGCATTTCGAAATGCTGCGCTTGCGCTTTCACCTCACGGTAGTTCTGCCACAGATCCTCCCCGGCTTCGGGGTTGTTCAGCAGCATCTCGGCGGCCTCGTCGACGATCTCCAGATAGGCATAGAACTGGCAGACCGGCAGCAGATCCTTGAGCAGCAGATTCTTGCAGCGCACCGAGTCATTGCCGAAGTTTTCTCCGTCCGACGCCTGCGCGCCGTAGATGTTCCACTCGTCCGGCGGATAACGTTCCTCAACGATCTCCTTCATTTTCTCCAGCGCGGTCGACACGATGGTGCCGCCCGTTTCCCGGGCATAGAAGAAGGTTTCCTCATCCACCTCCTGCGCGTGGTGGGTGTGGCGCACGAACACCAGCTCGGTGTGCTCATAGCAGCGTTCCAGGAACAGGTGCAGCAGCAGGAAGAAGCGTTTCGCCAGATCCTTCTCGCGCTCCTGCATGGAGCCTGAGACATCCATCAGGCAGAACACAACCGCGCGGGAGTTGCGGATCTTTTCCGGCACGAAAGTGTCGTAGCGCAGGTCCAGCGGGTCGATGTAGCCCACCACC
Source organism: Leisingera sp. SA32 (assembly GCF_056033425.1). NCBI lineage: Bacteria > Pseudomonadati > Pseudomonadota > Alphaproteobacteria > Rhodobacterales > Roseobacteraceae > Leisingera > Leisingera sp. SA32. Next base: position 59,108 of record NZ_JBVYHB010000010.1, on the reverse strand, counting down.
TTGCGCTTTCGGATGATGCCTTCGAGCCGCTTTTTCAGTGTCTCAAGCACCTCTTCCTGCGGCGGGGTGCGGTGCTGCAGCGCCTCCAGCTCGGCAATCTGCTCTTCCAGGTCGCGCTGGGATTTGGTTGTGGGGCGTTGCAAGGCGATACGGCGCCCCAACGAGTTGCGCATGGTGCGCACAAGATTGAGATTGTTGGGCGTGCCCGCGGTGGTCAGGCCTGCGCGGCGGGTGCCTATTGTCTCGGTCTCCACCGTGGCTTTTTCCACCAGATCCGGCAGTTCCAGACCCTCGAACAGGATCTCCAGATATTCTTCCTGCGTCAGGGTAAAGGAGAACTCATCATCTCCGTCGCCGTCCTCAGACGCCTTGCGGCCGCCCTCCCCGGCGCCGCCCTGCGGCCGTTTGATGGTGTCGCCGACAACAAAATCCTTGTTGCCGGGCAGCACGTGGCGGCGCAGCCCCCCCTTGGAGGAGTGAAAGAACCGCGGCTCCTTCAGCCCACGCGTGGGGATGGTGACCTTCTCACCCTCGTCCGGGACACCGCTGCCGTTCTGGATCGACTTGCCTCGGACCGACTTGTCGACGCGCTCCTTGATGTTCTCACGGGCCCGCCGCAGGAACCGCTGCCGGTTCCCGAGGCTCTTGCCCTTTGGATTGGCGCGCCTGTCGATGAAATGATGCATGTTGCACAGCGCTCCTCTTTAGCCCGCCTTGTTGACCCGCATGTACCATTCGACCAGACGCCGCACTTGGCGGTCGGTATAGCCGTGGCCCCGCATGCGCTCGACAAACTCCTGATGCTTGCCTTCGGTCTTGCTGTCCTTCTTGGACCCAAAGGAAATCACCGGCAGCAGCTCCTCAACCTGCGAGAACATATGCTTTTCGATCACGTCGCGCAGTTTTTCATAAGAGTTCCACGCCGGATTCTTGCCGGTGTTTGCACGATGGCGCAGCGCGAATTTGACCACCTCGTTGCGGAAGTCCTTGGGATTGGCGATGCCAACCGGCTTTTCGATCTTGCTCAGTTCCGCATCCAGCACTTCGCGGTTGTACAGCTGGCCGGTGTCGGGATCTTTGTAATCCTGCTCCTCGATCCAGGCATCGGCGTAGGAGATGTAGCGGTCAAAGACGTTCTGGCCGTATTCGGTATAACTTTCGAGGTACGCCTTCTGGATTTCATTGCCGATGAACTCCTCATAGCGCGGCGCCAGTTCGGTCTTGATGAACTCCAGGTATTTCTGCTCCATTTCCTGCGGGAACTGCTCGCGCTTGATCATCTGTTCCAGCACGTACATCAGGTGCACCGGATCCGCCGCCACCTCATTGGTGTCGAAGTTGAACGTGGTCGACAGCACCTTGAAGGCAAAGCGGGTGGAAATCCCGTTCATCCCCTCGTCCACCCCGGCGCGGTCCTGATATTCCTGCACCGTCTTGGCCTTGGGGTCGGTGTCTTTCAGGCTTTCGCCGTCATAGACCCGCATCTTTGAGTAGAGGTTCGAGTTCTCATGCGGCTTGAGCCGCGTCAGCACCGAGAAACGGCTGAGGATCTTCAGCGTCTCCGGCGCGCAGGGTGCCTCACGCAGCTCACTGTTCTCAATCAGCTTTTCGTAGATCGAGGTCTCGTCCGAGACGCGCAGGCAATAGGGCACCTTGACGATGGACACCCGGTCAATGAAGGCCTCGTTGTTCTTGTTGTTCTTGAATGACTGCCATTCGCTTTCGTTTGAGTGGGCCAGGATCAGCCCGTTGAACGGGATCGCACCAAAGCTTTCGGTGCCCATGTAGTTGCCTTCCTGGGTCGCGGTCAGCAACGGGTGCAGCATCTTGATCGGGGCTTTGAACATCTCGACGAATTCCAGCACCCCCTGCGTGGCACGGTTCAACCCGCCAGAGAAGCTGTAGGCGTCCGGGTTGTCTTGGCTGAAATGCTCCAGCTGACGGATGTCGACCTTGCCAACCAAGGTGGAGATATCCTGGTTGTTCTCGTCGCCCGGCTCCACCTTGGCGACACAGATCCGACGCAGCCGCGACGGATAAATGCGCACAACAGAGAATTTGTTGATATCGCCGTCAAATTCATCCAGACGCTGCACCGCCCAGGGCGACATCAGCCCCGGCAGCCGGTGCTGGGCGATGCCGTATTCCTCTTCCAGCACCTTGCCCATGCGGACCGGATCAAACAGACCCAGCGGGCTTTCGAAGATCGGCGAGACCTGATCGCCCGCCTTCAGCACATAGATCGGCTGTTCCTCGACCAGACGTTTCAGGCGTTCGGCCAACGAGGATTTGCCCCCGCCGACCGGGCCCAGCAGGTATAGGATCTGCTTACGCTCCTCCAGACCCTGCGCGGCATGGCGGAAGTAGCCCACGATCCGCTCGATGGTGTCTTCCATCCCATAGAAATCGTGAAACGCGCTGTAGCGCTTGATGGTGCGATTTTGAAAGATCGGCCCCAGCCGCGAGTCCCTGGAGGTGTCGATCAACTCCTCCTGCCCAATTGCCTTCAGCATCCTCTCGGCGACGTTGGCATACAGGCTGGGATCGTCGCGACAGGCGTTCAGATACTCCTGCAGCGGCATTTCCTGCTCGCGCGTTTCGCCGTACTGCTCTGCAAAAAGTTCGGCAATGTCTTTCATCGTGGATCAAGCCTCCTGGTTAGCTGGCGCCGGTCCTCCTGGCGTTCTGGTTCGCGCACGGACAGACAGTGCCCAGCACGTGGGCATGGGTGTCCGCGTCAGTGTTAGAATTCTGATTTCTGCTCAGCGCCGCTGCTGGCGTTCTACGTCCGGCTGGCCGCTCTTGGCGGCGACCTGCGCCCGGCGTGCCAGGGCGTTCGGCGTCATGTTACTTACATTCGAGCTTACACCAATTACGAACTCCATACTATCTGAAAGTGGTGTACTTTTAATTAATTGCCAGAAACTTTTATGGGAAATTTTCCTCACATTGCAGCGACCAGCCCGCGGCAATCGCACCGCTGCGGCGCGGCGGCAGCACCTTGAAGGCAGCCTCTCCACTCGGCGTACCACGGTCGGACAGGCCATTTGCGACAGAGGCATTCCCGCTCCACCGCACGCCCCTGCAACGCCCCGAACCCAACGTGACCACAGCGCAAAATCGCGGAAAAGCCTAGAGAATCTGCGGCAGTGAGGACACGGTTTCAGCCAAAATGCCCCCCGCACCTGCACTGCGAGACTGGACAGAGCGGCCGAATTCATCACAGTATGGCCGTTAAATGGCCGCATTAGACGGTCGATGGGCAAGACACAGGCAACGCAACCACGCAGCGCGGACCGGCATTTCCGGCGGCGTAGCGAACAGATGAGCGGTACACATGAGCACTGTCGCATTTATCACCCGCAACATGGCGGGCACTACCCAGCATGGGAATTCTTCCGAAGGCAGCCCCGCGCGCATTGAAGCCGCCGGCGCCAAGGACATCTCGCTGAACCTCAACCCTGCCGATATCGAAAGCTATTCCCGCCAGGGTAGCAATCTTCACATCACCTTGGCCAATGGCCAGGAACTGGTGCTGCAAGACTTCTACGGCTACGGCGAAACCGGTGCCAAGAACCTGTTTCTCAGCGAGGAAGGCCAATTCGTCGAAGTGGTGCTGGAGGATAAATCCGGCGGCATGCTGTTTGCCACCTACGAACCGCTGGATCTGTCCGGCAAGTGGAGCGCCTATGACGAGATGGTGTTCCTGGATGTGGACCGGATCGAACCGGTTGTGGCCCCGCTGGCCGCACCGTTGTTCGGTGGCCTTGGCGCGGCTGGGGCCGCGGCGGGCGTGGCCGGTGCCGCGGTTCTTGTTGGTGGCGGCGGCGGCGGTGGCGGCGACGATGGCGGCGGTCCGCCCAACGGCATCTACCCGACCGTTGACGATCCCGACGCCACCCACCCGGTCTCTGGCTCCACAACCGACCCGGTGGTCATCACCGGCACCGGCGCGCCCGGTTCCGATGTGACTGTTACCGTCGGCACCACCGAAGTCACCACCACGGTTGAGGAAGACGGCACCTGGGGTGTGACCATCCCGGTCGAGGACCTGCCCGCGGATGGCAACTACGAGTCCGAAGTGCATGTGGTGGATCCCGACGGGTATGAATTCGACCTCGACGGCCCGGCCGTGGTGATCGACACCGTGGTCGACGTCGACATTGACGCAGGCCAGGCCGGTGGCGACGACATGATCAACGCCGCCGAGGCCGCGGATGGCGTTACCCTGACCGGCACCGCCGAGGCCGGTGCCACGGTTGAGGTCACGTTTCAGGGCGTCACCCGCACCGTCACCGCCACCGACAGCGGCACTTGGAGCGCCGATTTTGCCTCCTCGGAGATTGCCGCGGGCGAGTACGAGTCCGAGGTGTCCGTCACCGCGACAGACAGCTTTGGCAATAGCGAAACCACCACCGGCACCATCCATGTCGACACCACCACGGCCGTCGCCATCGATGGCGGCAAGGCGGGCGGGGACGACATCCTCAACAACGCCGAATCCGCTGCCGGGCTGACCCTGACCGGCACCGGCGAGGCTGGCGCCGCGGTCAGCGTGACTGTGGAAGGCGTCACCCGCACCACCACCGTCGATGCCAACGGGAACTGGAGCGCCACCTTCGAAGCGGGCTCGCTGCCCGCTGGCGAATACGACACCACCGTCAGCGTGACCTCCACCGACGCGGCCGGCAACAGTGCCACCGCAACCGCGGATCTGCATGTGGACACGCTGGTGGACCCGCTGACGCTCGCCTCCGGCAGCATCGAGGGCGACAATATCGTCAACGAGACAGAGCACAGCGACGGCGTCACTCTGACCGGCACGGTGGAACCCGGCTCCACCGTCATGGTGCAGCTTGGCACCGCCACCACGGCCGCGACAGTGGATGCAAACGGCAACTGGAGCGCCAGTTTTGCCGCCGCCGACATTCCCGAGGGCAGCTATGACGCCGATGTCGTGGTCACGGCCACAGACGCGGCGGGCAACATCGACACGATCACAGACACGCTGGCGATCGACACCGAAGTGTCCCCCTTCACCGTCGCGCCCGAGCAGACCGCCGACGACGTGCTGAACCTGGCCGAACATGCCGCCGGGTTGACCATGACCGGCACCGTGGAGCCCGGCTCCACCGTCGAAGTCACCATCCAGGGCGTGACCCACGCGGCCACCGTGGATGCCAGCGGCAACTGGAGTGCCACCTTCGCCTCTGGCGAGTTGGCGACCGGCACCTATGACGCCTCGGCCCAGATTGTTGCCACGGATGCGGCGGGCAACACCCAGCCCCTGACCGAAAGCTTCAGCGTCGACACTGACTATGATGCGCCGGACATCGGCGACGTGATCGACACCGGCACCGCCATCAGCGGCTTCTTTAACGAGGACTTCGAGGCCGGAGACACCGCCCACGAGCTGACTGACGCTGGTGCGGTCGACGCGCTGAGCGGCACCGAAACCGATGTCGGAAACGGGCGCACCTTGTTCGAATTCGACAACGACGTGCCGGATGGCTCGCATCTGGTTGTCAACCGTGTGGACAGCGCCGACAACAGCTCTGGCACCCTGGTGGTGCTGGAAGACGGCGCCGGAGCCGGGGTGCTGGACCATGCAGGCTTGTCGCAGTTCAACATCGACGAGCTGAACCTGGTCCACGCCGACAACGTCGATCTGACCCTGACAGCGGCAGACATCAACGCGCTGTCCGGCAATTCCGACACGCTGGTGGTACACGGCACCGACAACGACACGCTGACGCTGACCGATGCAACCGCCACCGGCAGCCAGACCATCAACAACGAGACCTACAACGTCTACACCCTTGGAGATGATGGCACGACGGTGATCGTAAACGAAGAAATCAACACCGTGATCTGAGCCTTCGGCCCGGCACCCTTCCGCGGTTGCCGGGCCGCCACGCCGAACAGCAGTAAACACCGCCGGGCCACGAGGCCGGACCACAAAGGCAAGGGGCAGGATGCAACCGGGACGCTTTCTTTGCGCCATCACAGTGATGTGCAGCCTGTCGGCCTGCGCCCACATCGGCATGTTCGCCGCCAAGGACGCCGAAGATCCGTCCCCCCGCAGCAATTTCACCCAAAGTGGCGACGCCGCGTCGCAGGTGATCCAGACATTGCAGGAACGGCGTTCGCTGCTGCCGGATCACGGCGCCTATGGCGAGGTGGCCGAAGCCGCCCTCGCCGCCTCTGCGCGCGCCGCGGAGGCAGAGCTTATCAGCGCCAAGCTGCGGGCCGAAGCCGCCTCCAAGAACTGGCTGCCCACGCTTGGCCCTTCGGTGAGCCTGACCGATCTCGGTGATGTCGTCGCCGGGCTTCTGATCGAACAGGTGCTGTTCGACAATGGCCGCCGCAAGGCAGAGCGTGCATTTGCCGCCGCCGACGTCGAGGTGGCTGCCGTAAACCTGTCGCAGGACATGAACAGCCGGGTGGAAACCGCCGTGGGTCTTTATGCCGCCGCGCTGCGTGGCGATGAAAAGGCCGCCTATGGCGAACGCGCCCTGCGCCGCATGCAGGAATTTCGCCGCATCGTGCAAGGCCGCGTTGATGGCGGCGTGTCCGACCATTCCGACCTGAATGTGGTCGACAGCAAGATCAGCGGCATCCGCACCACCACCGCCACCGCCCGCGACGATGCAGCCACCGCGCGCGCTGAATTGCAGGCAATGACCGGCCAGAGCTTTGACCGCAAGCCGTCGCATCTGGGCATCTCTACCCCTCCCGAACAGGTGCAGTACCTGTCGGTTCTGAAGGCCAGCGCCGAGGCGGATCGCACGATCGCTGAGGCCAAGGCAGGCCGCGCCGGGCTGTTGCCGCAGATCTCCGGCGCGGGCAATGTGACCACGGATGGCTCCGGCGTCGGGCTGACGCTCGGCATGGCGCAACCGCTGGGTCTGGGCACACCGGCGGCGATGCGCGCGCTGGAGGCCTCTAAGGAAGCCGCAAAACGACAGGTGAGCGAGGCCGAAGAAGCCGCACGGCGCGCCTACAGCCGTCAGGTGCAGCAGATCGCCTCATACCAGCGTCAGGAGGCAGAGACGGCCGCGCTGGTGCGCCGCAGCCGCGAGACCTATGAGCTGTTCCAGAAGCAGTTCGAGGCCGGCCAGCGCCCGGTGATGGAAGTGATCCAGGTCTATGAGGAACTGGTGCGCCGCGAGCAGGCCTATATCGACGCGAAATACGAGGCCGTGCTGATCCAGCTGCAACTGGCACGGGATCTGGGCTTGCTGGCCGATGGGGACAAGATTTGACCGACAAACCGCAAAAACCGGCCCACGCCGCCCCCGCCACTGGCAGAAAGCCGGTGCTGCGGGCCGTACCCGCGTCCGGCAAAAGCGCGGGCGCAGCGCAGGCTCCGACGACAAACGGCGCCATACCGCCAGCACCGGCGTCGCAGAGCCCGGCCTTTTCCCCGTCATCCGCCGCCCCGCAACCCGCCACCACGGCCGATGCCAGGCCAAACGCTGCCCCCCGCACACTGACGGGCACATTGACGGGCACCATGTCGGGCAAGAAGATCGGCGCAAAGGCGGGGTCGAACCCGAAAGCGCCGGACGCGCAGCCCGAGGTCGGTACCCTTCTGGAGGGGGCCGCGGCGCGAATCCAGCACCGCGCCAGCCTGATCTCCACCCTCGCCGCGCTGAAGGGCAGCGAAGTGCCGGTCAGCGACATCGCCGCGTTGTTGTGGCGTGAGACACCGGGCGATCTGTCACTGCACACGTTGGCCAAGGCCGTGCAATCCACAGGGTTGCAGCCCAAGATTCTTGAAAAACAGCCGCTTGCCCCGGCCCTGTGGCCCGCCCTGGCCGTGATGTCGGGCGGCCAATGCGTTCTGGTGCTCAGCCAGGCCGAAGACGTTCTGACGATCTATGACACCTCCTGCGCCGACAACCGCACAGAGGTGACATTGGGCGAATTTGCCCCGTATTTTACCGGCACCGTGCTGTCGGCGCGGCCGTCGCTCAGCCAGATGGCAGCCCGTCACACGCCGCAGCTCGACCCGGGCCACTGGTTCTGGAGCGAATTCCCGAAATACCGCCGCCAGGTGGGCGAGATCATGCTGGGTTCGCTGGTCGCCAACATCCTGGCGGTGTCTGTCGCGCTGTTCAGCCTACAGGTCTATGACCGCGTGGTGCCGCATCAATCCCATGCCACCCTGTGGGTGCTGGCGATCGGCGCCTTTCTGGCCATCGCGCTGGAGGCGCTGCTGAAACTCGCCCGTGCGCGGCTGACCGATGCGGCGGGGCGCCAGATCGAACTGTCGGTGCAGCACAACCTGATGCGCCGCCTGATCGGCATGCGCTCTGACAAGAAGCCGCTGCCGCCTTCGGGGCTGTTTGCCGCGATGCGCGATTTCGGCTCGGTGCGGGAGTTCTTTACCTCATCCACCATCTCAACCCTCGCGGACATCCCGTTTATCGCTGTGTTCCTGCTGCTGGTCGCCTCCATCGCGGGGCCGGTTGTCTGGGTCATCGTCATCGGCGGCGTCCTGATGCTGCTGCCTGCCTATTTCATGCAGAAGAAGATGATTGCCTTCACCCGGCAGACCCAGGGCGCCAACGCCAAGGCGGGCCGCCTGCTGCATGAGGTAGTGACCGAACTGGACACCGTGAAAACCCAGCGCGGCGAAGAGCGCGTGCTGCGCCTCTGGGATGAGCTGAACACCCTGTCCTCGCATTCCGCGACCGAGCAGCGCAAGCTGTCCAGTGCCCTCACCTATTGGTCGCAGGGCGTGCAGCAGGCCACCTATATCACCGCCGTGGTGCTGGGCACGCTGCTGGTCTTTGCCGGCGAGTTCACCGTTGGCACCATCATCGCCACGGGCATCCTGACAAGCCGCACCCTGGCGCCGCTGACCCAGTTCGCCGCCACCCTCGCGCGGTGGAGCAACGTCAAGGCAGCGCTCGAAGGGCTGGACGCCATCGCCAACGCGCCGCAGGAGAAGGAAAAGGAACGCACCTATCTGCGCCGCCAGAAGATCCAGGGCCGGTTCGAGCTGCGCGAGATCCTGTTCCGCTACGAGGACGACGCCGCGCCCACCGTGGATGTGCAGGCCGCTGCCATCACGCCCGGTCAGCGAGTTGCGGTGCTGGGGGTCAATGGCTCTGGCAAATCGACGCTGCTGAAGCTGTTATCGGGGCTTTATGCCCCCGACCGCGGCCGAATTCTGCTGGACGGCACCGACATGGCGCAGATCGACCCGCGCGATTTGCGGGCAGGCATCGGCTACCTCAGCCAGGACGTGCGGCTGTTTGCGGGCTCCTTGCGCGACAACCTGAACCTCAATCAGCTGGAGCGCGACGACGACCGGCTGATGGAAGCGCTGGAGTTCGCAGGCCTCGGCGCGCATGTGCGCAGCCACCACAAAGGTCTGGACCTGGAAATCAGCGATGGCGGCCACGGGCTGTCGATCGGCCAGCGCCAGTCCATCGGCTGGGCGCGACTGTGGCTGCAGAACCCGTCGGTGGTGCTGCTGGATGAACCCACCGCGGCGCTGGACCAGACGCTGGAGCGCACGCTTGTCAGCCGTCTGGAAAGCTGGCTGGAGGGCCGCACGGCGGTGATCGCCACCCACCGGATGCCGATCCTGTCGCTGACCAACCGCACCCTGATCCTGCAATCGGGCCGCATGGTGGTGGACGGTCCGCGCGATCAGGTTCTGGCGCATCTGGCCGCCGGAGAGGGCAAATGACCCTGGATCTGCACGACCCCTACGGCAATGCCCAAGCCCCGCGCAGCGCCAGCCGCATCATCTATCTGGCAGTGGCGGCAGTCGCGGTGTTCCTGATCTGGGCCGCCTTTGCCTCGATCGACGAAATCGTGCGCGGCGAAGGCCAGGTGGTGTCCTCCTCCCGTGCGCAGATCGTGCAGAACCTCGAAGGCGGCATCCTGGCCGAGTTGCACGTACGACAAGGCGACGTGGTCAGCGCAGGACAGGTGCTGGCCAAGCTGCAAGACACCAAGTTCCGCACCGCCGCGGACGAGCTGCAGAACCAGCTTGACGCGCTGGAGATCAAACGCCACCGGCTGGAAGCGCAGATGAAGGGCGCGTTTGAATTCACCGTGCCCGACCCGCTCGCGCAGCGTTCCCCCGGCATTCTGGCCTCGGAACGCGGCCTGCTGACCGCCCGGCAGACCGACTTCACCAGCCGTCGCGACAGCGCCCGTCAGATCATGGACCAGCTGAATGCCGAGCTGGCCAATATGGAACAGCTCTACAAGCAGAAGATCGTGGCGCTGATCGAGGTCAACAAGGCCCGTAAGGCCGCCACCGACGCCCGCGCCAAATACAACGAGATCGGCACCCAGGCAGAACTGGAGCAGGCCGAGGAATACTCCAAGACCCTGCGCGAGATCACCACCCTGCGCCAGGAGCAGCGACTGGCGGTGGACCAGCTGAACCGCACCATCATCACCTCGCCCATGGCCGGCATCGTCAACAGCCTGGCCGTCACCACGATCGGCGGCGTGATCCGTCCTGGCGAGGAAATCCTGGAAATCATTCCGCTGGGCGAGGAACTGTTCGTCGAGGCGCGCGTCCGGCCTGAGGACATCGCCAGCGTGCAGCCCGGCCAGGACGCCACAATCAAGCTGTCGGCCTATGACTACACCATCTATGGCGCGCTGCGTGGCAAGGTGGATTTCGTGTCCGCCGACACGTTCGAGGACGAGCGCAACCCGCGCGCCGAACCATATTACCGGGTGACGGTCCGGGTCAACAAAGCCGACTTTACCGAACGCCAGCAGACGATCGAAATCCGCCCCGGCATGCGGGCAACCGCGGAGTTGCAGACCGGCTCCAAGACCGTCCTGCAATATCTGCTGAAGCCCTTGTACAAATCCCGCGAAGCACTGCGCGAGCCGTGACCCAGCGCGCCACCGTGCGCCGGTCTCGCTCTCAGCCGGCCCGGCGCACCAGCTCGCGCAGCGTGGTGTCAAAGGCGGTGCCGATTGACACCTTGCGCCGCCCCATCGCCGCCTTGGCAGAGATCACCGACACCAGTCGCGGCGGCTGGCCGGGGCGCATCGCCAGAACCGGCGAACCAGAGGCCCCGAATTCCACCAGGCAGGACATCACCAGGGTGCGGCTCTGGCGGGCCAGGACGCTGCAATAGTTTTGCAGGTTCTGGTGCGTCGCCTGTCGGGCCGTATAGGACAGCACCCCCAGTACATCACCCCGCTCGGCACCGCCGGAAACGGTCAATGGCCGAATGCGACGGCTGCTGATCGGGCGATCCAGTTTCAGAACAGCCAGATCGCTGCCGATCTGATGCCTGCCATCCGGGCGATAGCGATACTGCGGATGTTTCACTGCCCGGACCACCTGTCGCAGGGCTATCGCCTCGCGGCCGGACAGCCCGGCCTCAAACCGGATTGACGTCGGATCAACTGCAGCGCCGCTGCGCGGGTCGTAAAGGCAATGCGCCGCGGTCAGCACCAGATCCGGCGCGATCAAGGCCCCGGTACACATGCTGCGGTTGGCGATATTCAGCCGTCCCACCGCCTGCCAGCCGTCGACCGTTTGAAATTCCGACGGCGCGTTCTGTGCCGTGACGCCGGTTGGCAGCCCCAATGTCAGGCACGCCGCAATAGCAGCAAATAAAAGCTTCATCATTCACTCCAGCTTCCCACCGGGGCATCGTCATTCAGGTCCAAGGCCGAATTGAGACAGAAACTTGCGGCCTCGTGGCGAAAACACGTCCCGATTGCGACGGCGTTAACAATCCCCCAACGCCGCACGCATTGATGCTCAACCATGGCAAAAAACTTCGTCGTTTTGCGAGAAAAACCGCGGAAAACCTTCCGAACTCGTGCAAACACCTAAGAACGCGTCAGAAAAACTCGCGGCAGGCGCGCCAGATCGGGTCGGATTTCGCCGAACAGACCTCGCCGATTCGTGAAATCCTGCCCGCAAAGCGCCCGCCCGGCACGCTGCGTGCGACGGAAATCTTAACGCAGTGCATCCACAGGGCGTTCGGATCGGGCTACCGAAATGGTTAACAACTCGCCCGGTCAGGGCACTGCCGCGACGCCATCGGCAACCGCAAAATAGAGTCAATTTGACCGATCCGCAGCCGGTTAACGTCTCCCTCACCTTCCTGTGACTTCATGACTGGAAATTTGCGTTTTCTGCTCCGACGGGTCCGACACCCGCCGGGCGCCCATCCGCCGGAGTTTAGGTATCCATGTTCAAGTCTCTGAAACTCGCGCACAAGCTGCCGCTGCTGATCGTCTTCATCGCCCTGACACTGACGGTCGTCCTGATCGCAGTCAGCACCACTTATTTCCGGCGCAGCGTGGTTGCAGATGCGGAAAACTTCATGATGTCGCTGGTCCGAGACCGGGAGCTGGCGTTGCACTCCTACCTCAAGGGCGTCGAGGCGGCGACGCTGACCATTGCCTCGGTGCCGTCCACCGCCAAGGCGGTCAAGGATCTCCACGTCACCTGGTCGACACGCGCTGGTGCGGACAAGGCGGCGGTCGGAAACCTGGCGATGTTCGCCTCCGCAGCGTCGCCGTATGATGTGCATTTCAACCGCAACCTGCCGCCGTTCCAGCGCATCATAGAACGGATGGGATTTTACAACGTGGCGCTGATCAGCCCTGACGGCGATGTCGTCTTTTCCGCCACCCAGGAGGACGACTACACCAGCAACCTGTTGTCCGGGCCTTACAAAAGCTCCGGTCTGGGAGAGGTCTTTCAAAAGACCGTCTCGGGCGATGCCAAGCAGGTCTATTTCTCCGACATTGCCGCCTATGAGCCCAGCGGCCAGGCGCCCGCGGCCTTTGCGGCAACCCAGATCGTAGATGAAGCTGGCCGGTTTATCGGGGTGTTTGTCGTGCAGATCACTGTCGGGGACATCACCCGCATCACCTCCAATTCTGGCGGCGACAAGCAGACCCTCGACACCTATCTGATCGGCACAGACCTCAAGGCCCGTACCCGTTCGCGGCTGGAGAATGGCCATGCGGTTCTGGAAGAACTGCCACAGCAGTCACATTTCGAGACGGCCCTTGCCGCTGACGACGCAGCCGCCCGCTTTTACCCCGCAGTTCAAAAACCGGACGGCCGCACCGTCGCCGCCGTGACCGCGCCCGTGGCCTTCCGCGACATCAACTGGACTGTAGTTGCCGAGCTGGACCACAGCGAGCTGCTGGCCCCGGCCGCGCAGCAGCGCCAGATCATGCTGCTCGTCTCGTTGTCCTGCGCCCTGGCCGTATCCCTGCTGGGCTGGCTGTTCGCGCGTTCGATCACCAAACCCATCAACCGGATTTGCGACAACATGGAATCGGTCGCCGGTGGCAATCTGGACACTGAGGTCGAGGCCGCGCAGCGCCGCGACGAGATCGGCAAGATCGGCAAGACGCTCCTGTCGATGCAGGACGACCTGAAACTGGCCCGCGCCGCCGAAGAGGAGCGCGCAGAGATGCAGCGTCAGCAGCAGGAGGTCGTCGACAGCCTCAGCAATGGTCTGGTGCGGCTGGCAGACGGCGACTTCTCGCAGCCCATCGAGGACACCTTCCCGCAGGAATACGAACAGCTGCGGCAGAATTTCAACAGCACCGTCAGCAATCTGAACGCCACCGTGCAGCAGGTGATCGAGGCCTCTGGCAGCATCCGCAGCGGCGCCGCCGAGATCAGCCAGGCCTCCGACGACCTGTCGCATCGCACCGAAAGCCAGGCCGCAACGCTGGAACAGACCGCCGCCGCGCTGGATGAGCTGACGGCCAGCGTGAAATCCGCCGCCGAGGGCGCGCGCAGCGTCGAGGCGACGATGCAGCAGGCCCGCAACGAGGCCGAGACCAGCGACGCCGTGGTGCAAAGCGCGGTTGCGGCGATGACCGAGATCGAGCAGTCCTCGACCCATATCAGCCAGATCATCAGCGTGATCGACGACATTGCCTTTCAGACCAACCTGCTGGCGCTGAACGCCGGCGTCGAGGCGGCGCGGGCGGGCGAAGCCGGCAAGGGCTTTGCCGTGGTCGCCTCTGAGGTGCGGGCGCTGGCGCAGCGGTCATCGGATGCGGCGATGGAGATCAAGACGCTGATCTCCGACAGCTCCAAACAGGTGGAGCGTGGCGTCGATCTGGTCGGCAAGGCGGGCGAGGCGTTGCAAAGCATCGTGTCGCAGGTCGCCCATATCTCGCAGCTGGTTTCCGACATTGCCGAGGGCGCGTCGGAACAGTCCACCGGCCTGCACGAGATCAACACCGGCGTGACCCAGCTGGACCAGGTGACCCAGCAGAATGCGGCGATGGTGGAACAGGCCACCGCGGCCGGCCACATGCTCAACAGCGACGCCGGCAAACTGGCTGAGCTGGTCGCGCATTTCACCATCTCCGGGCAAGGCGCCCCGGCCCCGTTTGCCGCACATGCGCCCGACACAGGTGGTTTTGCGGGCACCGGCGCTGAGGTTGATCCCTGGCAGGACGAAGACTCAGCCCGCGCGGCGCCCGCCGCCACCGGCACCAACGGAATGGGCAAGTGGGAAGATTTCTGATCTGACCCCCGCCAACATTCGCCGCGCCCCTTGCCAAAAAGGGGCACGGCGGTTTTCAGGGCACCGCTGACCGCGGGAAATGCGCCAGAAGCGAGCCCTTGGCCGCCTGGATATGCGCCCGCGTCAGATCGGACGCCAGCCGCGCGTCGCCTGCCTCGCAGGCTTGCAGAATGTCCAGATGCTCGCGCCCGGCGCGCTGCATGCCATCGCTCATCACCAGCTGCGCCCGGATGTAACGGTCGATCCGGTCCATCGCACTGCTGGCGGCCTCGCGGAAGTAGCCCAGGCGGCTGGCACTGTAGAGCCCGTCATGAAACCTGCGATTCAGCAGCCCCCACTCCCGCGGGTTGGCAGAGGCATCAAAGGCGGCATAATCCGCCCGCGCCTGCGCCAACAGCGCCGCATCCATCCGCGGCACCGCATCGCGGATGATCTCCGGCTCCAGCAAGGCACGGAACTCAAAGATCTCTGCCGCCTCATCCGCCGACAGCCCCGCCACCACCGCGCCTTTAAAGCGCTGGGTTCGCACCAGCCCATGTTCCTCCAGCCGGTTGATCGCCTCGCGCACCGGCAGGCGGCTGGTCCTGAAGTGGCGGGCGATTTCATCCTGTCGCAGCGGCTCTCCCTCCGCCAGGCGACCCTCGATGATGGCCTGACGCAGCGCCTCGAAGACACCGGCAGAGGCCGAGGCCGAGCCGGAAATATCCACCGGGTCCAGTTTCATCGCATCCCCTCTGTGTGTTGCGGCGTCGAACGTGGTTTAGGTGATGCCGCCCGCTTGGGAAAGCGGCGTGCGCCAAATCACCCCTCCAGCGAGACCCACAGCACGCGGGCATCCTCCGCGCTGGTGGAGACACAGCCATGGCCCATGCCGCTGTCGTAATAGACGGAATCCCCCGGCCCCATCCGCAGCGGGCGGTAGTGCTCGGTATACAGAATGACCTCGCCGCTCAGCACGAACATGAACTCTTCGCCCTGATGGCGCACCCAATTGTCGAACTCGGTGACGTCGCGGGCCTTGATGGTGCTGATATAGGGCACCATGCGTTTGCTGGTCAGATCACTGCACAACAGCTCGTGGTCGTAGGTGGCGGTCTCCTTGTGCTCGCCGCTGCCAGTGGGAGTATAATCGCGCCGCCCGGTCACCCCGCCCTGGCCCGACTGCACGAACAGCTGCGGCGTTTCCAGCTCCAGCGTCTGCATCAGGCGGCGGATAATCTCGAAACTGGGCCGGGTCTGGTTGTTCTCGATCTTTGACAGGGTCGAGCGCCCAATAGCAGCGGCCTTGGCTGCTTCTTCCAGCGTCAGCCCCTTTTCCTTGCGGGCGTCGCGAATCATCTTTCCCAGGATTTCCCCGTCCGGTGCCTCGGCGGCCTCGGGCCCAAGCCCTGTATCGTCTAAGGAAATCGGTTCCATCGGCGTCAATTCTCCTGTTACCCAAGCAGTTTAGCTTTGATGTATTTTGCGGTCAAAATTTCCCTCGCGCCACTTTTTGTTTGCATCAGGGAAAAAGTTTCCTATAGGGAACATGCAGCGTCGTATACAGCAGCATACGTGCCGGTCCCTGACCGAATTCCATGAGGAGGCCCCAAATGAGCGCATACGATCTGATTGTAATCGGAGGCGGTCCGGGCGGTTATGTCGCAGCGATCCGGGCAGCGCAACTGGGCCTGTCGGTCGCCTGTGTCGAGGGCCGCAGTGCGCTTGGCGGCACCTGCCTGAACGTGGGCTGTATCCCCTCCAAGGCTTTGCTGACCTCCTCGTCGAAATATGCCGCATTGGCTGGTTTGGCCGCCCATGGCATTGCCATCGAAGGCGCCAGCCTGGATCTGGGCGCAATGATGGCCCGCAAGCATAAGACCGTTGCGGATCTGACCAAGGGTATTGGATTTCTGTTCAAGAAGAACGGTATAGACCTGATCGAAGGCTGGGCCAGCATTCCTGCACCCGGTCAGGTGCAGGTCGGTGCGGACACATACACCGCCAAGCACATCCTGATCGCCACCGGCTCCGAGCCCACGCCGCTGCCCGGGGTGGAGATCGACGAGCAAGACGTGCTGAGCAGCACCGGCGCGCTGGCGCTGGAGGCAGTGCCGGAGCATCTGGTGGTGGTTGGCGCGGGCGTCATCGGGCTGGAGCTGGGTCAGGTCTGGTCGCGCCTTGGCGCCAAGGTCACCGTGGTCGAATACCTCGACCGGATCCTGCCCGGCATCGACGCCGAGATCGCCAAACTGTCGCAACGCGCCCTGTCCAAGCGTGGGCTGAAATTCCAGCTGGGCCGCGCGCTCAAGTCCGTTGACAAGGCCGAACAGGGCCTGACCCTCACCGTGGAACGCGTCGGCAAGGACATGGAAGAGCAGATCGAGGCTGACAAGGTGCTGGTTGCCATCGGCCGCCGCCCGGTCACCCGTGGTCTGGGGTTGGAGGCCTTGGGCGTCTCGATCAACGCCCGCGGGTTCATTGAAGTGGATGAGCGTTTCTCGACTTCGGTGCCCGGCATCTACGCCATCGGCGACTGCGTGCCCGGCCCGATGCTGGCCCACAAGGCCGAAGAAGACGGCCTTGCCTGCGTCGAGATGCTGGCGGGCGTGGCGGCCCATGTGGATTACAACACCGTTCCCGGTGTCGTCTATACCGACCCCGAAGTGGCCTCTGTCGGGCAGACCGAGGAGATGTTGAAAGACGCCGGAATCGACTACATCAGCGGCAAATTCGCCTTCATGGCCAACTCCCGCGCCCGTGCCACCGGCGAGACCGACGGCGCGGTCAAGGTGCTGGCCCGCCCCGATGGCCGCATCCTCGGCGCGCATATCTGCGGTGCCCATGCAGGCGACCTGATCGCCGAACTGGCGCTCGCGATGACCAGAGGTGTTACTGTCGCCGAGGTCGCGCAAACCTGTCACGCGCATCCCGCCCTGGGCGAGGCCGTCAAGGAAGCCTGCCTCGACGCGCTCGGCCGCGCCATCCACGCCTGATCCGAAAGGCCCGCCAGATGACCATCCAGCTGCGTCCCCGCCACCCGGAAAAAGCCCACAAGGCCGACAGCGCGATCCCGCGCAAGCCCAAGTGGATCCGCAAGAAAAAGATCGAAAGCGCGGAGTATTACGAAACCCGAAAACTGATGCGCGAGCACGATCTGGCGACGGTCTGCGAGGAAGCCGCCTGCCCCAACATCGGCGAATGCTGGTCCAAGCGTCACGCCACCATGATGATCATGGGCGAGGTCTGCACCCGCGGCTGTTCTTTCTGCAATGTGACAACCGGCAAGCCCGACACCTTGGACGCGTTTGAGCCGGGCCGCGTGGCGGCGGCGGTCAAGAAGCTGGGCCTGCGCCACGTGGTGATCACCTCCGTCGACCGCGACGACCTGGACGACGGCGGAGCCGAGCATATCGCACAGACCATCCGCGCCACCCGCCACCAGAACCCCGGCACCACGATCGAGGTGCTGACCCCGGATTTCCTGGGCAAGGGCACGGCGGCGCAGGCGGTGTTCGAAGCCGCCCCGGATGTGTTCAACCACAATCTCGAAACCGTACCGCGCCTTTACCCGCGCGTACGGCCTGGCGCACGGTATTATACCTCGCTGCGGCTGCTGGATGACGCCAAGCGCGCCAACCCGCAATTGTTCACCAAATCCGGCATCATGGTGGGCCTGGGCGAGACCCTGGACGATGTGCGACAGGTCATGGACGATCTGCGCGCGGCACAGGTCGACTTTCTGACAGTGGGGCAGTATTTGCAGCCCACCCCGAAGCACCATCCGATTGATCGCTTCTGGGAACCCGAAGAATTCGTGCAACTGGAACAAATTGCCCGTGCCAAGGGGTTTTTGCATGTCTCAGCCACCCCGCTGACCCGGTCATCGTTCCACGCGGACGAAGATTTTGCCGCCCTGAAACAGGCCCGACAGACGGCCTTGGACCAGGGCATTTAAATTTAACGCAAGCGGGAGGAGACCCATGGAAGCGTTAAGTACAGCAGTTGGCTGGGTAAATGGGATCGTATGGGGACCGGCGATGCTGGTTCTGATCCTGGGTGTCGGCTTTTTCCTTCAGGTCGGCCTGAAGTTTATGCCGATTTTGAAACTGGGCATGGGCTTTGGCCTGTTGTTCAAGGGCCGTGAAGGCACCGGCGAGGGGCAGATCAGCCCGTTCAACGCGCTGATGACCGCCCTGTCGGCGACCATCGGCACCGGTAACATCGCAGGCGTGGCCACCGCCGTGTTCCTCGGCGGCCCCGGTGCCCTGTTCTGGATGTGGATGACTGCGCTGGTCGGCATGGCCACCAAGTATTCCGAGGCGGTCTGCGCGGTGAAATTCCGCGAGCGTGACGAAGAAGGCAATTTCGTCGGTGGCCCGATGTATTACATCAAGAATGGCCTCGGTGCGAAATGGGCCTGGCTGGGCGTTGCCTTTGCCCTGTTCGGTGCGATTGCCGCCTTTGGCATCGGCAACGGCGTGCAGGCCAATGGCGTGGCACAGGTGCTGGAAACCAATTTCGGCTTCAACCCCTCGATCACCGGCATCGTTCTGATGGTGCTGACCGGCGCCGTGATCCTGGGTGGCATCACCCGCATCGGCGCGGTGGCGGGCAAACTGGTTCCGTTTATGGCCGTCAGCTACATTGTCGCGGGCCTGATTGTTCTGGTGATCAACGCGGATGCCATCGGCGACGCCTTCGTCATGGTGTTCACCTATGCCTTCACCCCATCGGCGGCCGAGGGCGGCTTTGCCGGTGCGGCGGTCTGGGCCGCGATCCGCTTTGGCGTAGCGCGCGGCGTGTTCTCGAACGAGGCGGGCCTCGGCTCTGCCCCGATCGCCCACGCGGCGGCGGAAACCAAAGGTCCGGTCAACCAGGGCCTGATCGCGATGCTGGGCACCTTCATCGACACCATCATCGTCTGCTCGATCACCGGCCTCGCAATCATCGCCTCCGGCGCATGGACCTCGGGGGAAAGCGGCGCAGCACTGACCTCGCTGGCGTTTGAGACCTCGCTGCCGGGCTTTGGCGGCTACCTGATCGCCATTGCGCTGTCGATCTTTGCCTTCACCACCATCCTCGGCTGGTCCTACTATGGTGAGAAGTGCATGGAGTTCCTGTTCGGTGTGAAGGTGATGCTGCCCTATCGCATCCTGTGGATCATCGCGATCTACTTTGGCGCGACTGCCGACCTCGGCTTCATCTGGCTGCTGGCGGATACGCTGAACGCAATGATGGCGATCCCGAACCTGATCGCCCTGGCCCTGCTGAGCCCGATCGTCTTCAAGCTGACGAAAGAGTTCTTTGCCACCGGCGGGCGCTCCGAAGAAGCCGGCCGCGCAGCTAAGTAAAACACGCGGAGGGCGCAAGCTGCGCCCTCCCTCCCCCCACCTAAACCAATTCAAAGGCTGCACAGGATGACCGACGCACCCAAACGCACCCCGCTTTATGACCTGCACGTCGAACTTGGCGGCAAGATGGTCGACTTCGCCGGCTGGGAGATGCCGGTCCAGTACCCCATGGGCATCATGGGCGAGCACAAGCAGTGCCGCGAGAAGGCTGCGCTGTTTGACGTCTCCCACATGGGCCAGGTGATCCTGCGCGGCGAGAACGTGGGCGAGAAGCTGGAAACGCTCTGCCCGCAGGCCTTTGCCACCCTCAAGGAAGGCAAGGCACGCTACGGTTTCTTCACCAATGACGACGGCGGCATCATGGACGACCTGATCGTCTCCAACGCCGGTGACCATTACTTTGTCGTGGTGAATGCCGCCCTGCGCCACCAGGACATCCCGCACATGCAAGCGAACCTCGACGGCGTCGAAGTGACCGAGATCTTCGACCGCGCCCTGGTCGCCGTCCAGGGCCCCAGCGCCGAGGAAGTTGTCGGCAGCCTCTGCCCCTCCGCCCGCGAGCTGAAGTTCATGGAAACCACCGTTGCCGAGATCGACGGCGTCGAGTGCCGCATCTCGCGTCTCGGCTACACCGGCGAGGATGGCTACGAGATCTCGATCCCCGAGGGTGACGCTATCCGTATCTCCAAGCTGTTCCTGGCCCATGACGACTGCGAACCTGCAGGTCTGGGCGCGCGTGACAGCTTGCGTCTGGAGGCAGGTCTCTGCCTCTATGGCAACGACATCGACCAGTCGACCTCCCCGGTGGAGGCCTCGCTGGCCTGGGCGATGCAGAAACGCCGCAAGGAAGAAGGCGGCTTCCCCGGTGCCGCCCGCATCCAGAAGGAACTCGCCGAAGGGGCTGCCAAGAAGCTGGTCGGCATCAAGCCCGAAGGCCGCGCCCCCGCCCGCCAGGGCGTCGAGGTGCAGACGCTCGAGGGCGACAGCATCGGCGCCATCACCTCCGGCAGCTTCGGCCCCACGGTCGGCGGCCCGGTTGCAATGGGATATGTCGCGACAGAGCACAGCGCGGCTGGCACCAAGGTGAACCTCATCATCCGTGGCAAGGCGCAGCCCGCCGAAATCGTTGCGCTGCCCTTCGTCACCCAGAACTACAAACGCTAAGACCACATCAGGAGAGTCGAACATGGCCACCTATTACTCTGAAGAGCACGAATGGATCACCGTCGAGGGTGACGTGGCAACCCTGGGCATCACCCAGCACGCCGCCGACCAGCTGGGCGAGGTTGTCTTCGTCGAGCAGCGCGAAACCGGCGACGACTTTGAAAAGGGCGACGAGATCGGCGTCATCGAATCCGTCAAGGCCGCCTCGGAAATCTACGCGCCGCTGAACGGCGAAGTGGTCGAGGTCAATGAGACCCTGGCCGACAACCCCGGCGCGCTGAACGAAGCCCCCGAAGGCGACGCCTGGATCTACAAGATCAAGATCGCCGACGCCTCTCAGCTGGAAGAGCTGATGGATCTGGACGGCTACAAGGCCCTGATCGGCTGACCCTCGCCGCGGATCCGCCGCAGCCTGCCCGGATCCGCCCTTCTTCTGGCTGAAAATATCCCCGCCGGAGGCTCTCCACAGCCCGGCTGGACGTGACCTTTCCAAAGGAGCGCTTGCAAATGGCCTTCAAACTAACCGATTACGAAGCCTATGACTTTGCCAACCGGCGTCATATCGGCCCTTCCCCGCAGGAAATGGCCGACATGTTGCAGGTCATCGGCTTCAAGACGCTGGATGAGCTGATCGACGCCACCGTGCCGCCTGCCATCCGCCAAAAAGACGCGTTGGACTGGGGTCCGGCGATGACCGAGCGCGACGCGCTGTTCCACATGAAGGAGGTCGCCTCCAAGAACAAGGTGCTGACTTCGCTGATTGGTCAGGGTTACTACGGCACCACCACGCCAGCGCCGATCCTGCGCAACATCCTGGAAAACCCGGCTTGGTACACCGCCTACACGCCCTACCAGCCGGAGATCTCGCAGGGCCGCCTCGAGGCGCTCTTGAACTTCCAGACCATGGTCAGCGACCTGACCGGGCTGGACATCGCCAATGCCTCGCTGCTGGACGAAGCCACCGCTGCCGCCGAAGCCATGGCCATGGCGCACCGCGGATCGCGCTCCAAGGCGAACAACGCCGCCTTCTTCGTCGACAAGAACTGCCACCCGCAGACCGTTGCCGTGATCCAGACCCGCGCCGAGCCCCTGGGCATCGACGTTGTGGTTGCCGATCCCGATGAACTGGATCCGGGCGCGGTCTTTGGCGCGATCTTCCAGTATCCCGGCACCTACGGCCACGTGCGCGATTTCACCAAGGAAATCGAAGCCATCCACGAGCACAAGGGCATTGCCGTTGTCGCCGCCGACATCCTCGCGCTGGCGCTGCTGAAATCGCCCGGCGAAATGGGCGCCGACATCGCCGTCGGTTCGACCCAGCGGTTCGGCGTGCCGATGGGCTACGGTGGCCCGCACGCGGCCTACATGGCAACCACCGACAAGCTGAAGCGCGCCATGCCCGGCCGCATCATCGGCGTGTCGGTCGACGCCCGCGGCAACAAGGCCTACCGTCTGGCGCTGCAAACCCGCGAGCAGCACATCCGCCGCGAAAAAGCCAACTCCAACGTCTGCACCGCGCAGGCGCTGCTGGCGGTGATGGCGTCGATGTATGCGGTCTACCACGGCCCCAGCGGCATCAAGGCCATCGCCCAGTCGGTGCACCGCAAGACCTCGCGTCTGGCTGCGGGCCTTGAGGAACACGGCTTCAAGGTGGAGCCGGAGGTGTTCTTCGACACCATCACCGTCGAGGTCGGCCCGCACCAGAAAACCGTTATGGAAGCGGCAGTTGCCCGCGGAATCAACCTGCGTAAAGTGGGGGAAACCCGCGTCGGCATCTCGCTCGACGAGCAGACCCGCGCCGAGACCATCGAAGCGGTCTGGGGCGCCTTCGGCATCGACAAGAAGGACGACAGCGTCAAGAACCGCGCCTACCGTCTGCCCGATTACGCGCTGCGCGAAAGCGAGTACCTGACACACCCGATCTTCCACAAGAACCGGGCCGAGGCCGAGATGACCCGCTACATGCGCCGTCTCGCCGACCGCGACCTGGCGCTGGACCGCGCGATGATCCCGCTCGGCTCCTGCACCATGAAGCTGAACGCGACCATCGAGATGATCCCGGTCACCTGGCCGGAATTTGGCAACCTGCACCCCTTCTGCCCGGAAGACCAGGCGCAGGGCTATCACCAGATGATTGCCGATCTGAACGACAAGCTGTGCCAGATCACCGGCTATGACGCGATCTCCCAGCAGCCGAACTCCGGCGCGCAAGGCGAATATGCGGGCCTGCTGACGATCCGCAACTACCACGAGGCGAACGGCCAGGGCCACCGCAACGTCTGCCTGATCCCGACCTCCGCCCACGGCACCAACCCGGCCACGGCGCAGATGGTCGGCTACAAGGTGGTCCCGGTGAAAGCGGACGAGAACGGCAACATCGACACTGCCGATTTCCGCGCCAAGGCCGAGCAGCACAGCGACAACCTCGCCGCCTGCATGATCACCTACCCCTCCACCCACGGCGTGTTCGAGACCACCGTGCAGGAGGTCTGCGAGATCACCCATGAGCACGGCGGCCAGGTCTATATTGACGGGGCCAACATGAACGCCATGGTGGGCCTGTCGCGTCCGGGTGACATCGGCGGCGACGTCAGCCACCTGAACCTGCACAAGACCTTCTGCATTCCGCATGGCGGCGGCGGCCCCGGCATGGGTCCGATCGGCGTCAAGGCGCATCTGGCGGAGCACCTGCCGGGCCACCCGGAATACGGCACCGCCGTGGGTCCGGTCTCGGCGGCACCGTTCGGCTCGCCCTCGATCCTGCCGGTCAGCTGGGCCTACTGCCTGCTGATGGGCGGTGCGGGTCTGACCCAGGCGACCAAGGTGGCGATCCTGAACGCCAACTACATCGCTGCACGCCTGAAGGATGCCTACAAGATCCTCTACACCTCGGAGACGGGCCGTGTGGCGCATGAATGCATCCTCGACACCCGCCCCCTGGCGGATGAGGGCGGCGTGACCGTGGATGACGTGGCCAAGCGTCTGGTCGATTCCGGCTTCCACGCGCCGACCATGTCCTGGCCGGTTGCGGGCACCCTGATGGTGGAGCCAACCGAATCCGAACCCAAGGATGAGCTGGACCGTTTCTGCGAGGCCATGCTGTCGATCCGTTCGGAGGCGCAGGACATCATCGACGGCAAGATCGATCCCGAAAACAACCCGCTGAAACACGCGCCGCACACGGTGCGCGATCTGGTGGGGGACTGGGACCGGCCTTACACCCGCGAACAGGCTTGCTTCCCGCCCGGCAACCTTGGCGTCGACAAGTACTGGCCGGCCGTGAACCGGGTCGACAACGCCTATGGCGACCGTCACCTGGTCTGCACCTGCCCGCCGATGTCGGACTACGAAGAAGGCTGAGGCCTTTGGCCGGGGGCTGTCCCCCGGCTCCCCTGTCCCGCCGACATCACCGGCGGGACAGCCCCCCGCATGACCCGCTCAGAGGAGAGAATGATGTCCCGTCTCGAACCACTGACCATGCCAGTTCCGCAGCCCACCGCGCCAGCGACACCCACGGCCCGTTTCCATGATGTGGAAATCATTCTGCCCCAGCAGGACTCCCAAGCCGCCGCGCAAATGATCCGCGAGGTTTTCCGTGCCGCCAATGACCTGTTTCCCGGCGCGCCCTACCGCACGCATGTGCGCTATCTTGCCCCGCAGATGCGCTCAGCCCCTGCAGGCTGGAAGCCGCGGACCGCGATTTTTCTCGGGGGAATCTCCAGCCGCTGGAGCCTGAACAGCGGTGACAGGGCCAGTCTACAGCGGATCTGCCGCCAGACGCCGCGCTGTCTGTTCGCCGGCAGCGCCATCTTCCTGCTGCCCGAGACCGGGTTAAACGCCCCTTACGAGACCGCGGTGCACGCCAATTTCGCGGCCGCCGCAAGGGAAGAGAACCTGCCCTGCGCCCCTAGCGGCACGCTGACCACTGCGACGGAGCGGATCAGCACCGCCATCAGCAGCTTTGCCGCGCTGCGCCTGCTGGCGAGTTACCTGCGCGAAGACCGCGGCGCCTTCATCGCCGATGCAGTGTGCGATTACCTGGGCCTGGCCCTCGGGCCGACTGCGGAGCACTCCCGCGTGTCGTTGCAACTGCGGCAGGCCGCCGGCGGCGACGCGCTGATCGTCAAGATCCTGGATCTGATGCAGCGCAACATCGAAGAACCGCTTCTGATCCGCGACATTGCCAGCCAGGCTGGCGTCTCGCCGCGCAAGCTGGAGCGCCGCTTTCAGCAAAAGATCCGCACCAGCCCACTGACGGCCTATCGCAAGCTGCGCATTGAGAAGGCGCGCCAGCTGCTGCTGCACACGACCCTGCCGCTGGCCGAGATCGTCGAGGCCACCGGCTTTGGCTCGCGCAGCAACCTGACCGAATGGTTCAAGCGCGAGTACAAGACCAGCCCGCAAGCCTTTCGCAAACAATATTACGCCGACCGCGAGCCGCAACGGTCGCTGGCCTGAACACCCGCCGCAGTGCAAAAAAGGCGGCCCCGAGGGACCGCCTTTTCTATGGGCCGGACGATAAGATGGATCAGTTGCCTGATCCCGCGTCGTCGCTGCCGGACAGGTTGCCGGGATTGAACGCACCGCCAAAGCCGGAGTTGCCCCCTGCGGGTGGCTCTTCTGCCGGGCTGGCGTCCGCGTCGCTGCCGTCACCGGACAGGTTGCCGGGGTTGAACACACCGCCAAAGCCAGAGTTGTTGCCGGACGGCTGCGTCTGCGGTGCCGCCTCCCCCTGCTGCTCCAGCTGTTGCTGGCGGCGCAGCTCGCGCTGGCGGCGCAGCTCCTGGATGCGCTGTTCAGTCTCCAGCCGTTTCTGCTCCTGCACGTCGGCGATACATTGCTGCGGGCTGTAGACCGCCGCGGTGCCAACCACCGCCACCGTTGCACAAGCCACAACCACCAGCGCCACCGCCGCGACATTGGAGCTGAGGAAACCCGGCAGCCGAAGCTTGCCGCTTTCCAGCTCCTCCACCGTGGCGTTCTTGCGCGCCATGGCCACCAGTTCCTTGCGGCGGATCGAAGCCTCGTTTGCCAAGGCGGCAAAGACTGTCAGCAACACGATGATGAAGGCCAGCGCCGAGATCGCAGGCGTGATGCCATAGCGCACCTTCTGCGCCAGCTCGATGGTCAGCGTCGGGTACTCGCCAAAGGTGAAGGTGGTGGTGTTGTAGTTCTCGAAGGACGCCAGAAACGCCAGCACCGCGGCGCTGGCAATGGCGGGCCGCATGAACGGCAGCAGCACCTTGCGGAACGCCTGCGCATGGGTGGCCCCCAGATCCAGCGCCGCCTCGGTCAGTGCGATGTCATAGCGCTGAAGCCGCGCCACCAGCACCAGCATGCAATAGCTGGCAATGAAGGTGGACTGGCCAATGACGGTCAGGAACAACCCGTTCGACAGAAAACTGTCCGCCCCAAGCCCCAGCATCCGGTTGATCCGATCCCAGAACACCAGCGTCGAGATGCCGATCACCACCCCGGGGATCAGGATCGGCGCGATGATGATGGTGTAATAGGTCGCCCGCAGCTTGGGCCAGATCTGGGTCAGCATCAGCGCCCCCGCCAGCCCCATCGCCACCGACAGCACAACCGTGCCCGCCCCCACCAGGATCGAGTTCCAGATGCCGTTCAGGATGCGTTCGTCCTGAAAAAGCGCCGAGAACCACTCGAACGTCAGGCACTCCCACGGGGTCATCCGCGGGAAAGACGGTGAGTTGAAGGCGGTGGCCGACATGATCACCAGCGGGCCCAGAAGATAGGCAAAGAACACGCCCAGATAGACCCAGAGGCTCAGGCGCATGAAAGACAGGTTCTTCATTTGCCAATATCCCCCATGTTCACCTTGAACAGCCGCATGATCGCCAGCACCAGCAGGATACAGGTTACCAGCAGCACCACCGCATAAGCCGCGCCCTGCGGCCAGTCGGAGTTGTCATTGAACTGTTGATAGATCAGCTGCGTGAACCACAGGCTCGACGGCCCGCCGAGGATCTGCGGCGCTGCCAGCGCGCCTGCCGACAGCATGAACACCATGGTGCAGCCCGAAGAAATCCCCGGCTTGGCGTAGGGAATGACCACCCGCTGGTGGATCTTGGCCCAGCTCGCGCCCATGTCGCGCGCCGCCTCGATCTGGTTGCGGTCGAGGCTTTCGATAACGTTGTAGATCGGGAAGATCATCAACAGGATGTAGGCGTACCCCAGACCCGCATAGAGTGCGATGTCATTGCGGATGAAATCAAATGGCGTGTCGAAAATCCCCAATCCCACCAATGCGTTGTTCAGCACCCCGGTCTCGCCGAAGATGATGCGCAGGGCGAAGGCGCGCAGGATCTCGTTGATCCAATAGGGGATGATCAGCATCAGCGCAAAGATGCGGATGTGATTGCCCTTGGTCTGCGCCAGGTAATAGGCGATCGGGTAGCACAGGATCAAGTTGAAGATGGTGACGCAGACCGCCGCCAGCAGCGTGCGGAAGAACACCTTGAGGTCGACAGCGTTGTAGTCCTGGCTGCCGCCTTCGGGGCCATAGATCAGGTACTTGTAGTTCTCCAGCGTGTAGACATCCTTGGGGCCGCCGATCTCCGGCGGCGGCAGGTTGGGGCGGAACGAGAAGTCGAGCATCGACAGCTGTGGCAGGATTATCAGACCGATGGTCCAGAACAGGACCAGACCCAGCATCAGACTGCCCATGCCGGTGCCGTTGCGCTTGAAGAATTCCTTCAGGAAGACTGGCATGGCGTGCGCCCCCTCATTCCGCGGCCAGCTCACCCGCGGGTACGACAACGGCGTTTTCCGTGGCGTATTGCAGGGTGATGTTCTGACCGGTGTGATCGTC
Source organism: Leisingera sp. SA32 (assembly GCF_056033425.1). Taxonomy (NCBI): domain Bacteria; kingdom Pseudomonadati; phylum Pseudomonadota; class Alphaproteobacteria; order Rhodobacterales; family Roseobacteraceae; genus Leisingera; species Leisingera sp. SA32. Next base: position 31,263 of record NZ_JBVYHB010000010.1, on the reverse strand, counting down.
AAAGGACTGCCCCACATTGGGAATCGAGACCTTCAGCTCCTTGCCGCCGTCGCCCTCCATGAAGATGTTGAAGGCATTTCCCTCGAACTCCTCGTGGTTGACCCGCGCCGAGACCAGATTGCCGGCGGCAGCGCCCTCACCCGCCAACGCGAGGGCCTCGGGGCGGATGAACATCATCGCCTCATCGCCTTCGGTCATGCGGCCCTGATTGGCGGTCGAAATCCGCGCCATAAGGTCGCCGGAGCGGTTGGTTTCAATCAGCGCCTCGTTGCCCATGACCCGCTTGACCTTGCCGCGGAACACGTTGTTTTCACCGACAAACGACGCGGCAAAGGCAGTGGCGGGGTCGTTGTAAATGGTCTTGCCATCGGCAATCTGGTCGATCACCCCGGCCTTCATCACCGCGATGTTGTCGGACATGGTCAGCGCCTCGCCCTGGTCATGGGTGATGTAGATGAAGGTGATGCCGACCCGCTGCTGGATCTCCCGCAGCTCCGTGCGCATGTGCTGGCGCAGCTTCAGATCCAGCGCCGACAGGGGCTCATCCAGCAGCAGGACGTCCGGCTCCGCACAGAGCGCGCGCGCGATGGCCACCCGCTGGCGCTGGCCGCCCGACAGCTCGCTGGGCAGTTTGTCGCCCTGCCCCGGCAGCGCGATCATGTCCAACAGCTCATCCGCGCGCTTGCGTCGCTCGCGCATGGATGCGCCCTTGATCTCCATTGAAAATGTGATGTTTTCCCAAACCTTCATCAGCGGGAACAGCGCCAGATTCTGAAAGATCAGCGCGGTGGGCCGCTTGTTGGGGCCGATGCCCTTCATGTCATTTCCACCGATCAGCACCCGCCCTTCGCTCGGGTCCAGAAAGCCGGAGACCGCCCGCAGAATCGTGGTCTTGCCACAGCCCGACGGCCCCAGGAACGAAAAGAAATCGCCCCCATTGATGTGTACATTGGCATCACGCACGGCGACAAAGTCCCCAAAACGGATCCAGAGGTTCTCGAGATCAACGCCGACCCCAGCACTCATTTGGCTTCTCCCTTGGGTGCAGACCGCCACCCGGTGGCACGCCACCGGTTGCCGCAAGATCTGCGTCCCTTAGCTGTTGGTTGAATGTGCCGCGCCGCCGCGGCACGGCTGGCCCCCGATCGTTTCCGGAGGCCAGCTGCAAGACAGGCGCTTTCTATCAGGCGCTCTTGAACTTGTTCACGAACTCGGTGCGCACATCGGCATACCAGGGCGCTTCGGCTGGCCACGGGTTCAGATTGGCCAGTGAGTTGCCCGGATAGGCTTCGGCAAAGTTCTTCTTGTAGACATCGCCCGAGTAGGTGTCCGCACCCAGCACCGGCGAGTTGTAGCCGTGGCTGTCGATCGCCTTGCCGGCCGGTTCCTTGCGATAGGCATAGTCGAGGAAGGCATAGACCTGTTCCTCGTTCTCGGCGCCGACCGGCATCGAAATGCCGTCAACCCAGGCCATCGCGCCCTCAACCGGGGCTTGGTAATGCACCGGCTCGCCCGCGGATTTCAGCGCCAGCGGCGGGCCGTCCCAGGTCTGGCCAACCACCACACCTTCATTCAGCAGGCCGTTTTTCTGGGTGTCGGCATCGTTCCAGATCAGCTTGATCCGGTCCTTGCGCGCCATGCACCAGTCGGTGACCTGGCCCCAGACCTTGCGCATGGTTTCCTCATCCTCATAGGCGGCCCAGATCGAGCCCGGCTCCATCTCGCCCGAGGCTTCCATGAACAGGCCCGCACCCAGCATCATCGAATGCGCGCGGCCCATGGTCTTGCCGGCGTTTTCTTCCGACCAGACATCGCCATACGAGGGCGCATCGCCCGCGGGCAGCCATTTGTCGGTGCGGTAGGCGATGCCTTCGGTGCCCCAGATATGCGGCAGCCAATGCACGCCCTCGCCGTCGAAGTTCCAGGCATCGGTGCCGATCTTGGCCATCGCCGGGTTCACCGCGTCGATATTGACCTTGTTCATGTCAAAGGGCTTCAGCAACTCCAGCGGCCCCCATTGCAGCGAACGGTTGTTGGTGGGCGACACGATGTCGAAGCCCTGGCCCTTGGTGGCTTTCATCTTGTTGATGATTTCCTCGTTCGAGCCGATGCCGGTGTAGTTCACCTTGATGCCGGTTTCGGATTCAAAGCCGGAAATGAATTCCGGCGGCAGGTAGTCCGACCACATCAGGATGTTGACCTCGCCCGAGGAGGCCAGCGCGCTCTTGGAATACAGCGGTGCCGCCAGCGCCGCGGCGCCCGCAGTTTTCAGCACCGCGCGGCGCGACAGTGAAGTCTTTATCGTCATGTCCAATATCTCCCTATGGATTGATTTTGTTATTGTTGTTTGTTGCAGAAGCTTGCGGTTGCCGGTCTTTCACCGACAGTGACAGTTTCAGAAACCGATAAGACCAGTTGACCGGATACATCTCAAAACATGGTGCCAGTTTCGGCGGAACTTGCAAAAGAAATGCAAACATTTCAGGCTGGCTCGGGAAATTCCTTGCTGTATCCGCAGTCTGCGCGCCTCGGCACAGCCCGTCAACGCCATAGCGCCCCAACGGGCCATGTGACGACCACTTGGGGTGAAGTTTTGGCCAAAGCCGTGCGATGGCGCCGTTTGCAAGGGATAACCTGAGAGTGGCTCAGGTCGCTCTGCGCGTTCGTCCGGGACCGCAGGCGCTGTCTCAGCCCTGCTCGAACCGTCGGAAAGCCAACGCGATCAGGCCGGCGATCACCAGATAGACCAGCGCCAGCAGCAACAGCGGCTCATAGACGATGAAAGTATCCGACCGCACCCTGGAGGACACCGCGTAGATGTCGACCACCGTGATTGTCGCCACCAGCGGCGTGGCCTTCAGCTGCAGGATCGTTTCACCGCCCAGGGTGGGCAGCACGTTGCGCACCGCCTGCGGCAGCCAGATCCGCCGGAACATGGTAAACCGTGGCATGCCAAAGGACTTTGCCGCTTCCAGCTGGCCCTTGGCCACGCTGGAGAAGGCACCGCGCATCACCTCACCCTCATAGCCCGCATAAGACAGCGTCAGCGCCAGCACCGCGTAGGGCCAGGCCTGCCGCAGATAAGGCCACAGCTCTGATCCGCGGATCCAGGGGAACTGCGGAAACAGCGACCCCAGCCCATAATACAGCAACCAGATCTGTAGCAGCAGTGGCGTGCCGCGAATGATGGTGCAGAAGGTGCGCGCGGGGATCGACAGGTACCAGGGGCCAACCGCCTGCGCCATCCCCAGCGGCACCGCCAGCAGAAAACCGAGGACGGTTGAAACCGCGAGGATCCAAAGCGTGGTCCACAGCCCCTCCAGCGCCAGCGGCGCATATTGCGGGATCCAGTCCCAGCGCAGCGACAGCGCGCACCAGACAGCCAACGCCGCAAAGACCAGCATCATCACGACGCGGTGCGGCTGCATCAGCGCCTTCAGCCCGATCATGACGTGCCCCCCTTCAGCGAAGGCTGGCCGCGCCGCGCCCATCTTTCAATCCGCGCAAAGACCGCGCCGGAACACAGGGTCACCATCAGGTACAGGAACCCCGCCGCGAGGAAAAAAGTGAAATAGGCCCGCGTGCTGCTCGCCGCCTGCCGGGTTTCCAGCGTCAGCTCGTTAAAGCCGACCACTGCCAGCAGCGCGGTATCCTTCGTGGCGATCAGCCACAGGTTCGCCAGCCCCGGCACCGCAAAGCTCATCATCGCGGGGATCGTTACCCGCCGCATGACCATCAGGCCCGGCATGCCATAAGACTTTGCCGCCTCGATCTGGCCCACTGGCACCGCCTTGATGGCGCCGCGCAGCACTTCGGTGGCATAGGCCCCCTGCACCACGCCCAGCACCCAGATGCCGGCCGCGACGCCGTTGATCTCGACCCGGCCGCCGCCCAACGCGGCGGAGATCTTGTTGATGAGGTCGCTGCCCACGTAATAGAGGATCAGGATCAGCACCAGTTCCGGCACCGCCCGGATCACCGTGGTATAGATGGCGAGAAGGTCTCGCGTGACCTTCCCGCCGTAGAGTTTGCCATAGGCCCCGAACAGCCCGATCACCAGCCCCATGCCAAAGGCACCAAAGGCGATTTGAAGAGAGTTGGCCAACCCGCGCAGCAGGTTGCCGCCCCAGCCCGACAGCGACAGCAGTTCTGCGCTGGCGCCGAGGCCCAGTAAGTCAAGCAGTCCGGTCACAACAGCGCCTTAGTAGATGCTGGTGGTGAAGTATTTGGCGGTGATCTTCTCGTGGGTGCCATCGGCAAGGATCGCCGCAATGCCCTTGTTCAGCGCCTCGCGCAGATCATCGTCACCCTTGCGCACGCCTGCGCCCACACCCCGGCCGAGGATCGCCGGGTCATCCGCGACCGCGCCCTTGATCTCACAGCAGCTGCCGGTGTCGGAGTTCACGAAATCCGCCATTGCGATGCTGTCAGCCTGGGTCGCGTCGATGCGGCCTGCAAACAGATCCTGGTTGGCCTCGTCCTGGGTCTGATAGACTTTCAGCTCGGCATCCCCGAAATGCGCCTGGGCATAGGCCTGGTGGGTGGTCGAAGCCTGGATACCCAGAACCTTGCCCGCCAGCGATTCCGGTGTCGGCTCGATGTCCATCGACTTGTCCGCCACGATCACCGCCGGGGTGTTGTAATAGGGATCGGTGAAATCGATGGTCTTCATCCGCTCCTCGGTGATCGACATCGAGGCCATGATGGCGTCGATCTGCTGGCCGGTCAGCGACGGGATGATGCCATCCCAGGCCACCGGCGTGATGACACAGTCCAGTTCAGCCGCGGCGCAGACCGCGCCGATGATCTCGACCTCCCAACCGCTCCAGTTGCCGGAACTGTCAGGTGCGGCAAACGGCGGATAGGGTTCCGCGGCGATGCCGATCTTGACCTGCTCAGCGGTGGCGGCGCCGGCGGACAGCGCGGCGGCGGCAGTGGCTGCGGCAATCAATACATTCAGTTTCATCTTATTCTCCCAGTTGCTTTTTTGTTTTGGTGGTAGTGGATCAGGCGACCGAGCTGAGAAACTGCTTCAGCCGCTCTGACTGCGGGTTGCCAAAGACCTCGGCAGGCGGGCCCTGCTCTTCGATGCGGCCTTGATAAAGATAGACGACGTGGTTGGCGACTTCGCGGGCGAATTTCATCTCGTGGGTGACCAGCAGCATGGTGCGCCCCTCCGCGGCAAGATCCCGGATCACCGTCAGCACCTCGCCGACCAGCTCCGGGTCGAGGGCTGAGGTCGGTTCGTCGAACAGCATCGCCGACGGGTCCACCGCCAGCGCCCGCGCGATCGCCGCGCGCTGCTGCTGGCCGCCGGACAGATAAGCAGGATAGGTGTCCTCCTTGCCTGCCAACCCGACCCGCTCCAACAGCTGCCGCGCACGGGCGGTGGCCTCCGCCTTGGGGGTTTTCAGCACATGCACCGGCACTTCTATCACGTTTTCCAGCAGGGTGCGGTGGGTCCACAGATTGAACTGCTGGAACACCATCGCCAGCCGGCTGCGGATGCGTTCGATCTGCCGCGCATTGGCAGGGCTGCCGTCGGGACGCATGGCCACCTCTTCGCCGCCAATCACGATACGCCCCGCGCTTGGGGTCTCCAGAAAGTTGATGCAGCGCAGCATGGTCGACTTGCCAGAGCCTGAGCCGCCGATGATCGCCACCACATCGCCCTGCCGCGCGGTCAGCGACACGCCCTTCAGAACCTCCAGTTCGCCGAATGACTTGTGCAAGCCCTCCACCCGGATCGCCTCCTGGCGCGTGTCAGTCTCCGGGCTGGCGGCGGCTGCGGTGGATGTGGTCATTGCTGCGTCTTCCTGAATTTTCCGATTGCAGTAAGCCGCGACTCCAGTAATTATTCAAGCGTATAATTTCAACGCCAGGCAAAAACAGGAGCTGAGGTGACCGACGAGCGCCGCAAATTCAAACGCGAATCCGCCGAAGCGCGGAAGCAGGCGCTGATTCTCGCCACGCTGGAACTGGTGGCGGAAAACGGCGTGCGCGGTGCAACCGTGCGCGCCATCGCCGAGCGCGCCGACGTCACCCAAGGGTTGATCCGGCATTACTTCAGCTCCAAGGAAGAGCTGATCATCGCCGCCTACGAACACCACATGACGGCGATGACCGATCAGACCATGGCCCCCGCCAGCGCCCTGCCCGCCGATGCCGCGCAGCCGGACAGCGCCCGCCAGCGGCTGATCGCCTTCGTCAACGCCTCGCTGACGCCGCCCGTGGTCGATCCGCGCGCCATCGCGCTCTGGGCCAGTTTTCTCAACAAGGTGCAGCAGGATCCGCAGATGAAGGCGACGCACGAACGCACCTACGCCTATTTCCGCGACCATTTGCAGGGTTTGATCGCCGCCGCTTTGGCCGAGGCCGACAGCCACGCGGACCCGGCCCGCCAGCGCCGCCTCGCCATTGCCTGCAACGCGGTGATCGACGGTCTCTGGCTGGAGGGCGGTGCCCTGCCCGATGCGTTTGCGCCGGGAGAACTGGCAGACATAGGGCGGCATGCGGTGGCCGCCATCATCGGATTGAATTTGGAACAAGGGGCGGAACAGCCATGAAACTGACAGCAGTCACCAAACGCCTCGCCGGTCTCGGCGGCGGCAAATGGGAGGTGCACCTGAAGGCCCGGCAACTGGCCGAGGCCGGGGCTGATCTGGTGGAAATGACCATCGGCGAACCCGATGTGCCAGCCCCGGATGATCTGGTTGCCACCGCCGCCCAGGCCATGCAGGCGGGGCGCACCGGCTATTCCGACGGTCGCGGCGAGGCAGGGCTGCGCGCCGCCCTGGCCGAGACCTACAGCGCCAGCCGCGGCCGTGCCTTCACCGCGGACAATGTGCTATGTTTCCCCGGCACCCAGACCGCGCTTTATGCCGTGCTGCAAGGCGTGGCCGAGGCGGGCGACGAGGTGCTGGTGGGCGATCCGATGTATGCCACATATGAGGGCGTGGTGCGCGCCAGCGGTGCCGACATGGTGCCGGTGCCGCTGCGTCCGGAGGCGGGCTTTCGCCTCCAGGCCAGCGACATCGCCGCGCGTCTCACCCCGCACAGCCGCGCCATTCTGCTGACCACGCCGCACAACCCTACCGGTGCCATTCTGACGGCGCAGGATCTGCAAGAGATCGGCCAGCTGGCACTGGAACACGACCTCTGGATCATCTCGGACGAGGTTTATGAGCATCTGGTCTTTCAAGGCTCCGACTTCGTCTCACCGCTGGCCGACCCGGCGCTGGCCGACCGGGTGATCGCGGTCTCCTCGATCTCCAAATCCCACGCCGCACCGGGGTTCCGCAGCGGCTGGTGCGTCGGGCCACGGGAATTCTGCGATGCGCTGCTGCCGGTGTCGGAGACCATGCTGTTCGGCAACCAGCCCTTCATCGCGGACATGACTGAAAAAGCCATCCGCGACGGCTCTGCCGTGGCTGCGGGCATGGCGGCCCGTTTTGCCGCCCGCGCGGACCTTTTGGAACAGCGTCTGCACGCCGAGACCCCCCTGCGTGTTCACCGCCCCAAGGCCGGCATGTTTGCTCTCATCGACGTCTCCGCCACCGGTATGGACGGAGACGCCTACGCCTGGAACCTGCTGGACAGCGGCGTGGCGGTGATGCCCGGCTCTGCTTTTGGTGACGGGCTGCGCAACTGGGTGCGGGTCGCGTTGACAATTGATGACGCGGATTTCGCCACCGCACTTACGCGGATCACAACCCACGCCAATCGCATCAAACGGAGCGTCGCATGAGCAAGGAAACCGTCGGCCAAGCGCTGGTCACCAGCCTGCAATCGCGCGGCGTGGGATGCGTCTTTGGTATCCCCGGCGTTCACACGGTGGAGCTGTACCGCGGGCTTTCTAACTCGGGCATTCGCCACGTCACGCCGCGCCACGAACAGGGAGCGGGTTTCATGGCCGATGGCTATGCACGCGCCTCTGGGCGGCCGGGGGTGGCCTTTGTCATCACCGGTCCCGGTCTCACCAATACGCTGACCGCCATGGCCCAGGCGCGCGCCGATTCGGTGCCGATGCTGGTTGTCTCCGGCGTCAACGCCAGCACCACGCTGGGCCGCCAGCACGGGCACCTGCACGAGCTGCCCGACCAGCATGCGCTGGCCAAGACCGTGGCGCTGACCTCGCAGCATGTCGCCCGCCCGTCTGAACTTGAAGGCGCGCTTGCCGCCGCCTTTGCGCCCTTTGACTCTGGCCGCCCCGGCCCCACCCATGTGCAGATCCCGCTGGATGTGGCGGGAGACACTGCCACCAAGGACGCTCCCGCGGTCGCGGCCTGCGCCCCGCCGCCGCCCGACCCGGAACTGATCGCCCGCGCCGCGAGCCAGCTGGCACAGGCGCAGCGGGTGGTGATCCTCGCAGGTGGCGGCGCCAAGACTGCGGGTGCGGAGCTGCGCGCGCTGGCCGAACATCTGGACGCGCCGGTCGTGCAGACCACCAACGCACGCGGGCTGCTGCACGACCACCCGCTGACGGTGCCCGCCAGCCCCAGCTTGCAGGCGGTGCGCGATCTGATCGAAGATGCCGATTGCGTTCTGGCCCTGGGTACAGAACTGGGGCCAACCGATTACGACATGTATGCCACTGGCCGCATGGCCGCGATGACCAACCTGATCCGCATCGACATCTGCCCGCATCAGCTGGCCCGCCACCCTGCGGCGCTGACCATCCCAGGCCACGCCCGCGCCGCCGCCGCGGCACTTCGCTCTGCCCTGCCCGATCAGCCACGCCAGTCCGACGGCGCGGCGCGGGCCGAAACCAGCCGCGCCGCCGCGTTCGAAGAAATCGGCCCCGCCTACCGCCAGCAGGTGGCGGTGCTGAACGCCATGCGCGACGCGGTGCCCGATGCGCTGATGGTGGGCGATTCCACCCAGCCGATCTATGCCGGCAACCTCTACTATGACCACGACCGCCCCGGCGGCTGGTTCAATGCCGCCACCGGCTATGGCGCGCTCGGCTATGGCATCCCCGCCGCCATCGGCGCCGCCATCGCCAGCCCTGACAGCCCGGTGATCTGCATCACCGGCGACGGCGGCGCGCAGTTCTCCCTGCCGGAGGTCATGGCCGCAGTGGACGAAAACCTGCCCGTCACCTTCGTGATCTGGAACAACCGTGGCTATGGTGAGATCGCCTCGGCGATGGAAGAGGTCGAGGTCCCGGTCGTCGGCTGCGACCCCACGCCGCCGGATTTCGCCGCCGCCGCGCGCTCTTTCGGCATCGCCCACACCTGCGTGCCGCAGGATCCGCAGGCCATCGCAACCGCCCTGAAACAGGCGCGGGCCCTCAACGCACCGTCGTTTCTGGAAATCGACATCACCCCCCGCACGCCGGGACAGGAGTAACCCATGGACAACCCCTCGTTTGAATTTGCCCGCGCAATCACCCGCCGCCCCGCTGCCAGCATCACAGCCGGCCTGCGCGCCGAGGACATGGGCAACCCCGACCTGGACGGCATGCTGGCCGCCCATGCGGCCTATGTCGCCGCCCTGCGCAGCACCGGCGCCGAGGTGATCGAGCTGGACCCGCTGGAAGCCTTCCCCGATGCGCAGTTCGTCGAGGACACCGCCCTGTGCCTGCCGCAGGGCGCCATCCTGATGCGCCCCGGTGCGCCGTCGCGACTGGGCGAGGTGGCCGAAATGGCCCCGACCCTGCGCAGCTGTTACGAAGACGTCCGCGCGATCACCGGCCCGGGCCATATCGAAGGCGGCGACATCCTGGTCACCGGCCGCGAAATCCTGGTCGGCCGCTCCGACCGCACCGATGCCGCGGGCGTGGCCGAGCTGGCCGAGATCACCACTGAATGGGGTCACGCCTTGCGCGAGGTCTTCACGCCTGAGGGCGTGCTGCACTTCAAGACCGACTGCTCGCTGATGGATGCCGAGACCATCCTGGCCACCAAACGCCTTGATGCTTCGGGCTGTTTCGAGGGCTACCGTGTGCTGCACGTCCCCGAAGGCGAGGAAGCCGCCGCCAACGCCATCCGCTTCAACAACCTGGTGTTGATGGCAGCAGGCTTTCCGCGCACGGCCGAACTGCTGGACAAGGCAGGCTACGAGGTGGTCGAGATCGACAACACCGACTGCGCGCTGCTCGATGGCGGCATGTCCTGCCTGTCACTGCGCTTCTGACGCGCGCAACGGATCCCGGCCAGCTAGCGCCGGGGTCCACCCCGTGGCGGGATCGCACAGCCATACGTGCCGCACCGTTATGCTGTGGCCCGGCGGGCTGGATATAGGTTGCGGCAACGCCGTCCGCTCCCCTCGGCCATCGCCGCTCGCCAGTGTCCTTGGACCAATGGCTTAGAAGGCACCGCTCGCGCTGACCAGGCTGGCATCCCTGTCAATGCCCTTGGCGCGCCACGTGCAGACCGCGGCGCTGTGCACCCCATGCGCCCGGCACAGACCGGCACCAGCAACACCGCACACACCTGCCGCCGAATGCCCATGATCTGGACCTCGGAAAAACGCGCCGTCTTCATCAGACCCGCCCCGGCCGTGCTGCGGAGAAAGATCTGCTTCCGCACCCCCTCAGTTTGGGGAGGACCAGCCACCCAGCAAGTGGAGCCCGACCAACAGTTCCTGACGACGTCACCGTAGAATGACAGATCGTTGCGTCCTAAGCCGACATTGCGCCCCCCGTCGGGGCCGGATGATGCAGGGTTTCTGGCCGCTATCTCATCGGTTGCGGCGCTGCTTCTCGGGGGGTGGGTTGGCGGCTTCAGCGCCCAGCAAGGAGGCGATTTTCGACAAGGCGGGGCGCAATGGCAAGAACATCCGGTAGCCGACCTCAAGCACCGGCAAAACGCCGGGCAAGCGCGCAATGCGGGCCGCCCAGCGCCAGCGCGCCAGGCGTTCCCAGATCGCGACAAACCCCCGCGCACCAGAGGCCAAGGTGCCATCCGGCAGCCTAACGTGAAAGCGGCGCATCGCGTCCTCGGGCGCCAGATCGCCGCCGAGCTGCGCCGATTGCGAGACATCAACAAAGCAAAGCCTGTCACCGCCTTCGCGCCCGGCGTAGTGCTTGATTTCGGCCGTACAGAGCGGACAAGACCCATCGAAATAGACCGTCGTTTCAGGCGGTTCCTTGTTGTCTGAGGTAGTCATATGATCCTCGCTTTCCTGCGTCACAGTTGACCGCAGCTGCTTTGTCGGCGCAGCCGCGAAAGGTCGGGTGGTCACCGGGTCAGCACGACGTCCAAGCGAACATCCAGATTGTTCTCGACGGCGTCGATGAGGTATTGCGCCACGGCCCCCCGCGAGATCAAACCGTTGCGCCATGACGATGGCTCCCGCAGGACCTGGGGTCTCGCCGATCCAGAACCGTTGGTCAGGATCACCGGGCGCACAATGGTCCAGTCCAGACCACTTTCCATGATCAGCGCTTCCTGACGGTCCTTGTCGGCGTAGGGCTTGCCCAGAAGGGCCCTATGTCCAAGCCGTTCAACCGTGCTCATGGCGTTTTTCGACCGCCCCGCGCCAAAACCCGTAACGGCCAACAGCCGTTTGGTCGGCGACTGCTGCATCGCGTCGATCAGCACCTTTGTCGTGTCGGAGAACAGCGTGACGTCTTCCCAAAGCATCGAGACGCCTTCCTTGATCCCGAGGGCATAGATCACCGCCCGCGCCCCGGATAGTGCGCCCGCAACGTCCGGGGCGCACAGCGCGTCGCCAGCAAAAGGTTCCACCAACGCGCGATCTTCGAGATCGTCGGCACTGCGGGCAAAAGCGCGGACCGGCAGGCCACGGTCGACCGCGGCGTCAACGACCGCGGCGCCAATGCCCGAGGTCGCCCCCATGACAAGGATTGGCTCGGTCATTGGCGGCCCCGGTCAGCGGCTCGGACGGTCCGCTGACCACACCGACCGTCCCATATACGACCCGATCTTTTGAGCATCTTGCGCATCAATTCCACCCCTCCCCAACAACTTCATCACGGATAATTCTGATATAGGGGCTTGCTCAGAAAGGTGACTGGGCGGCAAATCGTCGCCCCACGACCGGATTTCTTACGTCACCCGGAAAAGCCCAGTTTCGAGACATGAATTTCAAAGGTCGGATGCATTTGCGCATTTACGACAGTCGGCTTGTAGTGGCGATAGATCGAGCGCCAGTAAGGCTGAATGATGACCCCCTCGTCCTGCATGATCTTTTCCAGTTTCGCCATGACCTCGCGGCGCTGGTCCGCATCGGCGATGGCCAATGCGTCGGTCAGCAGGGCATCAAATTCCGCGTTGGCAAACCCGCTTTCATTCCAAGGCTCGCCCGAGCGGTAGGCAAGCGCCAGAACCTGCACGCCCAGTGGCCGCTGGGCCCAGTCGGTCGTCGAAAACGGATAGCCGACCCAGTCGTTCCAGAACGTCGAGCCGGGCAGGATGCTGCGTCTGACCTTGATCCCCGCATCGCGCAGCTGCGCCGCGACACTGTCAGAGGTGTTCTTGCGCCAGGTGTCGTCGATCGAGACCAGATCATGCTCGAAGTCCGCCATGCCGGCCTCTTGCATCAGAGCCGCCGCCGCGGCGGGGTCATAGGTTGGCGCTGGCAGTTCGGCATATTCTGGATGCAGCGGAGAAACATGGTGGTTTTCCGCAACCGTTCCGTTGTCGCTGAATCCCAACTCGAGGCAGACGGCGTTGTTGACGGCCATCGCAAGTGCGCGCCGCACGCGCACATCGGCATAGGGTTTCTCGCCGTCCACCTCTGCGTTTTGATTGGGGCGGATCACCACCGTATTGGCCGTGATCGCTTCGGACTTCTCCCAACCGAGATCATCGAAGAGAGAGATGTACTCGCCCAGGGATTCATAGATCATATCGACCTCATCGGACTCGACCGCCGAGAAGATCGAGGATTGCTCAGTGCCGTAGTCGATATATTCGATCCGGTCGAGAAAGGCTCCCTCCCCCCACCATTCGTGATCTTCATTGCGCACGAGAACCGCTTTGATCCCGATCTCATACTCAGCGGGCAGGTAGGGTCCTGTGCCGATGGGGTTGGACAGTGGATCGCCGTCAAACGAACTGTGCACAATGGCCGCGGGGTAATCCGAGAAGCCCGCGATCAAGGTGATATCCGCGTTGTTGAGCGCAAGCTTGACGGTCCGCTCGTCGATGACCTCGACTGCCCCTGCGCGCGCCTTGCCAGTCTCCTCGTCGATAAGAGACGCCATGCGGGAGGCCATCGAGTTCCCCTCAACGGACTTGTCGCACCAACGCTCGATGTTCATCGCGACGTCTTGCGCCGTGAAGGGATCGCCGTTGTTCCAACGGACGCCATCGCGCAGCCTGAGAACGTATTCCGTGGCGTCCTCGTTGATCTCCCAGCTGTCCAGCAAGGACGGGGCAATGCTGCCGTCGATCTGATACTCGACCAGATATTCGAGCCAGCCTCGGGTGTAGTTTGACATCTGCGGCCAGTCGAATGTGCGCGGGTCTTTCAGCGCTTTGACACTGGACTCGATGCGCAATGTCCCACCGGGCTGAGCCTGGGTCAAAGCCGCGGCGGGTTGCTGCAGGCCGATCAACCCGTATGCCGCCCCTGCCGACAGGCCAAGCGATGTCGCACGGGTCAGAAACTCGCGGCGTGACAAAGTCGATGCCGCGACTTCTGCGGCATATTGTTTTGCTGCGGGGTGAATTGACGTGATTTTGACCATAGCTTGGCTCTCCTGTTGGAAATTGTGCCTTTACCAAGCTGTCAAAAGTGCGCGCGAGGCAGGCAATTTGTGTCACGGTAAGCGACCACTCAAAGCGAGTATGGCCCACTCATGCGGCCTCGCAGCGTATAGCGCGGGACATAGTCCTCTACGTCTTCAGGCCGTCGAACAAGACCACTGACCTCTTCGGCCAGGATCGGCGCTCAATTCATCATGCTGACAACGATAACCATCGCCAATGAATAAACCGCGATCCCACCGCCAATCAGCAACAGGGGAAAGTTCTTTGTCGCTGTTGCCGTTACCATTGATCTCATCTGATATATCAAGTCAGGCCAAGTGTAGGAGACGAAGTCGCCTTGGGTGAAAATCGCCTTGATGCGACCGTTCTCGTCGACAACAGGCAGTCTTCGGAAACGCTCGTTCGACATGATGCGGAGCCAATCCACCAGATCATCCGTTTCACTCGCCAGCCTCGGGTTCTCGGTCATGATTGCGGAAACGTCCGTCGTCCTGGCATCGCGCTCTTTCGCAACGATTTTGTTCATGACGTCCCGCTCGGTTACCATGCCGATGACCTTCTCATCGCCATCGATCACGACGATGGAGCCGTACCTCTTTTCCGTCATCGCCGAAACGGCGTCCAATACACTTGTATCCGGTGAACAGGTCAGTGGCTGTTGCTTTGACTTGTACTCGGGCCGGTCCATCAACCTATTCCCGCGACGCTGGCTCTCGTTTGGCATGATGTGACCCTCTGCGTGGCTCCAGTTGGCAGGAGACGTAGCCCGATCGGGCGGAATTGCCAGATAGACGCCAATGAGACGACGTGATCCGACCGATGGCCTGCCCCTATGATCAAAAGCGCGGGGCGCATCTACCAGCTGACCCTAATCGACGCCTGTGCGCGGGTGGACTGAACGACCCCGCCGCACCACGGCCATCGTCGTCTTGCCTGCTTCGCAAGATCAACGCGGTCTGCCGCCCGCCAGGCACATTCTGTCCCTAGGCTCAGGGTCCATTGATGTCCTTCCAGCAGCGCGCCTCGCGTTTCAGACAACAAGCGGCGAGAATGCCTGAACTTTATTGGCTTAACCAACTGAAACCATCCGTCGGCAGCTCCGGTGCGGTTCAAGCCAAGGCCGGGAAGTTTATATGTAAAGACCGTGAATCCGGTGTTCAGGCCGGGCAAGCGCATCGCAAATGTCGAAATGGTGCTTGTCTGGTTCTTCCCAGATAGCCACTTCCGCTCCCAGCCCGATCCATACTGATGCTAAAAGCCTGTTCTGGCGCAAAAATTCTGCTCGCTCGCTACCACCGACCCAGCAGCACATACGCAGACCTTCGGGCGGATGCAGTAGCGCCGGGCTTTCGCGCATCGCTTCTTCGGCATCAAGGCGCAGGCTTTCGTTCATCTTCAACCGCAAGAATGGTCGCAGATCGCTAAGGCCAGATATTGGGATCACCATCGACAACCGGGTTCGCGTATCCTCTGACAATGCGGATCCCTGAGCTGAGACCCGCGCAACCAGATGCCCGCCCGCGGAATGCCCGGCCAATACAATGGGGCCTTCCACCCGCGCAGCCGCGGCATCCACTGCCTGCGCGATTTCGCGGCCAATGTCGGTGATGCGAACCTCCGGGCAAAGGGTATAACCCGGCAAGGCGACCGCATAACCATGGGCCAGCGGCCCCGCTGCCAGATGTGACCAATAGCTGCGGTCCAACGTGTGCCAATAGCCGCCATGAACAAAGACAAACAGCCCGCGCGGCTTACCTTCAGGCATGAACAGGTCAAAGCGTTGTCGCGGACCACTCCCATAGGACTGATCAAGAACGGCGCGGCCCTGGTCAGTCATGTCCTCTCGGAACTTTGCTGCGGGCGCAACCCAGGCTTCCGGCCAACGGTCGCTCCGGTGGATATGTGAAGCATTGGAATAGGCGCGATCCCAATCGTCGATCTTGTGAAACATGAATAGCTCCGCTTTTCGCTTCGGGCCCCTCTGCGAAGGGAGAAGCAGGACCCAATGGCCCTGCCCCGATGACTTTCTATTCCGGTTTCAGTTCCGGTCTACGCCCAACTCTTCGGCGACCTCATCCAGTTGCTCCTGGTAGAAGTCTACAGCCGCGTTGGCATCCACACCCTGTGCATTTGCGGCTTCGATCCACTGGTCCCAAATCGGAGCAATCCGCTCCTTCATCTCGTCCAGATCGGCGCCGGCCAGCTCGATCCTTGTCAGGCCGCCAGCCATCAGTTCATCAATTGCTTTCGCGTTGTGCGCCTGCCAGACAGTGGCAAACTTGCTTACCATCGCCTCACCCGAAAGCGCGTTGATAACTTCTTGATCCTCGGGGCTGATGCGGTCCCAAGCAGCACCGCTTACAACGATGAACTGGCTGGAGGCGGCAAAGCCGCCCGGTACGGTCATCACAACCGGCATGTGCTCAGACATGTTGAAGTCAAGCACGGTGCCATAGGTCTGGAACATGCCGTCGATGATCCCGCGGGAAATCTGGTCATAAGCTTCGGTCAGCGGCGAAGAAATTGAAACGAGCCCCAGCTTTGTGGCGATCTGTTCGACGATGGCGCCCGGAACGCGAATGCGCAGACCATCCAGATCGTCGACGCCTTCCACGCCAGCGCGTGTGAAGAGCTGATAAGAACCGGGCACCCAAAGGCCCAAAAGGTGCGTGCCCTCGTGTTCATTCGCCTCCATGAAGAACTTCTGATAGGTGCGCCAGTTAGCGATCGAATTGACCTGGGCGTTCTCGGCCGTGAAGGGCAGTTCGACCATTTCGGTCAGTTTGAACCGCTCCGGCGTGTAACCGTGGACGCCGAAGGCGATGTCGGCCACACCATTGCGCACCATATCGAAATGCGCACCCGGCGCCCCGAGGGCAGGCAGGATCTGCAAAGACACGCGGCCCTCGGTTGCTGCTTTGACCTCTGCGGCCCAGGGCTCGATCATGTCGGTTAGGATCGGGTGGGTCGGCGGCAGCCAGTTGGAAAAGCGCAGAACCACGTCCTCTGCCAATGCGGATGTGGCGCTGGCCAATAGGGTCAGGCTTGAAACCGCGGCAATGAAATTGCGTCTGATCATAGTCTAGTCTCCATGTTGGTTTTCTTATGTTTTCTCTATTATTTTGGGGGGTCTTACATCAGCCCCGGCAGCCATAGGGCCAGACCGGGAATGAGGATGAGGAGAAGGATACGGATCGCATCCGCCGCAACGAACGGGGTTACACCGACGAACATCTTGCGCAGCGACACTTTGGGCAGCACCCCTTGCAGGACGTAGATATTCATTCCCACGGGCGGTGTGATCAGTGCCACCTCGACCAGCGTGACAACGAGGATGCCGAACCAGATCGGATCGTAGCCGAGATGCAGGATCAGCGGAAACGTGATGGGGATGGTGAGCAGCAGCATCGACATGCTTTCCAGAACGCAGCCCAGGATCAGATACATCGCCACGATCACCAGCATCATGGCCCAGGCCGGAAGGTCGAGCCCGGCAACAAAGCTGTTCAAGGCCGCGGTGAAGCCGGCAACGTTGATGAAGTTGCCGAAGACCTGTGCGCCCACCAGGACAAAGAAGATCGACGCGCTCATGATCGCGGTTTGCCCCAGGGTTTGCACAAAGGTCCACAGGGTCAATTTGCGCCGCCAGACGGTGATCGCCAGAGCGCCGACAGCACCGACGCCCGCGGCCTCGGTCGGGGTAAAGAAATTTCCGTAGATCCCGCCGATGACAAGACCGAATAGCAGAATGACGGATCCGACCGCACGCAGCGCCACCAGCCGTTCACGCCAGTTGCTGCTTTCCCCTGCAGGGCCCGCCGCCGGGTTCAGCGCGGTGGAAACAACGACCGCGCCCACATAGAGCAACGCGCCCAGCAGGCCAGGCAGGATGCCCGCGATGAACAGCTTGCCGATGTCTGTCTGGGTCAAGATACCATAAACAATCAAGACGATGCTGGGCGGGATCATGATGCCCAAGGTGCCCGCCGCCGCGATGGAACCCGACGCAAGGGAATCGTCATAGCGGTAGCGTTTCATCGACGGATAGGCGACCCGTCCCATTGTAGCCGAGGATGCAAGGCTGGACCCGCAGACAGCTGCAAACATGCCACCCGCTATGATCGTGGAAATCGCCAGTCCTCCGCGTCGGTGACCGACAAAGCGATACGCCAGATCGAACAATTCCTTCGATATCTCAGCCCGGCTGATCAGATTGCCCATCAGCATGAACAGCGGGATTACCGACATGTTGAAGTTGTGGACTGTGCGATAGGCCGTGTCCGCCGCCATGTATCCCGCCGGCCCCCAATCGACGATCCAGGCGAAACCGCCTACGCCAATCGCCAGCATCGCCACAGCAATTGGCACTTCAAGAAATAGCAGTAGGAAAAGCAGCGCCAATGCGCAGAGCATGACCGTCATCAGACTTCTCCCATACCCTCGGAATCCGGCGCCTTGCGGCTGAATGGCAATGCAATGGCAGATACCATGCACATCGCTGCCGCGAACCACGCAAACGGCGCCAGCGGAAAGCCTGCGAAAATTGCCCGTGCCCCTGCGCTGCTCATCTGGTTGCCAAGCCGCAGCAAGTGCCAGGCAAAGAAAAGGTAGACTGCCACGCCGACACTCCGGCTCACGGCCATGAACAGAAGGTCCACCCACCGGTAGCGGTCAGCCACTGTCCGAAAGAGCGTCACGCGCACATGTTCCTGGCGCAGCGTGACAATCGGCAGCGCCGCAAAGACCATCGCACCTACGGCGATTTCCGTGATCTCATACGCGCCTGGGATCGGGCGGTTCAGGCTGCGCAGGATCACGTCCGAAAAGGACACCCCCATCAGGACAACGATGGAAAACGAGGTGAGCAGGTATAGAGGAAACAAAATCCTGGAGGCGATGGTATAGGGCATCACACCTCCTCTCGAACAAAGGGCAGATTGCGGATCATGCCCCGTGCACCTTGTCAGCCGGGTTTGTGTTGAGATTGTACTTCATAATCCTGCCATGCCGCCCGTTTCGGTCCCCTTCGAGCCCGTAGACAGGGCCATTGGGCCCTGCGGCCTGGTCGAGCACGGCGTCGATCGCCGCACGGTCCTCGGCATCCAGCGACACTTTGAAAACCTCCAGCGTTTTGGGCAGGTGCCGTGCGTAGCGCGCGCCGACAATGGCGCCTGCGACCTGCGGCTGGTCAAGGACCCAGCGGGTGGCTATGGAAGACAGCGCAACGCCATGCTTGTTTCCGACGTCCTGCAACACCTGGAGCAGCGACTGGAACAGCTCCCATGGCCCGAATTCGTCTATGATGAGCCGATACTTGATGAGGCTGCGGTTCTCGAAAGTGAAGCCAGGGTCGGGCTTGCCGAGCCAGTTCTCGGTCAGAAAGCCCCCTGCCAACGTACCGTAGCACAAGATTTGAACATCCCGGCCTGCGCCCCACTCTGCAAAGGTCCCAGCCGGTCTGCGGTCGAGCAGCGAATACTGCACCTGGGCCGAAACCACATCGAACCCCGCATCAATGAAGCGATCCATGACCGGCGCGTCCCAGTTGGTTGCTCCCAGATTGGCGATCTTTCCTTTGCGCTGGCATTCCTTGAGCACGTCAAGCTGTTCGACAGCGTTGCCCACACCCATATCCCACCAGAAGAATTGAACCAGCGGGATACGGTCAATCTGCAAGCGCCGCAGGGACCGGTCCACAATCGCCTCGACCTCCTCCGGCCGGATATCGGCCAGACGCGCCAAGTCGGGGACCAGTTTGGTGTGAACCACCACGCGATCCGCCACCTCGGAACCACGGCGGCGGCGAACATCTGCGATGAAATGGCCGATCATCTCTTCAACGCCGGTATAGATGTCGGCGCAATCGAACGTCGTGATCCCGGCGTCGAGAAAGGCTTCCATGTCCGCGATCGCGTCTTGCCTGCGCACCTCGCCGTGGCCGCCGGCAAGCTGCCAGCCGCCCTTGATAACGCGGGACATGCGGTGGCCGGGGCGCAGTTCTGCAGTTTCCACGGTCATTTGTCTTCCTTCCAATAGGGAGTGCCGCGCTGATCTGGCAGGCCTGTTGTGGCCGCATGAGAGAACCAGCGCTTGTTTTCGCGGTGGATGCGCAGGCGCCCGCCGCAATGCGGGTCCGGGCAGGCAACCTCGGAATCGGTCGTCATCCAATCGTCGGCATCTGTCTCCCGCTGCTTAGCCGCGAGCAACGGCAAGACCGACGACAGGGCATACATCGAAATCCGGGTTTCTCGATCGAAAACTAGGTTCTCGCCGACGACGCGGAAGGCCTCTCCTTCAACATGCCGACAAACCGGAGTCCGCCCGTCCAAAACGGTCTCCACCTTCAGGTCGTAGAGCCAGAATCCCCGCTCCCCCTTCTCCTCCATACCGCGCCTTTCCATGCTTGACCGACTCCACTGTGATGTGTGATATTTTATCAAAGATATCTTTCTGAGCTGTCAAGGGCGAACATGAGCACACCGATCATTCCCCGCATCGACCCGCTGAAACTGCGTGAAAATGTCTACTTTTCACTCCGCGACGCCTTCACCCGGGGAGCATTTGCACCTGGCGATGTGCTGAGCCTACGCACCCTGGCAGATCAGCTCGGCGTCTCGATGACTCCCGTGCGCGAAGCGGTGCGGCGGCTGGTGGCGGAGGGCGCGCTTGTCGATACGCCATCGCGCAAGCTGATGGTGCCTGCTTTCGACGCGCGGCGCGCCGCAGACCTGAAGGCCGCGCGGCTGGCGCTGGAAAGTCTGGCTTTGGACCAAGCCATGGACCGGATCAAAGATGCGGACATCGACCAGCTTGAAGAGATCCTATCGCGGCCATCGGCCAGCACGACGGGACAGCCCGACCTTGTCGCCAATCACGACTTCCATCAGATGCTCTACGGCTTCAGCCAGTCAGAGGTCCTATTGCCGATGATCGAGGCACTTTGGCTACAGTATGGCGCTTATCTCAACCTGATCATCAGCAGCCCCGCTTCCGGTCAGCTCGACGAACATGCGCATCACCGCGCCCTTATCGCTGCCCTGCGAGCAGGACGCCGAGCCGACGCACATGCTGCGCTAGAGGCGGATATCACCCGATCGTTTCACGTATTGCTTCCCTAGGCTCAAAACCCATTGAATTGAGGCGTTCAACACAGCTCACAAGCCGGAAATCGGGCGGAGACATCTCTGATCTCTTTTGGCTGACCAAAGCGCATATGGCGCGGCTGGAGCCCTTTTTCCCAGACCCCATGGCAAGCCTCGGCACTGTGACCGGCGCGCGCTGAGCGGGATAATACTCATCACCCGAACCGGATGATGTCGCACAGCATATGCTGAATTTCGCCGACTTGTGCGGCTCGCATGGCATTCCGGTGCAGCGGAGCCAGAGGCGCGCGGCGGGCTGGCTACGCGGCGGAATTGCCTGGCTGAGTGCGTCACAGACTTGGCAAAGCGTAAAATCAGCATAAATCTCATCACAGAAGACTTGGGGGCAGGTCTTCGGATCCAGATGGGCAGATTAACGGCACGCGCCGGCCCCGGACCGGCGCGTCAACGAGTCATTGTTTGTTTGGAGTCTCGCATGAGTGCCCGCCGCAAGAAGATTGTAATCTTAGGCGGAGGCGTGGGCGCTATGACCGCTGCCTTCGAATTGACCGCATCAGAGGCGCTGCGCGCACGGCATGACATTACCGTCTATCAGGTCGGCTGGCGGCTGGGCGGCAAGGGCGCCAGCGGCCGCCACCCCGGCACCGGACAGCGGATCGAGGAACACGGCCTGCATGTGTGGTCGGGCTTCTATGACAACGCGATCCGCCAGATGAAGGCCTGCCTGGCGGAACTGCAGAAGGCCGGTTTGACCGGTGTTTTCCCCAGTTTCGAAGAGGCTTTTCTGCCCCACAACAACATCGCATTGGGAGACGACTCCCACCCGGACTGGTCCTTCTGGCCCCTCCGTCCGGAAAACAATGACGCCACTCCGGGATCCGGCGGTGTGCTGCTGACTCCATGGGAGTATTTCACCGAACTGGCGGGGTTTCTGCGGGATATGCTGGAGCAGAGCAGCCTGCAGCCCGGCGCCGCGGATCATCCGGCCGGGCATCTCACGGCCGAGGTGACCGGGCACCTGTCCCGCAGCCTGCTGCCCAGGGCGCAAACCGGTGCCGTGACTCCCCTGCATTGGCTGCACGATTTCGCACAGCGCTTGCCCCGCGACCCTGCCGCCCACGCTTCGGAAGACCGCGAGGCGCTGCGGGCCTTGGCCGAAGACGTTCACGCAACGGCAAAACGCCACCGGATCGCCCATGCCGACAGCGGCAGAGCGGATCAGGAACTGGAGCGGGTGCTCGAAGCGCTGGATCTGGGCGGCGCAGCGCTGCGCGGGATGATTGCAGACGGGGTGATCACCCATGGGTTCGATGTGATCGACGGCGATGAGATATCGGATTGGCTGGCCCGGCATGGCGCGGGGCCGGAAACCATCGACTCGCCGCTTGTCCGCGCCGTCTATGACTATGCCTTCGGCTTTCGCCGCGGTGTCACCGACCGCGCCCACAGGGCGATTGCCGCCGGCACTTTCCTGCGCGGCTCGATGCGGCTTTTCCTGACCTACAAGGGGTCGATCTTCTTCAAGATGCGCGCCGGCATGGGGGACACGATTTTCACCCCATATTACAAGCTGTTGAAATGGCGCGGCGTGAAGTTCAACTTCTTCCACAAGGTGCGCGAGTTGAAGCTCGACCCCGCATCGGAGGCGATCAACCTGATCGGCATCGACCGGCAGGCCACGGTGACCAAAGGCGACTATGATCCTTTTGTGCGGGTCGGAGATCTGGATTGCTGGCCCGCGCAGCCGCATTTCGGCCAGTTGGATGAGGGGGCCGAGCTGCAAGCGCGCGGCATCGACCTGGAAAGCTCGTGGAACGGCTGGGCCCCTGCCGGCCGACTGACGCTGAAACGCGGTGCCGATTTTGACGAGGTGATCCTGGGTATTCCCGTTGGCGCCCTGCCCGACATTGCCGGCGATCTGATCCGCACCGATCCGGCATGGCGGCAGATGGTCGAAAAGGTGGAAACCGTGGCGACGCAGGCCATGCAGCTCTGGTTCAAGCCGACCGTGGAGGACCTGGGCTGGCAGCATGGCGACAGCATCCTGACCGCCTTTGCCGACCCGATGAACACCTGGGCGGACATGACCCACCTGGATGCCGCCGAAACCTGGCCCGGCGATAACAAGCCGGGCAGCATTGCCTATTTCTGCGGGCCGCTTGCCGACCCGGACCACCTGCCGCCCTTCACCGACACCTCCTTTCCGGCGCGGGCGGTGGCCCAGGTGCGCGCAGACAGCCTGAAATGGCTGAACAGCAGACTCGGCGATCTCTGGCCGGACGCGCGCAGCCGGAATAGCAGCAGCTTCGACCAGAACCTGCTGATCCCCCCTGCGCCGCCTCAGAATGGTGATCTTTGGCAGACACAGTATTTCCGCGCCAACGTTGAACCCTCCGACCGTTATGTGCTGTCGGTCCCGGGATCGACCGCCGCCCGGCTGAGGGCGGACCGGTCCGGGTTCAAAAACCTCTGGCTGGCCGGCGACTGGACCTACACGGGCCTCAACGCGGGCTGTGTCGAGGCCGCCGCCATGTCCGGGCTGAGGGCTGCGGCCGGCCTGATGGGCGTGGTGCCTGAGATCACCGGCGAAGAGGCCGATCCGGTGCCCGGCGGCCCGATGCAGGGCGGTGCGCACGCCCGGCCGATGGGGCCAGTTCTGCGGACGATCCGGGCGCAGAATTCAGAATGGCCCTGGAGCGCGGTCTTTGGCATGGCCCAGACCGTGGGACCGGCCGTGATGGTGCCCTATCCTACGAAAACCGTCGCAAAGATGCTGCCCCGAGGGCTGGAGCCGGGACCTCAGACCCTGACCGGGACGGGCCAGCACCCGGTGATCCTCCTGTTTGCCCAGCAGCGCGGCGTGCGCCCGAACCAGATCCCCCTTGGCATGAACTACACCGAATTCATCTGCGCCGTGCCCTGGGTGCGGCACACCGAAGCCCACCTGCAGGATCTGCCGCCATTGATCACCCCGACCAAGCTCTACCTTGACAGCCTGCCGCCGATCCTGCTGGGAATCTACGGCTACGGGTTTCCGAAAGAGCGCGCGGCGATGGAAGTGGGCACGGACACCTATATCGTCCGCGATGCCCAAAGCGGCAGCGAGATCATCTCCTGCTCCTTCGACCGCACCGGGCCGCAGGTGCAGGCGCATATGCTGCCGCATTTTGCGGCGGCCCGGCAGGGCTACGAGATGGCCATGGTCTGCCGCAACCGCTTGGGCCAATGGCAATATTCGGTCTATGATTTCTCGCTCGGCCAATCGATGCTGGAACCGCTCGACATGGAGATCCGCATCTCTGCGGACCGGTTCGGCCTGCCCGAGGGCATCATCAAACCGCCCAGCATCACCCATTCGCCATTTGGCGCGGTGTTCCTGACCAGCGACGCCACGATCAACAACCCGCTGCAATCCTATCAGTTGCGGAGGATCCTGAGGGAGCGTGCCCGATGAATACCCTGTCCTGCCTGTCCTGCGGTGAAACCCTGCCGCAAGGAAGCCGCTTTTGCGGAGCCTGCGGGGCGCGGGTCACAGCCCGGGCCGAAGCCCATTCGCGCTATATGACGGTGCTGTTCTGCGATCTTTCCGGATCCACCGCGATGACCGGAGCATTGGGCGACGAGGCCATGTTCGGCCTGATCCGGCAGTATCAGGACATCTGCAATCAGCTGACGGACGAACACGGCGGCTATGTGGCAAAATATATGGGCGACGGCATGCTCGCCTATTTCGGCTACCCGGATGCGATGAAGAACAGCGCGGCACAGGCGGTGGCAGCAGCGCTCAGCATTATCGAACGAACGGGCAGGATCACCTTGCCGGATGGCGGGCATTTGACCGCCAGCGCGGGGGTTGCAACCGGATGGATGGTGGTCGGCGATGCCCATGCCAATGCGGCGGCTGCGGAAATCATGGCCATCGGCAATACCGTCAATCTGGCCGCCCGGCTGCAATCCGAAGCAGGCCCGGGTCAGGTGGCCGTGGCCTCGGGCACCAGCCAGCGGCTCGGCCCGGAACGGTTTTCCCTGTCCCGGCTTGGCGTGCGGCCGATCCGCGGCTTTGACGAGCCGCTGGAAATCTGGCTGGCGGCCAAGGCAGATGCCAGCGCCCCGGCCAGCGTTTTTGTCGGCCGCGGCGATCTGCGCCGGAAACTTGAAGAAACATGGCAGAAAACCTGCTCCGGGCAGGTCACAGTAGCCGAAATCACCGCCCCCGGCGGCTACGGCAAGACCGCGCTGGCCAAAGCCTTCCTCAAACAGACTGTGGATGAGAGCAACGTCTTCTTCCTGCACGGCGAACACCACCGCAGCGAGCAGAGCTTTGCCGCCTTCCGCCGCCTGATCAGCGACCTTGCAGGTCTCAGCGCGGCCGCCCCTGCGGAAAACCAGCATGCGGCGCTGCGGGCCTGGGCACCGGCCGGGTCGGCTGACGGGCTGGCCATGCTCTGCGACCTTTACACTGAACCCGTCGCGCCGATCGTGCGGACCGAGTCCATCGGCCGCGCGCTGCAAACCGCGCTGGCGGAGCGGCTGCCCGCCTCTCCGGCTGTGTTGTTTGCGGATGACTCGCATTGGCTGGATGCCGACAGCCTGGCGCTCATCGGTCGGCTGCCGGAGCTTCTGAAGGGTCGGCCGCTAATGGTTCTGGCCACCCGCCGTCCGGAAGGGCTTGCGGTGCCGGGCCAGGTCAGCCTGGAATTGGACACCATGGCGGACGCCGAGGCGCAGGACATCATTGCCGCGCTGGACACCGAGGCCATCATCCCGGACGCCGCCCGCGCCCAAATCGTGGAGCGCGCCGGCGGAGTGCCGCTGTTTGTCGAACACATCACGCGGGCGGTTCTGGAACGCCCCGACCACCGGCTGGACGACGCGATACCGGTGTCGATGATCGAAGCCCTGCACGAGCGTTTCAGCCACCTCGGCGATGCGCTGGCGCTGGTCGAAGCGGCCGCCATCCTCGGCCCGGAACTGCGGGTATCGGTGCTGGCCCAAATGCTGGACCGCGACGAAGCCGGAGTCTCGCAGCAGGTGTCCCGACTGATCAGCCGCGGCCTGTTCCGGCTGCGGGGCGGCGGCACCATCAGGTTCGATCATGCGCTGATCCGCGATGCGGTGCTTGGCACGCTTCTGAAATCCAAGGCACGAGCGCTCCATGAACAGGCCTTGAGCGCCTATCAGGCGGCAGCGCCGCTCCGGCTCGACGCAGACCCCGTTATTGCCGCCACCCATCTGATGGGGGCAGGCCGCGCGGCGGAGGCGATCCCGAACCTGCTGGCCGCGGCACAGACCGCGCTGCAGCGCGGCGAAATTCCCGAAGCGGTGCGCCTGCTCAGATGGGCGGAAACAGGGCTGCAGGCGGTGCCCGAAGCCTCCGGGCTCCGCGACGGGCTGGAAATGGCGGTTCAATTCTCGCTGGGGCTGGCCTTGGTGCAGCACCGCGGGTTTTCCGACGAAGCCGTCGCCGCCGCCTACGAGCGCG
This sequence comes from Leisingera sp. SA32, assembly GCF_056033425.1. Classification (NCBI taxonomy): domain Bacteria; kingdom Pseudomonadati; phylum Pseudomonadota; class Alphaproteobacteria; order Rhodobacterales; family Roseobacteraceae; genus Leisingera; species Leisingera sp. SA32. Next base: position 4,996 of record NZ_JBVYHB010000010.1, on the reverse strand, counting down.
CGCTGGAATTGTGCCAAGCGGGCGACGGCGGCAGCGAGGCAGAGTTCCAGATCGCCTGGGGCATCTGGGCGCATTACACCGTCGTGGGCGGCACCGGGCGGGCCATGCAGATGGTCCGCCGGATGAGCCGGATCGCCGAAACCGAGACCGCGCTCGAGGTATTGGCCTCGGCTGCCCGGTCGCTGGTTCTGTGCAACCAAGGCGAATTGGAGGCGCAGGAACAGGCTACCGCCCGCGTGGCAGAGCTGTACCAGCCCGAGATCCACCGCCTTCATGCGTTGACCTATTCGATGGACAGCCTGGAGATGGCCCATCTGTTCCGGATCCACGGGCGCTACATCGCCGGCGATCTGCCAGGCTGGCGCCAGGCCTGCGCCGACGCCCGCGCGCATGAAGCCTTTCTGGAGCTGCCGATCCTCAAGCCCTATGTGCGGATCTATGGCACCGCCCCCAATACCTATGCTCTGTCCGACACCGGATACCGGGCAGAGCTTGAAGAGGCCACCGCCTATGCCGCTGAAATCGGACAGCCTTTCTGGGTGACCGCCGGTCAAATCTGGATGGCGCATGAAGCGGTGCGCAGCAAGGGGGCGGCAGCTGCCCTACCCGAGATGGAGGCGGCACTTCAGACGATGCATGCCATCGGCCTGAAACTTGGCGGTGCCTATCACGACGCCATGCTGGCCAATTGCTATGCCTGCGCCGACCGGCCCGGCCCGGCACGATCTTCCATCAGCAGCGCTTTGGCGGCATTGGAGGCTGGCCGTGATCTGATCTACGCGCCTGAGGTCCACCGTCTTGCGGCGGAAATCTCCCTTTCGACTGGTGGTGCCGGACCAGAGGAAGCCGAAGTTGCCCTTGCCCATGCCGCACAGCTGGCGGCACGCACCGGCACCAGAGCTTGGGCAGCATTGATCGCAGCGTCGCAGGCCCGCCTGTCGAGCCACAGCACAGGACAGCAGCAAGCCGAGCGCTGGCTGCATGGTGAACTCGATACGCTCGCCCTGCCGGGATCGGAATTGCATCCGGCGTTCAAAACCGCCCGCCTGGCCTTCGCGCACCCGATCTGACGTCCGGACGCCAGCTGCAATCCAGATGGCCGGAACTGCGGTTCAACCCTGTGTCTCAGCGCCGGTTTGCGACCGGACCCGGATCAGCCCGGCAGTGGAGGCATCCTTGCCGGCCGGGTCGCCCCTCTGCACCATCGGCAACAGCGTATTGCCCGGCACCGTGCAAAGTCCCCCCACTGGCCAAAGGAGCTGATCCGCCAGATCACCCCTGCAACAAAAAACCGACCCTCATAACGCGCGGTGATCTGGCCCAGCACAGAGGGGTCAAGCGACTCGGCCCGTAGAATTCGATGGGGTCTTGCCTGCGAGATCCCCGCCACCGCATTCCATAGCGCGCAACTGACTACCTGTTCAATCTTACTGCGACCTGCCACAATAGGATACAACCCTTCGCTTCACAGGTGCTCCCCTTGCCACTATCCAATTTGTTCTGGTGGGTTATGTCGCTCCTCTTCCGCAAGTCGGACGCAGTCCTGTGCGCCAACCCTCTCATCACAAAGTACAACATGGAGCCGCCTGAGACCCCCAAGGTGCGGATTCACAATGGCTATTTACAGATCGAATTGCTGCGAGGAGAAGGGGGCAGATCAATCTGGCGTGATGCGCCCGGACAAGTGATTGAAACTATTGACGACCATCTGCCGAATGAAAAATAGCAGATCGACGCGCCTCCAGGTAACGTGACTTAGCACATCGCAAGACCATTGCATCGCGTCGCATCCAAGCGCAATCTGTTTGGCGGGTATTTTCTCGGGTAGCTTAGCTTTGTTGCACAAATCGGCTTGTGAGCGCACTTTCCCTTTCTCTGGACGGACTTATCCTACGGGCTCTGTGAAAGGTATGCAAAGAGTCGTGTAACGGTTGAGAACCGCGACGCGGACCTGGACTTCCGCGACTTGCCGCTCAAAGTCTCTCGTCATCAGGCGATTGGCCGAGGAGTTTGATGAAGTCCATCAAATTGCCGGGAAAACAGTCCCCCGGACTGTTTTCTGACCCTCCTCACTCCGCTCACCTTCGCCCTGCGCTTTGATGCCGGTGCTGTCTATCAGGAGATTGAGTGGGCAGTTGCCACCCTGGCAGGGCAGGCTCACGTTCAGCGTCTTCTGGCCCCTCTTGGCACATTTGCTATGCAAATCGCCTGCCGGGCAACGGGACGGCACAGGGTGCCATAGTCGGGCACTGTCCAGTCCAACCGGCCGCAGAAGGCTTTGCAGGAACCCGGTCGTTTGCCGAAGCGGCATCCCGAACAGCACGTTCAGCGTCAGGCAAGTCTGGATCGCCGAGTCGCTGAAACGCTGCTGGCGACCTCGCGTGCCGCTCGGTGGTGGCGCCCAGATCATCTCCGGGACAAACCAAATCGACAGCGATCCGCGCTGCTTCAATGCTGCGTTGTACGAAGGCCAGTTCCTGGTCTTATACTTCGTCGGGGCCCAACTGCTCATGCTCCCCTGCTATCACTCTGGATTCACGAGATGAATTCCTCGCGGGATTTGTGCATCAAACCCCCACTTAAGCCCAAACATGTTTGGGCAATCCGCGTTCGGCTTGAGCTAGCCGAGAACCACCGCGACCTTGCACTTTTTAATCTGGCCATAGACAGCAAGCTGCGTGGTTGCGATCTGGTGAAGATGAAGGTGGTCGATATCATGGCGTCAGGCCTGATCAGGGAGCGCGCGTCGGCTCTGCAAAGCAAGACCCAGAAGCCCGTGCGCTTGGAAAGCTCTGAAGGCACCCGTGGACGTGTCGCGGTTTGATGCCGCTCCTTTGATAGCATTTATTGCAGCAAAGGAGACGATCTATGGGAACAAAACGGACGGACGAATTCCACGCTGGAGCAGTGCGGATCGGGTTAACCAGCGGGCTGACACGTAAACAGGTGGCGTCTGAATTGGGCGTAGGTGTATCCACGCTGAACAAATGGATCACGACGCACCGCGATACGGAAGTGGTGCCGGCCAAAGACTTGGAGCTTGCCCGCGCAAAAAGAACGCTCGCGCGCTTGCAGGTCACGGTGCTGAGGCTGTTCGAGATGCCATTACCAAATCAATTCAGGGCCTTCCAAGCCACTGGTGCAAATCACTCACGTGGGACCAGGGTGCTGAGATGGCACAACATGCGAAGCTGAAGACAGATACCGGCATCCAGGTGTTCTTCTGTGATCCTCAAAGCCCTTGGCAGCGTGGTAGCAACGAGAACACCAATGACCTATTGCGTCAGTCCTTTCCCAAGGGCACGGATCTCCGTGTACATGATGAGAATACCCTCGACGCCGTCGCATACGCCCTGAACAATCGGCCTCGAAAAACACTCGGGGGGAGAACACCTGCGGAGGCGTTGGCAGAGGTCTTGTCATGAGTTAGTAATCAATCGTTTCGACGACCGTTTGAAGCCGCCTAGTACTGTTCGCACGACTACCAGAGGATCCTGCGCCAGCATGGGTTCCAGGCGTCGATGAGCGGGAAGGGCAATTGCTATGACAACTCCGCAGTGGAAACCTTCTTCAAGACCCTCAAGGCTGAGTTGATCTGGAGGCAGTCCTGGCCAACGCGACGGACAGCGGAGATGGCAATCTTCAACTACATAAACGGCTTCTACATTCCGCGCCGACGGCACTCTGCCTTAGGCTGGAAAAGCCCAGTCGCTTTCGAACGGAACGTGGCTTAAACGAGCACATGGGGCGGCACTAAAACGGGACAGGTCCACCCGCGGTCTCGGCGGGAAGGTGAACCGCGCCGGGTTTGCCGGAGGCTGATTTCAGTTAGTTACGCGGCTCGTGCCTCAGTTTCCAGAGCGGCGTAGAAATTGGCCTCTGCTTCTGCCGGCGGAATGTTCCCGATAGGCTCGAGCAGACGGCGGTTGTTGAACCAGTCCACCCATTCGAGTGTTGCGTATTCCACCGCTTCGAAGTTTCGCCAAGGACCGCGGCGGTGAATGACCTCGGCCTTGAAGAGACCGTTGATCGTTTCGGCCAGCGCGTTGTCATAGCTGTCCCCAACGCTGCCGACAGAGGGCTCGATACCAGCTTCTCCCAACCGCTCTGTGTACTTGATCGACAGGTATTGGCTGCCGCGGTCGGAGTGGTGAACAAGCCCCATCGCCTTTGTCGGCCGCCGCTCGTGAACAGCCTGCTCCAGCGCATCGAGAACGAACCCGGCATGCGCCGAGGTGCTGACACGCCAACCAACGATCTTGCGGGCATAGGCATCGACAACGAAGGCGACATAGGTGAACCCCTTCCAGGTGGCGACATAGGTGAAATCGCTCACCCGGAGCATATTTGGAGCAGGCACCCGGAATTGCCGGTTCACTTTATCCAGCGGGCATGGGGCCTTCTTGTCGGGCACAGTCGTCTTGTGCGGCTTGCCCCGGATGATACCTTGAATACCCATGCTCCTCATCAGCCGGGCGACCGTGCAGCGGGCGACGTCGAAACCTTCCCGTTGCAATTGCCGCCAGACCTTCCGCACGCCATAGACTCGCCAGTTCTCTTCGAAAACCCGCCGGATCTCGGGCCGCAATGCCGCGTCACGCCGGGCACGGTCCGACCACCGGGCCGGATCAGCCCGCTTCGCCAGGTGGTCGTAATACGTGGAAGGGGCAATCGGCAGGACAGTGCAGATCGGCTCGACCCCATACTCCGCGCGATGCATGTCGATAAATGACACCATCACTTCGACCGGCGGTCGAGCTCCGCCATCGCAAAATACGCTGATGCCTTGCGGAGGATCTCGTTCGCCTGGCGCAGCTCGCGGTTCTCCCGCTCCAGCGCCTTCAGTTTGTCGGCCACATCGGTTGGAACGCCCGCCCGCTTGCCGCTGTCGACCTCTGCCTTCTTCACCCACTCATTCAGAGTGTGCGCCGAACAGCCGATCTTCGCGGAGATCGACATGATCGCCTGCCAGCGGGAACTGTGCTGGCCCTGGTTG
>NZ_JBVYHB010000009.1:0-174003 GCF_056033425.1 Leisingera sp. SA32 | reverse complement strand
CGAACATAGGCAACGGCGGGATGACACCTGCACAGAAACTGAAGATGGCCGCGTAAATTCTATGACCAAGCCCCCGCAAAAACGGGGGGATTACCGCAACTTGCGGACGATTTAGTCTGGAGTTTTGAGGACGACGAAAAACGTAGGTTCTTTTTGGCTATGATGGAGGCGGGATTTACTCCCGGTGCGGGCAATGCCGGGGATGAGGAGTCTCCCCTAGCGTTCAACACACTTGAGGCAGCAGGGATAACGGACGGCTTCAAACTGACTAAGGTCGTTCTGGAGACTGTTGGAAAACGACGAGTAGACGAACTCAAGGCAAAGCACGGTGAAAATTGGCAGACTGCTGTCACCTACGAGTACTGCCTTTTGAACTTGCCTCATTCTTCCCCTGCATTCATTGCAGCCGCATATCAGTTCAACTGGTACATTGCAGAGGATGATTTTAAGGCGGGATACCTTTGGCGCGACCTAGAATGCATCACCTCCGGGGCCGAGTTAGAGGCACTGAAAGCGATAGAGATGCGTCAGAAAGCCGGGGAAAAAGGCCGTCAATCTTCTGCCAAAGCACGCGAAAGACGTATCTTAGCCCTGCTAACGGCAATGGAAGCTACGGCCCAGCGAAATCCTGACATCATCAAGCTAGGCCCAAGGTCCTTAGCTGCACTTGGATTGGGTGAGGCAATCAAAGCCGATCCCAAACTTTGGACTCAAGGGCGCGGGCAGGTGGAAGAGTACCTCGGAGAAATGAAGCGCGGAGAAGCCGGGCAAAAAATTCAGGCTAGGTATCTCGCTCTCCTGTCGGCAAAAACCGCCTAGGCGGTTACGTGTTCTTGTGCAATTGGTCGGGCGCTTCACCTAGAAATGACCAAGCGCCCAGCCGGTATATCCTGAAAGTGAAACCCGCATAAGCCATTGATTTCTTGCATTCACTTCACTAGGTGAGGCACCCCATGCTGTATCCAGTCGCAACCGATTGGAGTGCATAGCATGGCCCACACCTACCTTTCAGACGCGCAAGTTGCTGCCCGTTATGGCGTCCACCGCTCCACGCCTTGGCGCTGGGCGAAAGCCGATCCAAACTTTCCCACACCCGTCACGCTGACACCCGGCTGCACCCGCTGGAAGCTGGCCGACCTAGAAGCATGGGAAGCAGCAAAGCACGGCAACGCAGCATAACGAAACCCGCCCCCGAAGGCATCGGGGCGCGGGCTGTATGTTTTTGGCTTCAGGGCTTGGAGGCCCGGCCAGCATACGCCCTTTGCCCCGTCAGAGCAAAGGCAAACACATGAACAGAAATCGCTTCTACAGTAGCCCCACTCAAACTTTTTGGGTGTGTAAAAATCTGGTGGCAGGGCGCACGCTGACCCACAAAACCGAAATCCGCGAAGTGAACGGCTGGCGGCTGGCCGCAGTCATCCACAAGCTGCGCACCGAATACGCGTGGCCCATCGAAGACCGGTACCGGGGCAAAGACAATATCAAGCACTATTGGCTGCGCCCCGGCACCAATCCGCAAAAACTGCGTTACCCGCCCAGCGCCGCGCACCTGCTGGACGAGGGCGCGGCATGACAGGCGCACGCATCAACCGCCCCGTCCCGCGCGAAACGCAGATCCGGCGCTTGCAAATCCGGTTCGGCCTGAGCCGCGCACGCGCCGCCCTGTACGCAGAAATGCACTTCGGAGGGCCAAGCCATGCCAAAGGTTAAACTCACGCCCTGCGGCAGACTGTGGAGTGTCTGGGCACAGCGGCAGGCACCGGACGCCCAGAGCGTTTGGCTGCACCTGGGCACCTGCAAGAGCCTGCGCATTGCAGGCTGTGTGGCAAAGGCTATAGCGCAGCAGGAGGCCGCCCCATGAGTCGCAAACCGTACAAGAGGCACAAGCGCGGTGCAGGTCGCCATGTGCAGCTTCACGAATGGCTACAGGCTTCTCCCGCATGGGGGAGCCTCAAACCCGGCCCCCGCGCGCTCTACATCGAGCTGAAGCGGCGGTTTAATGGCTCCAACAATGGCGCAATCATTCTCAGCTACCGGGACGCTGCAAAGGCATTGAGCGCGCACCGCAATACTGTAGGCGGCTGGTTTGACGCCTTGGAAGAGCGCGGCTTTATCCATGCCACGCGCGGGCATTGCCTTGGTCCTTCCGGCATCGGAGAGGCTGCGCATTGGGCGCTCGATGAATTGCCGACACAAGACGGGAAACCGGCCCGTAAGGGTTTCATGCGCTGGCATGAAACGCAGAACCCCCGCACAAAAACGGTGCATAAGCGTCACAGATCGGCTGACGGGAAGGACGAAACCACGCCGCCCGCTAAGTCTCCCGTCCTGAAAATTGTGTCGGGTTGAGCGGGATTGCGAGATGCCGCGTCACAGAAAGCAGGACATATCTACATCTAGCCATGAGGCAGGAGCAAAGCAGATGACAGGAGACGAACTGAAACAGCACCGCCTGCGCAGGGGCTTGTCGCGCCCCGCCTTGGCGGCTTTGGCCGGGCTGCATCCGTCGTCGGTCAAATACTGGGAACGGAAAGGAAGGGAGCGTATTCGAGGCCATGCGCCCTCGCGGCTATTCCTGGCTATAGGATACGTGGCAGCGAATCTTGTGCAGCCCGCCCCAAGGCCGAGGGACAATTTTCCAACACCTACGCGCGCGCGGGACGGGGTCTTAGGCTTACCTGACTTCCAAGTCGTTTCTAAGCAATGCGGCGCACGTACCCGCAAGGGCACGGGCTGCCGTTCTAGGCCAGTACCTGGCAAAAGGCGCTGCCGGTTTCACGGCGGGCTTTCCACTGGCCCGAAGTCACATGAAGGACGAAACAAAATCGCGCAAGCACAGCGAAAGAGATGGGCGCTCTACCGGGCTGGGCTGAGTTTCCAGCGAAAAGCGCCAGCAGGTAAATGAGTTGACCAGCCTTTCGGTATAGGGAAATCCGCGAGGGAACCGGGATGCCTAAGCAAGACCCGAATGCCGTTTGCTAAAGCGCCAGGATGACCGGACTACCGCGACCTACGAGGCCTATTTCTGGACTGGCAATGTAGGAAGCTGGAGCGCCGCGCAACTATAATCGCGCGGCAGATACAGCGGTGGGCTTGGTATTGTCTGTGGTGTGGCGATGAGATGCCCCGGTGGCACAGGGCCGACCCCTGGCATTGCTCCGGGGGCTGCCGGAAGTGGGCTGCGAGAGAACGTCGGAATCAGCGAACGCCGCTTGAAAGAGCGTAGCCCCGTCGTATCAGAGCGCTGGGGCCAGTGTATCGGCCCCAGCGGGCGTAGCCTTAAGAACCTACTGCGGTCCCAGCGCCCTCAGACAAAGGTGAAGTGGTCGCCGCCCAGCAGCTCGTCCACCGTCAAGTTCTCAACGGTGATTTCGACATTACGGAAGCTCACGGCAACATCGTCTCCGTGTTGCTCGAAATCAAGTTGACCCACCCGCGACGCCCCGCGTCCAATTTCGATCAGGTCGATACCCAACTCAAAGTCCGTGATGGTGTCCTGGCCGTCACCGCGGTTGAACGCAAAAGTGTCCCTTCCAGCCCCGCCCGCTAGCACGTCACCGCCTTTCTGGCCTTCGATACGATCGCGGCCGCTCCCGCCTTTAATGCGGTCATGGCCGCTGCCACCGAGCAGCGTATCGCCGCCACCACCGCCTAAAAGCAGATCGTCGCCGCCATTTCCGAACAGCTGGTCGGCACCGCTGTGCCCTTTCAAGGTGTCATCTTCTGAGCCACCTCTGGCGTTATCCGCACCGCTACCGCCCAGCAGCCTGTCAGCTCCCTTTCTGCCTACCAAAGTATCGTCACCGTCACCGCCTAAAAGCCGGTCATTGAAGCGGCCGCCCGCCAGTTCATTGTCTCCCGCGTCTCCGCTCAGCACCGTATTCCCATAAACCGGGGAGGTCGCCGCGCTTACAATTGTTTCCACTGTGCCAAGGTCATCGGTATAGCGCGCCCGCACCGAAATCTCTGCCCCGGAATCCCGGGCGGTCAACTTGTAGGTTTCGCCAGTCGCACCCCGGATGTTCTCGCCATCGCGCAGCCATCGGTAGGATATGTCGCCCAAGCCGTCCGCATCCGCCAGCGTGTTCGAGACCCCCAGCGTTTTCCCTTGTACGGCCCTGCCAGAGATCGACACGTCCCCGGTTGAAACATTGTTAATGTCAAACATCTGGCCATGGATGTCGAATAAATAGTCTCCATCGCCTTCGGACATCCACGTTACGAATAGACCGCCATCCGCCAGTGCGGCGGAGGAGGGTGCCCAATCCCGCGTGGCCAGATCACTCTCGGCAATCCGAAACTCGGCAAGTTCCAAGCCGGTCTCTGCATCACGGATCCATATACCGAGACCCTCGAAACCATCCGACGCAAATGAATGCGAGTATCGAAGTTCGACTATATCGCCGCCCGTCAGCCCTGTATTGAACTGCGACCACAAGAGGCTGGACGGATCGATGTAGCTCCTTTCAGGCTCGAACGGCGCGCCGACCGGGGCTCCCTCTGCGTCAAGCCAAAGCCCGAAATCATCGGCGCCATTTCCCTCAGGAAGCATCGTGTCCCAGGTCAAAACCAGATTGCCATCCGTCTGTCTGAATAAGTGGGGGCTGAACTCATAGTCCCCGTCAGCCGAAGGCACTTGCTGCAATTCGCCGATGGCAACCCCGTTGGTGTCAAACGTGCGGAAGTGGATGTTGAAATCAGTTCCGCCTGCAGTTCCAGAATAGTCATAGTGCCCGGACATCCAGGCCGCGGCGAAGCCGCCGTCTTCCAAACTGACGAGCGACGGCGCCCTTTGCTCGATATCCGTGCTTGAGCTTATTTGGAAAGCTTCTCCACGCGCGGCCCCATCCGCGCCGAAACGTTTACCATAGACATCCACAACAGTGAAATCTGAGTTGTATGAATTCCAAGCCACAATGAAGCCACCGTCAGGCTGGCCAGCCGCGGAGAACTCGGTTGGCCTGTTAGCCTCATTTGAGGGAATCCGGAACGCATTGCCCGTGGCGGCGCCAGACCCGTCGAACCGCTGCCCTGAAATTACATAGTCTCGCAGATCCGAATCCCACTCGCTCCAGATGGTCACAACTCCACCATCAGCCAGCCCGCAGACTGCAGGCTCGCCGCGCGGGTTGGAAACTCCTTCAGCAACTCCGATCGGAGAACCTTGCGGTATAAGGACTTGGGATGACGTGCGAGTGACCATAAAGAGCGCTCCTTGACCGTTTTTTTTGGCTGGGTTAAGCACGCGGTTTGGTTAATGCAAGGTAAATATTTGCAACCAGAACCTGAAGCCGCGGGACTGGCAGAATAAGCACACAGTTCCACCAGCAAACTTTTGTCGCGTGGTTGAAGCCTCAAAAATTTCCAGCCACTCCCCCGGAAGGCGCATTGGCAAAAGGAATGTATTGGTGACGCCAATCCGGAACGCGGCAACAACGGCCGAGAATGGCCCGGAGAAAGCGCGCCAATTTGGGTTGAAGGTCCCGGAAGAAAACGCCACGTGCTCAGCGCATCGCTCCGTCAATTCCGGGAACTTTTTTTTGGGGGGGGGAGGCTTATTTCCTTCGGCGCCCTATCAGCAGACCCGCGCCCCTCCTTCACTTTCATAGGCACCGGTTTGCAAGCAAGGGTAGGGGTGCGTTTTTCCTCTGCTGCCCGACCTCTGGCAACTCTGCGACGTGGGCGCGCCCATTGCTTTTGAGCGACGGAATTTCGGAGGTCGCGCGTCCGATCCCCTGTGCTTTGGGTAACCTGAGGGCATCTCGCTGACTGCGCCTGTAGTGGCCCCGGAAGAACAATACGTGTTTTGATCTCCGTTGATTGTTTTCCAAGTTGAGGCGCCGCGGCCTGGGCGCCTCCGCATTGGCCGCTAACCTTAGCAAACCTTAACACCTTGCCCGGCGCTGGGCAGGCTTCGGGTTCAACATTATTCAACATGACGGCTGAGCTATGACCGCCTGGAACGAGCCGCCAATGTCAGCATTTGCCAACGTGCTGCACCGGCTTCAACATCTTCATTTCTAGCTGCAAGTGCCCATAAATGTCAGGTTTCATCAGGTACCGCGGGTAAGCAACAGAAGGCCCCGGGGAGGGCATTCACTCTGAGATTAACCTGATGCAACTGCGAGGGAGCCAGCTCCGAAAGCCTCTGCTTTAGAAAGCCATACTCCGAATCCGCCCAGCGTAGAAGGAACGCGACCGCAGACCTTGGCGTTTCTGTTTCGGATCGCCCGAGGCTTGGCCTATGACCTTTGTGCAAATCTGGATGTTGCTTGGCTTCCCCCATGCACTCCGGCAGAGACGGCCAAAGCAAAGTTGAGCGTCTGCCCCTAAAACTCATCTGGCCCCATGCGTACGCTATATCCTGTCGGCAAGTCGGGAGTGCCCCCCGCGATAACTTAGAGGCTGAGAATTGCCGCAAGAGATGCCCCGCCCAGCGCGGGGCTTTCTCATTCAGGGGCGCACGAATCCGCAACGGTCACCCTGACGTACCTGTCACAGCGCTTGGCATTTAAGCGCAATAATTATGGCGGGTGTTTAGGCGGGTATGAAAGCCACTTCACCGAATCATCCAATGATTTCAATAGGTGATGGCGGAGACGAAGGGATTCGAACCCTCGAGACCCTTCCGGGCCTACTCCCTTAGCAGGGGAGCGCCTTCGACCACTCGGCCACGTCTCCGCTGACCCGTATATGATCCGTCGCGCGGAGTGACAAGGCGTTTTTTCAAATTTCTTTGCCCGCCCCAAAAACTCGAAATTCTTCGCACTTCCCTGCCCTTGCGACGCTGCTTTCACCACCGCGCACAGCGTGCCGATGGCGCGGCGGTGGGCCAAAGCACCAGACCGTCAACACAAGAAACGCGCCGTCCACATCCGCGCACCGCGGCAGCGAAAAAGAACATATTTGCACATATTACCCAAAGCATCGCCCGGTTAGCACCCCGAAGAAGCCAATATACATTACTAATATTGACACATACAGGGCGTTCTGCATACTAATCCTCATCAATCCCGTCCACACGCCTCGGCGGCGGCAGCTGCCACATCATAGGAACGCGCAATGAACGATTACATCCTGCCCGCGGAAACCCGCGAGAAACTGAAACAGGTCTCGACGGCGTCGGTTGCCACCGCCCTCTACAAGCGTGGGCTGCGCAACCAGTTCGTCCAGGGCGTGTTGCCGGTCGAGCGCAAGCCGGTGCGCATGGTCGGACAGGCCTTCACCCTGCGCTACATCCCCGCGCGCGAGGACCGAAACCCGTTGACGGTGTTTCGTGACCGCGATCACAAACAACGCGTGGCCGTGGAAACCTGCCCCGAAGGCCAGGTGCTGGTGATGGACGCCCGCAAGGACTGCCGCGCCGCCACCGCAGGCTCGATCCTGGTCACCCGGCTGGCCCAACGCGGTGTCGCGGGGGTGGTTTCCGACGGCGGCGTGCGCGACGCCGAAGGGATCGGCGCGCTCGACATGCCCGCCTATTTCGCCTGCCCCTCGGCGCCGACCAACCTGACCCTGCACGAAGCGATCGACATCAACGTGCCAATCTCCTGCGGCGATGCGCCGGTGTTTCCCGGCGATGTGATGCTGGGCGATGGCGACGGCGTGATGGTGATCCCCGCCCATCTGGCGGAGGAGATCGCCGAGGAATGCGCCCAGATGGAAACCTATGAAGACTTCGTGCTGGAGCAGGTGCAGGCCGGCGCCGGGATCATCGGGCTCTACCCCGCGACGGACGAAGAAAACCTCGTGAAATTTGACGCATGGCGCGAAAAGGCTGGTCGCTGATATGACTTTCACACCGCACGGAAAACACCTGATCGCAGGTCAGCGGCGCGACGCGACGGAGCGCTTCACATCTGCCCCCGCAACCGGCCAAGCCTTTGACTACGCCGTGGGCACGCCTGCGCTGGTGGCCGAAGCCTGCGCTGCTGCCGAGGCTGCCTTTGCCGGTTTTGCCGCCAGCAGCCGCCAGCAGCGCGCCGGGCTGCTGAACACCATCGCGGATGAAATCGACGCCCGCGGCGCCCAGATCACCGAGATCGGCTGCGCCGAAACCGGTCTTCCAGAGGCCCGTCTTGTGGGCGAGCGCGGCCGCACCACCGGCCAGCTGCGGCTGTTCGCACAGCATATTCTGGACGGCGGCTATCTGGATCGCCGCCACGACGCGGCGCTGCCCGACCGCCAGCCACTGCCGCGCCCGGAGCTGCGCATGATGCAACGCCCCATCGGCCCGGTGGCGGTATTTGGGGCCTCCAACTTCCCGTTGGCCTTTTCCACCGCGGGCGGCGACACCGCAGCGGCGCTGGCGGCAGGCTGCCCGGTGGTGGTCAAAGGCCACGGTGCCCACCCCGGCACCAGCGAAATCGTCGGCGACGCCATCGTTGCGGCGCTGCAACAGCTGGACATGGACGCTGGTATCTTCAGCCTCGTGCAGGGCGGCAACCGTACCGTCGGCGCCGCGTTGGTGACCGACCCGCGGATCAAGGCGGTTGGGTTCACCGGCAGCCTCGGCGGCGGCCGGGCGCTGTTCGATCTCTGCGCCGCGCGGCCGGAGCCGATCCCCTTCTTCGGCGAGCTGGGCAGCGTCAACCCGATGTTCGTTCTGCCCGCCGCAGCCGCAACCCGCGCAGTAGAGCTGGGCTGTGGCTGGGCCGCCAGCCTGACCATGGGCGCGGGACAGTTCTGCACCAATCCGGGCATCGCCCTTGTCCTCGACGGGCCGGACGCCGACACGTTTGTGCAATCCGCAACCGATGCGCTTGCCGAGGTGGCCGCCCAGACCATGCTGACCGACGGCATGGCCGAGGCCTACCGCAACGGTGCGCGGCGGGTGGCCGAGGGCGCCGGGGTGAAAACCCTGCTGCCGCCGCCCTGCGAGGGCCGTGCGGCTACGCCGCAGCTGTTTGAAGTTTCCGCCGACCGCTGGCTGTCAAACGACGACCTGGCAGAGGAGGTCTTTGGCCCGTTGGGCCTGGTGATCCGCGCCGACAGCCCGGAGGAGCTGCTGACCCTCGCGCGCAGCTTTAAGGGACAGCTGACCGCGACCCTGCAAATGGATGACGATGATCTTGCTCTGGCGCGGGACCTTTTGCCGGTGCTGGAGCGCATGGCAGGCCGGGTGCTGGCCAATGGCTTTCCCACCGGGGTCGAGGTCTGCGACGCAATGGTGCACGGCGGCCCCTACCCGGCCAGCACCAATTTCGGCGCCACCTCTGTCGGGACCTTGTCGATCCGCCGCTTCCTGCGTCCGGTTTGCTATCAAAACCTGCCAGAGGCGTTGCTGCCAACCGACCTCGTCTCAACCTGAGCCCCCCCGACGGCCCGCCAGCACCGGCGGGCCGTCGGCATCGGGCAGACCACCGGGGCAGCTTGGCACCTTTACAGATTATCCCAGATCGGCCGGAGCACCGTGACCAAGACCGTGTACCGGCCTATTTTTGTCCATCAAAATTACAGATATGCGCTTAATCCGTGGTGATTTTTGCCATATTAGTAATTTTTAGCGTTGATTTGTAATTTCACGCTTAGTACTGTGACTCATCGCCTTCAGGCAGGTTCAGCCCAGCGCTGCGACTTTCCGATAGGCCCAGACCAGGCAGCATGAGGGAGGATGTCATCGGTCGAATCTGACGCCCGGACCGCCCGGCACACGCCAGGGGCAGCAGCCCCACCACAACCCGTTCAGCCTGCCTGCTGATCTCAAAGACCCCGCCCGACCCGCAGCGCCTGGCCACCCAGGCGCAACAGGCCGCTTTGGCCCTGCAACGTGACAGTCCGACCCGGACTGCGACATCTGTTTAGGAGGAACAGACCCATGTTTTCGAAAAGCTTGAAAAGCAAACTGACGCTGGCGCTTGGTGCCTGCATCATCGGTAGCTCGCTTGCTGCGGCGGATTTTCCCGCCCGTGACATCCGCCTGATTGTGCCCTGGCCGGCCGGCGGCGGCGCCGATGCGATCTCGCGCAAGATCAGCAACATTGCCGAACAGGAACTGCCCAAATCCATCTACGTCGAAAACATCGCCGGTGCGGTCACCGCCACTGGCCTGATGCAGATGACCAACGCCCGACCCGACGGCCACACCGTTGGCGTGATGACCTATGACAGCATCATTACCCTGCCCCGCGGCCAGATGGTGCCGGGCTACTCGCTGGACAACATGGCCCTGATCGCCCGCATCACCAGCGAGGCCGACGCCATCGTGGTCTCCAAACATTCCGGCATCGACAGCTTTGAAGAACTGATCGAGACCGCCAAGGCCAACCCCGGCAAGGTCCGCCTCGGCGTCGCGCCCAAAGGCTCCGGCCCGTATCTGTCGGCCAACCAGCTGGAAAAGCTGCTGGGTGTCGATTTCAACGTCATCACCTATGCCGGCTCCTCCGCCGCCGAAGCCGAGGCGCTGCTCTCGGGGGAGCTGGACGCGGCGATCTCCAGCCTCGGCGATTTCAGCGGCATCCTCGAATCCGGTGACGCCAAGGGCGTGGTAGAGCTGACCTCGGTGCAGAACCTGACCTACACCGATGTGCCCACCATCGCCTCCAAGGGCTATGACCTGCAAACCGGCAGCTTCATCGTGCTCGCCGCCCCCAAGGACACCCCGCAGGCGGCGCTGGACACGATCGAAGCGGCCTTCAAGACGGCCTACGACAGCGAAGAATTCCAGGGCTGGCTCCAACAGGTCGGCGTCACCCCCGACTGGCTCGGCTCTGACGAGGTCGCCGCCTGGAAGGATGCCTTGCAGGAAAAGACCTTCTCGCTGATGGACGAACTGGACCTCTGAACCAGATCCGTACCCTCTCCGTACACTCCTTTGTGTGACAGGGCTTTCCAACCGGCCCTGACCCGCCCTCTTGCAGGCTGATCCCCCATGTCTCCGGCGCCCTGCCGGGGACATGGCGCCAGGCCCGCCCTGACCGATCCGCCAACACCCACTCACGCACCACCACCCCAGTCCGGGAGAAGACGATGTTCATGAACAGGCAGCTGTTGCCTTATTATGCCGCCCTTGCAGTGTCGGCCGGTTACCTCATCTCGGCGCTCAGCCTGGGCGCGCCGACCTCCGACAGCGGCCTGACGCCGTCCTTCTTTCCGATCCTGGTCGGCGCCGCCGCAATCCTGTTCTGCGCGACCCTGATCCTGCAACAGCTGCGCAGCGGCAGCGACGCACCCGCCCCCCAAAATCCGCGCAACCACACCCATCTTTGGGTCGTTGCAGCCATCTTCTTCTACATCCTCGGCTTCAAGCCGCTCGGCTATTTCCTCTCCTCCGGCCTCTTTGTCTTTGCGCTCATCGTGCTGTTTTCCTCGTTCGAAAAGCCGCTGCAAAAGGCCGCCATCGCCGCCGCGATCACCGGGATCGCCTATGTCATGTTTCAGCAGCTGTTCGGGGTCCGCCTCCCGACGCTCTGGGGGTAAACCATGGATTTCATCTTCCTTGTCCTGAGCAGCTTTTCCCTGCTGCTGGAGCCGATGAACCTGACCTATGTGGTCCTGGGCTTCGTGATCGGTACCATCTTCGCGGCCATTCCCGGCCTCACCGCCACCCTGGCGATGGCGCTGCTGCTGCCGCTGACCTACACGCTCAACGTCGAGACCGCGCTGATGGCCTGCGCCAGCATATACATGGCTGGCATGTGCGGCGGCAGCATCACCGCAACCACCATCAATATCCCCGGTGCGCCTTCGTCGATGATGACGGCGCTGGACGGCTATCCAATGCAGCAGCAGGGCAAGGGCGCGCTGGCGCTTGGCCATGCGGCGCTGGGGTC
The DNA here is from genome assembly GCF_056033425.1 of Leisingera sp. SA32. NCBI lineage: Bacteria > Pseudomonadati > Pseudomonadota > Alphaproteobacteria > Rhodobacterales > Roseobacteraceae > Leisingera > Leisingera sp. SA32. The sequence continues at coordinate 162,232 of NZ_JBVYHB010000009.1, read as the reverse complement.
GATGTTCGGCGGTGCCGTCGGCGCATTGCTGCTGATCGCGGTCGCGCCCTTCGTGGCCGAGCTGTCGTTGCTGGTCAAAACCACCGGCAAATTCGCCCTGCTCGCCTTCGCGCTCATCGTCGTGGTGATCGCCCAGCGCGGCCGGGTGGCGCAGGCCGGGCTGGCCGCCTGCATCGGGCTGATGCTGGCCACCGTCGGCCTGGACGCGATGGAGCCGGTCACCCGCTTCACCTTTGGCAATGCCAACCTGACCGCGGGCATCGACCTGATGCCGGTGATCATCGGCACCTTCGCCATCGCGGAAGTGCTGATGCAGGCCAGCGCCTCGCGCGATACCAGCCTGCTCACCGCGGCCGCGGACAAGGTCAAGATCAAACGCCGCGACTTCCTGCCGCCGCTGGCAGACATCCGCAAAATCGGTTTGGGCTGCTATCTGAAGTCCTGCCTGATCGGTTATTTCGTCGGCACGCTGCCGGGGGCCGGCGGCTCGATGGGCTCATTCCTTGCCTATACCGAGGCCGTGCGCACCTCTGACGATCCGGAAAGCTTCGGCAAGGGCAACCCCAAGGGCATCGTCGCCTCCGAAAGCGCCAACAACGCCGTCTGCGGTGGCGCAATGGTGCCGATGCTGACCTTCGGCATTCCGGGCGACCCGATCACCGCAATCATGCTGGGGGTGCTTGTCATCAACGGCATCCAGCCGGGACCGCAGCTGATGGCCGGACAGGCCGGGCTGATCGCGCCGATGCTGGCCGCGCTCCTGTTCAGCGCCGTGGTGCTGATCCCGCTGACGCTCTACCTGATCGGCCCCTACTTCATCCGCATCGTCGCCCTGCGCAAGGATGTGCTCTATGCCGTGATCGCGCTGCTGGCGGTGGTCGGCAGCTATGTGGCCACCTACTCGACCTTCCAGATGTTCATGGCGCTGGCCATGGGGGTGCTGGCCTTCTACCTGCGCCGCAACGGCTTTCCGGTCATCACCATGCTGCTGGGCTATATCCTCGGGCCCAACCTTGAGGAATTCCTGCGCCGCTCTCTGGCGCTGTCCAACGGCGATCCGACCACCTTCTTCACCAATTTTGACAGCCTGTTCTTCGTGCTGTTGACGCTGGTTTTCGTCTACTTCCTGTTGATCCGAAAACCGGCCGAAAGACCCGCTGCCGCCAACGCCAAGTAACCGGGCCGCGTCAGGCAGTCCGGCAAAATCACCGGCTCGGCGGCAGATGCCCCGCCGGGCCATTCCAACGGCGACATTTCCGCCTATAAAGGACGGACCCCGGCCTCAGCGCCCCGACCCGAACCGAAACAAAAGGAGACCACGTTGGCAGAGACACGACGCCCTTCGCTGGCGGATCAGGTTTACGATCAGCTGCTGGCTCAGATCTTGGACGAAGAATACCCGGTGCACAGCCGCCTGCCCGCAGAGGAGGTGCTGGCGCAGAGCTTCGGCGTCTCCCGCCCCATCGTGCGCGCCGCGCTGTCGCGATTGCGCGATGACGGCATCATCCAGTCCCGGCGCGGCTCCGGCAGCTATGTGCTGCGCCAGCCCGACCGCCAGCTGGTCAGCTTTGCGCCCCTGGAATCGATTTCCGACGTGCAGCGCTGTTACGAATTCCGCATCGACGTCGAGGGCTCGGCTGCCGCCTGGGCCGCCCGTCGCCGCGACGACGAGGATCTGGCCGCGATGGACCACGCCTATCAGGTGATGGAACAGACCTATGAACAGAACGCCATGGGGGTCGAAGCCGACCAGATGCTGCATCTGGCAATCGCGCGCGCGACGAAAAACCCGTTCTTTGCCTCCGTGCTGGAGTCGCTGGGCGATCAGATCGCCTTCGGGGTCAAGCTGTCGCGCTCGCTGACGCTGCTGGACACGCCAGCGCGCCAGGAACTGGTGCTGGCCGAACACCGCGCGGTGCTGGAGGCGATTCGCCTGCAACAACCCGAGGTGGCCGAGGCCACCATGCGCCACCACATCACCGCTGCCAAGGACCGGATGTTCGTCGGCACCCAGGACAGCTAGACCGGGCTACTGCGCCGCGTGGGCATCGCCGCCCGAGCCCAGAAACAGCTTCTGCATGTCGACGAACGGACCGTCCCGCAACAGGTCGGCCACCGCCGCCCAATCGGTGGGGCTGCCGGCGATGCGGTCATAGGCGCTGCGCTCCACCGACATGAACTGCAACGCCGCCTCGCTGTCGCTGCGCAGCCAGGCCATCTCCAGCCGCTCCGCCTCCACCCCCGTTACCCGCAGCTCGCAGCCGACATCCAGATGCGCCTCCGGCATCCGCCGCAGCAGGTCCAGCTTCATCAATTCCACCACCACATCGTCAAGCCCCGCCACCGCCAGCAGGATCTTCTCGCGCACCGCCTGCCAGCCGAAGGTCAGCCGACAGGCCAGCCCGTCGCCCACCTGCCGCGCCGCGCCGGTGGCCTGCGCGCCATAGGAGGTCGCAAACAGCGTCGCCGCCCGCTCCGCCGCGGCCAGATGCTCGATCACCTGCGCCGACGGCAGCGCCAGGATCCACAACCCATTCTCCACGTCGAGGTAATTGAACTCAGGCTGCAACCGGAAGTCGCTGCCGCAACTGCTACAGGAGATGATCTGGAAATTGTCCTTCAGGATGTCGTCGCGCAGGTCCGGGCGACGGTCGGCGTTGACACTGCCGACCGCATCCATCGTGGCCGTATGGCCGCACTCAGGGCAGTCGACATGCATGGAAACAAAAAGGGACATGGCGAAACGCCTCCTATGGCTGCTGTCTGGGCGAGAGTTTCTCCAGCCAGGCCACCGCCGGATGCTGGCCGCCCAGCTTGTGACAGTGGTAGGCCGCATAAAGCTCCGAGAACCACTCGGCAGGGGCGCGGAACTGATAACCGGTGATCGCCTCCTTGCGGGCCGCGGCATCATAGCTGACCCAGCGCCCGTCGTAGGCTTCGTGATAAATGCGGTCGCTGCCGCCGACCTTCACGGCCAGCGACTTGGCCGCTGCGGCGCTCATCCAGGGTTGCCGGGATTCCCGGCAGTCGTCGATATGGGACACCACCCGGATCCGGCGACGCTCCCAGACATCCGCTGCCACCCCCTCCGGGGCGGGCGGCACCGGCGGGTCGGAATTGCCCGACACATAGGCCAGCGCATAGCCATAGTCGTGCTCGTAATGCTCGGCGATGGCCTTGGCGACCGGCGAAAAATCCCCAAAATGGAACTCCCACCCCGCCAGCGCCTTGCCGTTCTTTTCCATATAATTATGGCTGTCATCGACCGAATGGCCCACCTCGTGGATGGTGTTCCAGTCCAGCGCCTCCACCGGGTCGGTGTTTGCGGGCACGCATCTGGGGTCGACGTCGTCGCCAACCTCATAGGGGTCGCCGAACCGGTAATCCCAGGAGTACTTGGTGTTGCCTTCGCGCACTTTGGCCTTCTTGCTGGCTCCGTTAAAGGACGACCCGCCCCCCTCCTCCGAGGTCCAGTACTCCATCAAGCTGTCGTTCACCTCGGTATCGGTGGGCGGCAGCAGGCTCATGGTTTCATACATCCGCTGCAGGTTCGGCCCCTTGTCGCCCATGTTGGCCCAGAGGGTCAGATCCGCATTCGCCACCACCAGGCGGCAGCCAAAGCGCGCCTCGAAGGCGGCCTTCAGCACCTCGCGCTTGGTCACCTCGTCCAGCCCTTCGCCGTCCGCGGTGCCCTTCACGATGTCATCCAGCTTCTTCAGCCCGTCTTCGCGCTGCATCAGGGTTTTCAACTGATCCGCACTGGGGACCTCGTTGCTGCGCAGCTTGACCTCGATCTCGGCGTCCAGCAGCAACGTCTTCACCTGGCCCAGCTTTTTCTGCGCCGCGTCGAAATCGTTCTGCGCCGCATCGCCGGCCGCATCGGCCAACAGCTGACGCATCTGATCCAGGGCCGCCTTGATCGCATAGCGATGCGCGTGCGTGTCCAGCACCGCAAAGCGGGCGGCGAAGTCGTCCGCCAACGTCTTGTAGGCCTCATACCCATCCCGGTTGGTCGACACCGTGACCAGGTCAGCAAAGATCGCCTCAGCCGCAGCAAAGCCCGGCGCGGTCTCCCCCGTGGCCACGGCGTCGGAGATCAGCGCCGCGATCCGCGGCCGGATCGCCGCCACATCCTGCGCAACATGGGCCTTGCCGGGGTGGTCCTGCTCCAGCCGTTCGGCCCGTGCTTCGGCACGGTCGGCAATGGTTTGCAGCTGCTGAAAATGCCACAACGCGGTTTGCAGCTCCACGCAGGTCGCAGTGATCGCCCGCAACAGCTTCTTGGCAGCAGCACCGTCGGTCGCCGCCTTGGCCTCTGCCGCTTTCAGCGCTTTGCTGACCGGGATCAGCCGCGGCAGCACAAACGCCTTGCCCTCGGTTGCGGCCAGTTGCGTGACCAGCTGCCGGGCCTCCTCCACCGCCTGTTGCACCGCCGGGGTGTCGCCTTCGCCCAGCGCCGTCACCTTGTCGGACAGCGCCGTCAGCGCGGCATTCTGAGTGTCGACCGCCAGCGCCTGGGCGACATCATCGGGGATCTGGTCCAGCAGCCGCTTGGCACCGGCGTAATCCTTCTCCGCGGCGCGGGTCTCGGCGTTGGCCATCTTGGCCTCCACCCGCGCCTTCAGAGACGCGATCTGCGCCTTGTCCTCTAGCGTGGCCAGCTTTTCCTCAGCCAGCGCTTTCGCAACCAGATAGAGCCGACAGCTCTCGGCCCGCGCCAGCAGCTCCGTCACCCGGTCGCTGATCGGCGCCACCAGTTTGCGCGCCTCCTTGTACTTGAAGGCCGCCGCCTTCTCGTCCGCCTCCGCCAGCAGCCTGTCCAAGGCCGCGAGGTCCTCGGTCACCGCTTCGTTCTTCGCGTCGTCCAGATCTTTGATGCGGTCCGCCGCGATCTGGCGGGCGGCTTTCCAAGGGTCCAGCGTCTTCTGATGGCCCATGCAGCCCCAGATCTCCATCTGGATGTTGAAGCATAGCCGCTTGGCCCCCGCAAAGTCATGGTCCGCCATCATCTTCTGATAGCCCGCCTCCAGCTCTGCGATCTTGTCCTTGCGCTGATCCTTCACGATCTGGTCATAGCCGTCAAAGATGGCCTTCAGCGGCGTGACGTCGTTGGTGTAGGCCGCCACCGCCGCATCGTATTCAGTCTTCTTGCGGTACAGCGGCATGATCTGCGACTTCGCGGTTTTGGCCACCTCATAGGCCTGCACGTAATCGCCCGCAGCCTTCAGATCTTCCACCTGCTTGTTGAAATCCTCGCAGACCTTCATTTCCTTGGCGAACAGCACCGCCCCGTTGGCCACCCCCTGGTAAAAGGTGATCAAGACGTTGGTGCCAGGATTGCCGTCCAAGAGCGCCTGGATCTTCGGGTTCAGCTCCGCCTTCTTGCGCGCATCGCGGCCCCGGCGCAGGGCCGCGTTCATTTGGGCCTCGCCTGCCTGGAAATCGAACGCCGGTGCCTTCACCGCGTCCTTGGCCTCCGCCACCAGCTGCTCCATCGCCTCCCAGTCGTCTTTGGCGGCGGGTTTCTGATCCGCTGGCAGCGCCTTCAGCGCCGCGATCTCCTGCGTGACCTTTTCAAGCGCGGCCTTATAGGCCTTGGCGCGCTCGGCTTTCAGCACCAGCGGCTCCAGGATCGCGATCGCCGCGCGCAGATCCTTGGCCATCTGCTGCGCATCCGCGCCCTCGCCGCTGTGCGCGTCCTGCGCCTTCTTGGCCTCGGCATCGGCACGCTGCACGTCGCTCTCCAGCAGGGTGTCGGCATCCGCCGCCACCACCATCTGACGCAGATCGGCAAAGACCTTGTAGGCGGCGTCGAAATCCTGCCCCACATCAGCCAGTGTCTCGTCGCTGCCCTCCAGCAGCTGCTGCCGCTCCGCGTCCTTGGCTTTCAGCGTTTCGTAGTAGGTGATCAGCGCCTCGGCCGCCTCCAGCTCTGCCTTGGCGCGCAGGTAATCCTTGGCCACCATCGCCGCCTCGGCCGCATTCATCGCATCAGCCACATCGACGGCATCAAAGAAGGTGTTGGTGTGAAACCCCTCATCCTTGATCGCCTCCTCATACTTGGGATGAACCCGGTCGTAGGCGTCCTTGTATTGCTGGTACTCCTTGGCCAGCTGATCCCAGGCCGCCCAGTTCGGTGCGGTGGCCTGATACAGCTTTTCGGCCAGGCCAAACTTGAACTTTGCCGCCGCCTCCTTGGCGTCCTTCAGGTCGCGCTCCATCAGGTTCACATACTCGCGGATGCCCGCGACGCCGGGATGGGTCTTCAGCCGCATCGGCGCCTTGGTCAGCGCCGTGTCGAATTTCTCCAACGCCGCCACATAACTGGTCGCCGCCGTCTTCCTGGGGTGCAGCACGCGGTACAGAACTCCCAGATCAGCGCCCAGCTTCTCGTGCGCGCCGCGATAGCCCAGGCTGTCCACCGTGGCCGCCGCATAGCTTGCCTCCAGGGTCGCCACCACCTTGTGAATCCCCCGCTCGACGGAGCAATCCGCCCCCTCGACCGCCTCCGCCTTGGTCTTCAGCGCATCAATCCCGACCTTGAACGCATCCAGGTCGGTGCGGCACCGTGTTCGTCGATTGTGGTATTTGCCATGCAACGTGTCCAACCTGACATAGTCCGCATGGGCGCGGCGCATCTCGTTCAGCTTGGCAACGCCCTCTTTGAATTCACCCGCCGCCTTATGCGCCTCGGCCGCCGCCCAGGTGGATTTGACCAACGCCAGCGCCTCAACCAGTGACGTATGCGCACCGGCCGGTGCGCTGGCAGGCAGCGCGTCGAACAAGAGCTTTCGGCCCTTGGCGATCTCGGTGTAATGCGCCAGTTCATCGGCTTGGGTTTCGGCCTTGTCCGCCAGCCCCCGCAGCCGCTCAAGCTCTGCCTTGCCCGCCACATATGTGCGCTCTGCCGCCGCCGCGGCTGTGGCCGCCGCAAGCGCGTCGGTGATTTCCTCGATCTTGCCGCCAGCGCCGCCAATCGGCGGTGTCGCCTGCATCGGGTGGCTTTCCAGGATCTTCAGACGTTCCCGAAAGACCGCCGCCTCCTTCTGCCAGGCCTCGCGTTCGGCCAGCGCAGCCCCCATGTCCGCCAACACCGCCTCGACCTTGTTCTGCGCATCCTCCAGAACCGCCTCGACTTCGGCTTCGGCCGCGGTGTCTTCCAGACCCTCCAGCGCAGCCGCGGCCTCGTCCAGTTGGCCTGCCCAGTCCGGCGCGGGCGTGTCGGGGAAATCGGCGACCTTGCCACGGGCCGTCACCACGGCCTGCCGGGCCGCCGCGATCTCCTTGACCATCAGCGCCGTCGCCCCCAGTTTTCCGGGCTCGGGCTCAGACGCGGACTCCGGCGCCGCGGGTGTGGCCGTCGGCTGCTGTCCCAAGAGCGCGCCGATGCGTTTCAGCAGTTCCAGCGCAGTCGCATGCTCGCCGTTGGCGGCCTTGTCCTGCGCCAGCATCCAGGCCTGGCGCAGCTTGGCATCGCCCTCCGCCTTCTGCGCCAGCCGCGCGTCGATCGCCGGGCGCAGCCGCGCGATCGCCATATCGCAGTCGGCTTTCAGCTGGTCCAGCCTGTCGTCCACATCCTCCTTGCGCGCCTCGGCTGCGGCCTGGGCCTCGGATTTTCCTTCGGCGCGGGCCTGCGCGATCAATCCCGCCAACGGGCCCATCGCCTTGACCGCCGCGGCATAATCGGGTGCGTCACCTTCCGCCTTTTCATTGGCAAAGGCCCAGACCGCGCCGATCTTGGTGGTCAGCCCGGTCTGCAACTTCAGCGCTTCCAGCACATGCGGCTCCATCTTCCGGCGCGCCGCCAGCCAGCGTTGCGCCAGATCCTGCGGCGCCGGGTCGGCCTCCGGGCTTGGCGTCGCCGCATCCGCGCCGGTCTCCGCCTCGGCGTCCGCCGCAGCTTCGTCGTCACCCTCCAGCAGCTCGCCCGACATGTCGAACAGCTGCACCTTCATCGAAATGCCGTTGCTCTTGAGGAAGGCCTTGACCCGTTTCGCCATCGCCTCCTTGGGCGGTTCGGCGCAGTTCAGGTTCAACACCCGCCCGTCGACCGTCATGGTGCCATACAGCAGCTTCGCCGTGCCCGCCTTCTTCTTCGCCGCCTTGCGCAGCAGCTCCGGCTTTTTCATGCGGTGGATCTCAAAGGCGCTGTTTTCCGGCTTGGACGCCAGGCAAAAACCGAAGTTCAGCGCCCGCTTGCGCGCGGCAGCAATATCTCCCTTGAGCTGTTCAGCGGCTGTTTTGTCCAGGGGCATGCGACAGAATCCTCATTAACAAATACCGGGATCTGCCAAGCCTGCGTGACGCAAGGGCAAGCTGTCAACAATCCTGGCCCGCCGCGCCCGGCCGACACCCGCCAACAAAAAAGGCCCGCGCAACCGGCGCGGGCCTTGGGTAAAGTACGATGTGGCCGTCGCTCAAAGATCCTCGGGCAACAGCGCTTCCGGCAGGTTCTGATAGCAGACCGGCCGCACAAAGCGCCGGATCGACAGCGTGCCAACCGAAGTGGCGCCAAAGTTGGTCGAGGCCGGATAGGGACCGCCGTGCACCATGCTGTCCGCCACTTCGACCCCGGTGGGAAAACCGTTGACCAGCACCCGCCCGGCCTTGCGCTCGGCAATCGGCAACAGCGCACGGGCGGCATCCGTGTCGCCCGCGTCCATGTGCAAGGTCACGGTCAGTTGCCCCTCCAGCCCCCGCGCGAGGGTTTCCATTTCGGCCAGGTTCTCGACCCGCACCACCAGCCCCAATGGGCCAAAGACCTCCTCGCCCAGGCTGTGGTCCTGAAGATAGGCCTCAACGCTGGTTTCAAACAGGTTCGGCCGCGCACTGCGCTCGGCGCTGTCGGTTACCAGCACCGGACGCGCCGCATCGGCCGCCTCAAAGCGGGCCTTGCCGTCGCGATAGGCCTGCGCGATGCCGTCGGTCAGCATCACCTGCGCGGGTGCCTTTTCCAGCGCCGCTGCCGCCGCCTGCACAAAGGCATCGCCCGCAGCACCGGATGCCACCACCGCGACACCGGGATTGGTGCAGAACTGTCCCGCGCCCATGGTCAGCGAGGCCGCCCAGCCCGCACCGATCTCCGCGCCGCGCGCCGCCAGCGCCTCGGACAGTACGAACATCGGGTTGACGCTGCCCAGCTCACCGAAGAACGGGATCGGCTCGGCCCGTTGGGCACAAAGATCAAACAGCGCCCGCCCGCCCGCCAAGGAGCCGGTGAAGCCCACAGCCTTGATGAACGGATGTTGCACCAGCGCCTGGCCGACATCGCGTCGGCCACCTTGGATCAACGAGAACACCCCCGCCGGCATGCCGCATGTCTGCACCGCCGCATGGATGGCTTCGGCCACGATCTCGCCGGTGCCGGGATGGGCGGAGTGCCCCTTGACCACAACCGGGCAGCCTGCCGCCAGCGCCGCCGCGGTGTCGCCGCCCGCGGTGGAGAACGCCAGCGGAAAATTGGACGCACCAAACACCGCCACCGGGCCGATGGGGCGCTGCACCATGCGCAGCTCGGGCCGGGGCAGCGGCTGGCGGTCGGGCAGCGCCGCGTCGTGGCGACGGTCCAGATAGGCCCCGTCCAGAATATGCTGCGCGAACAGCCGCAGCTGCCCCGTGGTGCGGCCGCGCTCGCCGTTCAGCCGCGCCTCCGGCAGGCCGGTCTCCTGGCAGCCAATCTCGGTGATCGCCTCGGCGCGCGCCTCGATCTCATCGGCGATGGCGTTCAGGAAGGCGGCGCGGTCAGCGCGGCTGCTGTAACCATAGCTCCAGAACGCGTCCTCGGCGGCCGCGCAAGCCTGCTCTACCAGCGCCGGTGTGCCGCGGCTGAAGGCATGCGCCGTACCGCTGGCGGGCTCCGAGCGGAAGGTCTCGCTGTGGGCGATCCATTCGCCCGCGATCAAATGTTTTCCATGCGGTTGAAAGCTCATGCCGCAGTCTCCTTTTGCCAGTTGCTGACCATCTTGCAGGCGATCTCGAAGGCGGCGCGGGTGGCCCCCACATCGGCTTCGCCGCGGCCCGCGATGTCAAATGCGGTGCCATGCGCCGGGGTGGTTACCGGCACCGGCAGCCCGCCCTGCACCGTCACGCCGCGGTCAAAGCCCAACAGCTTCAGCGCGATCTGGCCCTGGTCATGATACATGGTCACCACCGCGTCGATCTCGCCGCGGGTCACCTTCAGGAACACGGTGTCCGAGGGCAGCGGCCCGGTGACCGCCATCTGGCCGCCCGCCATGTGGCGCACGGCCGGTTCGATCACGTCGATCTCCTCGCGACCAAAGTTGCCGCCGTCGCCCGCATGCGGGTTCAACGCCGCCACCGCGATGCGCGGGCGCTCATACCCGGCGCGGCGCAGGGTGCGGTCGATCAGATGGGTCGCCTCCTCGATGCGGGTGGCATCGATGGCATCGGCCACATCCTTCAGCGCGATATGGCTGGTCACGCGGCTGGTCCACATGCCGTCCAGCGTGTTGAGCTCCGAGATATAACCGCTGACGCCCAGCTTCTCGGCCATGTAGTGCAGCTCGTCCGAATGGCCGATCCCGGCCATATGCATCGAGGCCTTGTTGAAGGGCGCAAAGACAATCGCGTCGATTACCCCCTGCTGCACAAACGCCAATGCCTGATCCAGCACCCGCAGGGTGGACCGGCCCGAAGCCTCGGTGCTTTCGGCCAGCACCACCTCGTCCGGCGTCAGGGTCTGCATCTCGTGCAGCGCCAGCCCGTCCACCTTGGTCCAGTCTGCGGCGGCGGCATCCACTGCCGTCATCTCGTGGCTCAGCCCGGCCTGCGCCTGGCCCAGTTTAAACACATGGCGGTCGCCGATCAGCAGCACATCGGCCTCTGCGATGCAGTCCTCGGCCAGCAGCCGGGCGACCAGTTCCGGCCCGATGCCGCTGGGGTCACCGGGAATAAGTCCAATCCTTGGGGACATGTCTACTCCGTTTCGTCGGCCCTAACGCGCGTCGCGCAGGGCGTTTCTGATGTTGCTCACAGCCGAGGCCAGATGGCGGCGCAGGGCGGTGGAGGTGGTCTTGGCATCGCGTCGGCTCAGCGCCTCGACGATTGCGCGGTGTTCGGCAAAGGTCTGCTCGCGACCCGACTGGCGTTGCGAAGACTGAAAACGCGCCCGCCACAGGCGCGCGTTGTATTTCTGATGGGTATCAATGAGCGGCGCATTGCGGCTGGCCTGCACGATGGTTTCATGCAGCTCCATGTCCAGCCGGAAGGATTCCAGCGGTGTCAGGCTGCCGTCCTCGGCCTCCATCCGCTGCTGGCAGTCGATCACCTTGGCGATCTCCTCCTCGGTGATGGACGCACAGGCCAGCTCGCCCGCCAGTGCCTCCAGCGCGCCCATCACAACCAGGTTCTCCTCGATCTCGCGGATCGGCGGGTTGGCCACCTGCGGGCGGCGGGTGACCGAATATTCGATCAGCCCGTCCTGCTCCAGAATGGTCAGCGCCTTGGTCAGCGGCGTGCGGCTGATGCCCAGCGCCGCCGCCAGATCCCGCTCCGAGATCTGCGCGCCCGCAGGCAGCTTCTCCAGCAGGATCAGCTCGCGCAGCTTGTCGGCCGCAATCTCGACCAACGTGGCACGCGGGCGCGCCAGGGCCAGTTCACTGGTGTCCAGGTCGGAGATTTCAGCCTTCTTGCTCATGTCATTTGCCCCATGTCAGCACCACCGGATCCAGCGGCCGGATCAGTCGGAAAAGAGCCTCCTTTGTCTGCGAATGCAATGGCGCGATGGGGTGGCGGCAGAAATCCGAGGCAATCACGCCCCCCTCCACCATTGCCGCCTTGGCAGAGCGGAAGCCGCATTGGCGGTTTTCATGGTTCACCGCAGGCAAAACCCTTGCATAGGCGGCGGTCGCCGCATCCAGATCGCCCGCGGCGAAATGATCCAGCACCGGCTTGATCTGATCGGGGATCATCGCGCTGGTCATGGCACCGGTCGCACCGGCCTCCAGATCCGCCAGCAGGGTGATCGCCTCCTCGCCGTCAAACGGGCCTTCGATGGCATCGCCGCCCGCGGCCACCAGATCACGCAGCTTGGCGGCGGCCTGGGGGCATTCGATCTTGAACAGCTTTACCATTTCGATCTCGCGCGCCATCCGCACCAGCAGCGGCACCGGCAGATCGACACCGGACAAAGGCGCATCCTGCACCATGATCGGCAGGCCGACATCGCCGACGCGAGCAAACTGCTCGTACGTCTGCTCGGCAGAGCCCTTCAGCAGCGCGCCGTGGTAGGGCGGCATCATCATCACCATCGCCGCGCCGTGGTCCTTGGCATGCTGGGCACGCGCCACGGCGATCTGCGTGGCGTAATGGCTGATGGTGACGATCACCGGCAGGCGGCCTGCCATATGCGCCAGCGACACTTCGGTCAGCTTGCGGCGCTCTTCATCGGTGATCAGGAATTGCTCCGAGAAGTTGGCCAGGATGCAGATGCCATCGCTGCCCTGATCGACCATGCAGTCGATGACGCGTTTCATGCCCTCGTAGTCCACCGTGCCGTCCGGGTGGAACGGGGTCGGTGCGACGGGCCAGATACCGGAATATGTGGTCATTCTGTAATCTCGAAGTTGTGCAGGTGTTTGTCGGTGATTTCAATGCCAAGCCCCGGCTTGTCATCATCCAGCTGCAAGAAGCCGTCCACCGCCTCCGGGTCACCCTCGAAGATGTAATAGAACAGCTCATTGCCGACCTCGACGTCGAACACTGGGAAGTATTCGGCAATCGGGCAATTCACGTTGGCCATGGTCAGATGGTAGTTGTGCATCTGCCCGGCATGCGGGATCACCGGGATCTGCGCCGCCTCGGCAATCGCGTTGATCTTCTGCGCCGCGGTGATACCGCCGACCCGGTTGGTGTCATATTGCAGCACGCTGACCGCGCGGCGGTTGATCAGCTCGGCGCAGCCGATGACAGAGAATTCATGCTCGCCACCCGAAATCGGCACGCTGCCCATCGCGTTCAGTTCGGCATAGCCTGCCACATCGTCGGCAATCACCGGCTCTTCCAGCCAACGGGGCTCGTATTTCTCCAGCTTGGGCAGCATCCGCTTGGCGTAATCCAGGTTCCAGCCCATGTAGCATTCCAGCATCAGGTCGTTGTCATAGCCAATGACCTCGCGCAGCGCTTCCACCCGTTTCAGGTTCTCGCGCATGCCCGCCATGCCGTCCTTGGGGCCAAAGCCGAACCGGGTCTTGTAGCCGGTATAGCCGTTCTTCATCGCCTCTTCGGCCTCGGCCTGCATCGATTCGACCGAGCCTGAATAGAGCTTGGAATAATAGACCGGGATCTTTTCCTTGGTGCGACCGCCCAGGAGCTTGAACACCGGCTTGCCGGTCAGCTTGCCCATCAAGTCCCAGATCGCGATGTCGATGGCGGACATCGCGGTCATGCCGATGCCCTTGCGTCCCCAGGCGTGGCTGCGGCGGTACATCTTTTCCCACAGGTACGCGTAGTCAAAGGGATCCTCCCCGATCACCAGCGGCGCGTACCAGTCGTCGATCGCCTGTTTCACAACCGTCGGCGCCAGGGCTGCATTGCCGATGCCGATGGTGCCGTCCTCGGTCTCCACCTCGCAGGTCAGCCACTGGTGAAAGCGGAACGACGCCATCGCATCGCCCTTGGTCCACAGGGCGTCCGAGGCGTTGGTGCAGAAGTTCCCGGTGGGCGGAACGGTCGGCCCCTTCCAGCTCCAGACTCGGGTTCGAACAGATTTGATCTTGGTCATTCAGGACTCCCCTTTCTCTCATTTGGCGCTGTGTCCGGCGCCGGTGATCGGCGGCTGGGACACGAATCATGTTGACATCCGTTGTAACATGGTAATGGTATTTTGGAATGCCAAAATGCTAAAGCGCCAAAAAACGAGGGGGACACGGCGCGGCGCAGAAAGGCGGCTTTCCGCCAGATGCGTCTGCCCTGTACAAACACCCCAAGACGGCGTCGCGGATGCGGCAGGACGTTCAAAACACACCGGAGGAGACACTATGAAAACCTTGACCAAGACCCTGAGCGCGAGCCTCGCCGCCGCGACCCTCACCATTGCCGTGCCCGCCGCGGCAGAGACCTATATCGTGGCCGTCGGCGCCGCCTCGAACAGCCTTCAGGGCAAAAGCGCGGCCCGCTTCGCCGAGGAGCTTCAGACCCGGCTGGGCGACGCGCATAAGGTGGAATTCTACGCCGATGCGCAGCTTGGCAACGAAAAGGAGCTGATGCAGCGGCTGCGTCTGGGCACCGTCGACTTCACCCTGATCTCCTCGATCATGACCAACGTCGCGCCGGAATTTGCCCTGTTCGACATGCCCTTCCTGGTGCAGGACCGCGCCCACCTCAAGGCGATCGACGCCGAGATCGTGCAGACCGATCTTGCGCCGCTGGCCGAGAAAGCGGGCCTCAAGGTGCTGTCGACCTGGGAGAACGGGTTCCGCCAGATCACCAACAGCGCCCGCCCCATCAACACCCCCGCCGACCTCGACGGGCTGAAGATTCGCACCCCCTCGTCGGAATGGCGGGTGTCGATGTTCAAGGAATGGGGCGCGAACCCCACGCCGATGTCCTTCTCCGAGGTCTTCGTGGCGCTGCAAACCGGCACCATGGACGGCCAGGAAAACCCGCTGACCAACATCGTCGGCGCCAATTTCCAGGAGGTGCAGGGCTACCTCAGCCTGACCGGCCACGTCTACTCGCCCACCTATCTGACCACCGGCGCCGAGACCTGGTCCAAACTGCCGGCCGATGTCCAGACCGCTGTCAGTGAGATCGCCGCCTCGGTGCAGGACTGGTCGCTGGCCCAGGGGGAGACCGCTGACAACGAACTGGTCGAAAAGGTCCGCGCTGCCGGGGTTGAGGTGAACGAGGCCGACAAAGCCGCCTTCATCGCCGCCTCCGCGCCGATCTATGACGCCTTCGCCAACCAGGTTCCGGGCGGCGACGCGCTGGTCGTGCGCGCGCAAGAGCTGGCCAAGTAACAACACCCACGCCCCGGCCCGGCACCCCCGGCCGGGGCACTCACAAGACTGGAGGTGGGCATGATCGCACAGATCGAGCGCATACTTTTACGGGCCATCGAGACGATTTGCCTTTTGCTGCTGGTGATCCTGGCGGTGTCGGTCGTTTATGCGACCACCATGCGATACCTTGGCGCCTCGCCGGCATGGTATGATGAAATCGCCAGCGTTCTGCTGGCCTGGCTGACCTATTTCGGCGCCGCCTATGCGGTGTTTTTGCGCCAGCACATGGGCTTCTCCGGCCTCGTCACCGCGTTGCCGCGGCATCTGGCGGTGGCACTGGCGCTGTTCTCCGAACTGCTGGTCATCACCTATTTCGCCGTCGTCGCCTGGTACGGCAACGCGGTGCTGGCGGTGGCCAAATGGGATTCGCTGCTGTCCTTGCGCTGGATGACGCTGGACATCGTGCAATCGGTGATCCCGATTGCCTCTGTCATCATGATCATCGGCACCCTGCTGACCCTGCCCCGCGCCCTGCGCGCCGCGGCTGAGGGCATCGACCCGGAACATGCCGAAATCGAACAGGCGATCGCCGAGGCCGAGGCCGAAACCGCCGCACTTGCCCACAAGGAGGGCATCAAATGATCCTGCTGCTGACGACGGTTGTCCTGATTGCGCTGATCCTCATCAACGTGCCGATCGCGGTGGCCATCGGCGTGGTGTCGATGGGGGGCTTCCTGCTCACCTCTGGCCCGAACGCGCTCAACGACATGGTGATCAAGCTCTACTCGGGCTCCACCTCCTTCCCGCTGATCGCGATCCCGCTGTTCATCCTTGCGGGCAACCTGATGAACACCTCCGGCATCTCGGTGCGGCTCATCAACTTTGTCACCGCACTGATCGGCTTCATCCGCGGTGGGCTGGGCATGGTGAACATCGGCGTGTCGATGGTCTTTGCCGAGATCTCCGGCTCGGCGGTGGCCGATGTGGCCGCCACCGGCACCGTGCTGATCCCCGAGATGAAACGACGCGGCTATTCGCGCACCCTGGCGGCGGCGATCACCTCCTCCTCCGCCTCGCTGGCGATCATCATCCCGCCGTCGATCCCGATGATCCTTTATGGCGCGATTGCGGAAACCTCTGTGATCAAACTGTTCGTGGCCGGCGTGGTGCCGGGCCTTCTGGGCGCGTTCCTCTTGATGCTGGTAACCTGGGTGCTGGCGGTGCGCTATGATCTCCCCCGCGCCGAAGGTTTCGACCTCGGCTACGTCTGGAAAACCTTCAAGGAAGCGTTCTGGGCGCTGACCATGCCGGTCATCATCCTCGGCGGCATCTTCTCTGGCCTCGTCACCGCGACGGAAGGCGCAGGGCTCGCGGTGCTGGCCGCGCTGGTGATCGGCCTCTTCGTCTACCGCGATCTGGACCCATCGCGCCTGCGCAAGACCATGCTGGAGGGCGTCAGCCAGACCGGTATCGTGATGCTGCTGGTCTCCACCTCCGCCGCGCTGGGTCTGTTCCTGACCCAGGCACAGGTGCCGCAGACGCTGGCGGCCGAGATCACCGAGATCACCACCAACCCGCTGATCGTGCTGGCGCTTCTCAACCTGCTGCTCCTGGTGCTGGGCATGTTCCTGCACGGGGCGGCGGCGATCATCCTGGTGGTGCCGGTGGTGATGCCGCTGGTGAACGCGGTGGGCATCGACCCGATTCACTTTGGCATCATGGTGACGCTGAACCTGGCCATCGGTCAGCAAACGCCGCCGGTCGCCTCGGTTCTGATCACCTCCTGCTCGATTGCCAAGGCCGGGATCTGGGAAACCTCACGCACCAACCTGCCGTTCATCGGCGTGCTGGCGCTGATCCTGTTGCTGGTCACCTATGTGCCGCAGGTTTCGCTGGCGCTGACAGGCTACCTCGACTGACCTCCCCTCCTGCGGGCCGCCACACGCGTCCGGCCCGCAGAAACTCGCCCTGACAGCCCGGTCAGACCCGGCCTGTCAGGGCATATCCTTTTTCGCTCATGAAAAACCGACGGCACCCGGCCCGCGCGTTACTGCGCCTCGGTGATCTGCGCCAGGGTCTCACCCGCCGACAGCCGCTCCAGGATGGAGCCCTCATCCGCCTGCATCCGGCGGACGCGCTCGGCATGGTGCGCGGCCTGTTTCGGGTCCGGAACCGCCACCCCGTTCTCATCCGCCAGCACGATGTCGCCGGGTCGCACTCGCACGCCGCCGCAGCTGATCGGCACGTTGATGTCGCCGCCCAGGCGGCGCAGCTTGGTGGTAGCCGGCGACCATCGCGGCACAGGTGGTCACCAGCGCAGCACCGCTCCAGCGCGCCGCCCGGTCAATGAGGTTGGCCGCCCGCAGCGACCCGTCAGTCAGTTTCATGGTTTCAGGACCCCTTCCGGTCCAGGGCACAGCATGCATTCGTCGCAATAGACGGCGACCACCCCCCATTCGTCCGACAGCACTTCCACCGTGTGATCCAACCCCGGCGGCAGCCGCACTGCGGTGCCTTCGGTCATGTGGTACTCCCCGCCGCAGGCCCGCAGCACCGCCTCGCCCTTCAGGGTCAGCGTCACCTCCTCGCGCGGGTGGCTGTGGGCAAGGGATTTGGCGCCCTTCTTGCCGGTGGTCACGCTCGGCTTGACGTAGCCGTCACCGCACGCGGCCGGGGAGAACAGCTCCTTCTGCTCAATGTCGAAAAGCTGCACCGGATCGACCGATGCAACTTGCTTCATCTCCGGCCGCAGCGTCATTTGCGGTAGACGTCGAGGATGCTCAGCAGCCCCTCGATGTCTCCCTTTTCGCTGCCCAGCTGGCCCGAGGGGAAGACCTCGATCTGCACCCGGCCTTCGGTGCGCTCGGCGACATCTTGGGCAAAGCCGCTGGCGGCGATGTGTCAGCTGTGGCTTTCGGGCAGCACGTGGCCCAGGCGGATGGTGACATCGGCGGCCAGGGTGGCGACCGGGGTGACGGCAACGAGACATGCCGCCAGCATGCCACGCTTGAGAGATGAGAGAGCGTGTTTCATTGGAGGTTCTCCTGCTGGGCTGTTTGTTTGGAACAAAAAAACCCGAAGCCGGATCGCGCGCAAATAGAGCAAAGCTATGGGTGGCAGAAGTTTCCTGAATGCTGGCGCCGCCCGCATACGCCTCATGGGCGGCGGAACGCGCACAAGATCGGGCGTCATGGGAGCTTTATCGGGGAAAATCAGAACCCTTTCCGGGCTCTATTGACAGCAACGGCAGCGCGCACGCGGTGCTGTTGCCCCCGGCCAACCGCGGGCCGGGGGTGATTTTGCAGACGGTTCTTTGCCGACCAGATGCCGTTCAGATGCCTATCAGGGCAGCAGCGACAGCCGTTTCAGGAACAGATCCTTCACCGCATCGGCCTCAACCGTCATGCAGACGTTGACGGGATCGCGGCCACTGTCCAGCGCCGCCAGGGTCGCGCCTGAGGTCTCGCCCTCGCAGGACACCCGCAGCGGCACCTGCCGCGTGCCGAACAGGTCGGGGTGGGTGCAGGCGATCACCGCCGCCGGGTCATGCAGCGAGCAGCCGTTCAGCCCGGCCACCTCAAGATAGAACTTGATGTAGAAATGCGACATCTGTTGCAGCATGCTGCCCAGGCGCGGCGACCTGGCAGCGATGGCGGCAAAATCCTCGGGCACACAGAGAATGCGGTGGGTGACGTCCAGGCCGACGAAGACCACCTTGTCGCCACCGGTGCAGACCACATCCGCGGCATGCGGGTCGTGGTAGATATTGGCCTCGGCGTGGGGGGTGATGTTGCCGCCCTCCTCCAGCGAGCCGCCCATGATGACGATACCTTTGACGTTCTTGATGAATTCAGGATCGCGCTGCATCGCCAGGGCGATGTTGGTCAGGGGACCAACCGGGCAGACTACCAGCTCACCCTTGTGGTCGCGCGCCATGCGGCACAGAAAATCGGCGGCGTCCTCCGCCAGAGGTTCGGCCTTGGGGGTTTCGGCAGGGATATCGCCAAAGCCCTCTGCCCCGTGCACATGCGCCGACGGGGTGAAGGGCGGCAACACCAGCGGCGCCTCAGCCCCTTGGGCCACCGGCAGATCCAGCCCCGCGGCCTCCAGCAGGCGCAGCGCGTTGCGGGTGGCTGTCGGCGTGGTCACATTGCCGAAGATCGTGGTCAGGCCCAAAAGCTCAATATCCGGTGCCGCGGCGGCGTAGAAAATTGCCATCGCATCGTCGATGCCCGGATCGGTGTCGATAATCAGCTTTACCATTTGTCGTGCCTCCTGCGGCGTCACTTGAATTTGTCCATCAGCCGTTCCATCGGCGAGCGGGTGTCGGCCGCGGGGTCTTCCTTGGCAGCCTTGGTCCCGGCCTTGCCCTCGCCCTTGGGCTTGGTGGTGGAGCTGCGCGGCGGTGCCACCCGCAGCGCCACCGCGTTCATGAACTTGCCGCCGTCACCGCGGGCCAGCTCAGCCGCCCCGTCAGAGATGCCGCGCATCAGGTCGTCCAGCCAGCCCTCATCGGCCTTGGGGAAATCGCGCAGCACATAGCCTGCCACCGCGTCCTTGTGGCCCGGATGGCCGATGCCCAGCCGCACCCGGCCATAGTCGGCGCCAATATGCGAATGGATCGAGCGCAAGCCATTGTGGCCCGCGTGACCACCGCCCTGCTTGATCCGCGCCTTGCCCGGTGCCAGATCCAGCTCATCATGCAGCACCGTCACATCGGCGGGCGTCAGCTTGTAGAACCGCATCGCCTCGCCCACTGACTGGCCGGAGAGGTTCATGAAGGTCTGTGGCTTCAGCAGCAGCACCTTTTCGCCGCCCAGGCTGCCCTCGCACAGCAGCGCCTGGAACTTGGCCTTCCACGGGCTGAAGCCATGGTCGGCGGCGATCTGGTCCAGCGCCATAAAGCCGATGTTGTGGCGGTTGCGTTCGTATTTCGGGCCGGGATTCCCGAGGCCGACAAAGAGTTTCATGGGGTCTGCCCGCGTGTGTTTTCCGTGGCCCAAGGTGATGCCCTATCCCGGCACCGAAATCCAGTGCTGACGGCGGATCAGGCGTAGCGGCGGCTGGCGGCATAGGGGGCAAGATCCAGTCCCGGATCACGCCCCTGCGCGAGATCGGCCATCAGCCGCCCGGTCAGCCCGCCCAGCGTCAGGCCGACGTGCTGGTGGCCAAAGGCATACAGCAGCCGCGGCGACTGTGCACTGCGGCCCAACACCGGCAGCGAATCCGGCATCGTCGGGCGGCGGCCCAGCCAGGTGCTCGAGGGGGCGGGCAACGGCCCCAGCATTTCGGCACCGCGCCGGGCCAGATAGTCCAGCCGCCGATTGTTCATCGGCGCGTCCAGCCCCGCGATCTCCACCGTGCCCGCCAGGCGCAGGCCATCGGCATGGGGTACAGCGTAAAAGCCGCCCTCCGCCCAGCCAACCGGGCGCGTCACCCGGTGGCCCTCGGAGCCGAACATCAGGTGATAGCCGCGCTCGGTGCCCAGCGGCAGCCGCTGCGTGCCCGCGCCGCGGATCTGGCGGGAATAGGCACCAGCGGCGATCACCGCGTGATCGACGGTCAGGCTCTGCCCGCCAGCCTGCAGGCGCACGCCTTTGCCGTCGGCCTCCACCGCCTCCACGGACGCGGTGAGGGTCGCGCCGCCCATCTCATCGAACGCTCGGTGCATCCGGGTTATCAACGCCTGCGGGTCGCGCAGGTGGCGGGCCTCGGGAAAATGCACGGCGCGCCGGATCGGCAGCTTCAGCCCCGGCTCCATCGCCTGCGCCTGCGCAGGTGTGACCTCCCGCCAGGTGACTCCCAGGGCGCGGCGGCGCGCCAGATCGGCGTCCGCCGCAGCGGCGCCCTCGGCGGTGGACCAGACCGACAGCTGGCCGCGGCATTCCACCAGATCCTGCGCGCCCGCCGCCTCGATCAGCGGATCGATGCCGTCATCGGCATGGTCCATCAACGCCGCCAGATGCCCGGCGATCCGCGCCGACGGTCCGGAGCGGCAATTGGCCAGAAACGGCAGCATCCAGCGCGGGTGCGTCACCGCATGGGTGTAAGACACCCCCAGCGGGCTGTCGCCGGACAGCATCAGGCTGGGCAGGCTGCGCAACACCGAAGGTGCATTAACCGGCAGGCAGGCATAGGTTGCCAGCGTGCAGGCATTGCCGGAACTGGTGCCGCTGCCCGGCGGGTTGGGATCCGCCAACAGCACCCGCAAACCCCGCATCCGCGCCCAGAGTGCGCAAGACACGCCGATGATCCCGGCGCCTGCGATGGCCATGTCATACTCCGCCATCCGTGCCTCCGTGATACTGACAGCTGCCGCCAGAGGGGCAGCGCCGTGCGCAATTGTCAATCTGCCGCCGGACTAAAAACACAGGATAGGAACACGGGCACAAAAAACGGGCCCCCGAAACGGGAGCCCGCAAATCTGTCCCATCAAAGGGCAGGTCTTACTGAGCGACCTCGGTCGCTTCGACCTCATCGGCGTCGCTTTCGTCGTCATCCGATGCGGTCAGGCCGCCGGGGGATGCGATGTTGGCGATCACGAAATCGCGGTCGATGGTCGGCTTGGAGCCCTCGGGCAGCTCGATCGAGGAGATGGTCACGACGTCACCGATGTTCAGACCGGCCAGGTCGACAACCAGCTTCTCGGGGATGTCACCGGCGGTCACGACCAGCTCAACCTCAGGGCGGGTGACGTTCAGCATGCCGCCCTTCTTGATGCCGGGGGCCTCTTCCTCGTTGATGAATTCAACCGGGATCAACAGGTTGATTTTCGAGGTGCGGCGCAGGCGCATCAGATCGAAGTGGGTCGGCAGGTCCTTCACCACGTCACGCTGCACGTCGCGGCAGATCACGCGCACGTCGTCCTGACCTTCGACCTTCAGGTTCCACAGGGTGGACTTGAAATGGCCGGCTTTCAGCTTTTTCAGCAGCACGTTGAACGGGATCTGGATCGCAACCGGGTCCACATCACCACCGTAGACAACGCCGGGAACCATGCCTGCGCGGCGGGCTGCGCGAGCGGCGCCCTTGCCCGTCCCCGCACGTACTTCGGCGACGAGATCAGGAATCTCTTTTGCCATGTCTATTCTCCAATATATCTAGGGCGGGGTGCCTCCAAGGCTGTCACCCCGCGTGAAGCCGTGCCTATAGACCGGAACGCCGCCTTTGGGAAGGGGCAAAGCCCACAGCGCGGCCAGCGCGGCGGCATTAATCCTGCCAGCGCCCGCCGAAATCCTGCGGTACCAGCAGGTTGTGGCGCCCCAGATCCTGCACGCGGCGTTCACCACAAAGCGCCATGGTGGTGTCCAGCTCCTTGCGAATCACCTCCAGCGCCGTTGTGACGCCCTTTTGCCCCATCGCTCCCAGGCCATAGACGAAGGCGCGGCCGATCATGGTGCCGCTGGCCCCCAGAGCCAGCGCCTTCAGCACGTCCTGGCCGGAGCGGATGCCGCTGTCCAGGTGCACCTCGACGTCACCGCCGACCGCATCCATGATCTCCGGCAGCATGCGGATGGAGCTGAGCGCACCGTCCAGCTGCCGCCCGCCGTGGTTCGACACCACGATGGCGTCGGCGCCCAGCTTGGCGGCCATGCGCGCGTCCTCGGCATCAAGGATCCCCTTGAGGATCACCTTGCCGCCCCACATCTCCATCAGCTTTTCGACCTTGGTCCAGTCCAGCGCCGGGTCGAACTGTTCCGCCGTCCAGACCCCGAGCTGCGAGGTGTCGGAGACACCCTGCACATGGCCAACGATATTGCCGAAGTTGCGCCGCTTGGCGCCCAGCATCTCAATGCCCCAGGCCCATTTGGTCATCAGGTTGGCGATGGTTTTCGGCGTCAGCTTGGGCGGGGCCGACAGCCCGTTTTTCAGATCCTTGTGGCGCTGGCCCAGGATCTGCAAATCCAGCGTGATCACCAGCGCCGAGCAGTTGGCATCCTTGGCCCGCTGGATCAGGCGACGGATGTAATCCTCATCTTTCATGGTATAAAGCTGGAACCAGAAGGGTTTAGAGGTCGCCTCGGCCACCTCCTCGATCGAGTTGATCGACATGGTGGACAGCGTGAAGGGCACGCCAAACTCCTCGGCCGCTTTTGCCGCCTTGATCTCACCGTCCGCGTGCTGCATCCCCGTCAGCCCCACCGGTGCCAGCGCCACCGGCATCGCCACGTCCTGGCCGATCATCTGGGCCGCCGTCGAGCGGCCGGACATATCCACCGCCACCCGCTGGCGCAGGCGGATCTGGTCAAAGTCAGACGTGTTGTCGCGGAAGGTCTGTTCGGTCCAGCTGCCACTTTCGGCATAATCATAGAACATCCGCGGCACGCGGCGTTCATAGATGCGCTTGAGGTCGTTGATATTGGTGATTACCGGCACCGGCCATTCTCCCGCCTTGATCTGGTAAAATTTCCTTACCAATCCCGAAGGTCAAAATCAACGGCGCCTTTGCCGCAGGCTGAAAACGCGAAAAGCCGCACCCGTTGGTGCGGCTCTGCGGCCCGCTGGGAATGGTCTATGCCCTTCAGGCGGCGGTTTCGGGCGCTGTCTGCGGCCCGGCGCCCTCATATGCCATACACAGCGCGGTCGCCGTCAGATGAATGCCGAACAGTCCAGCCAGCTGGCCAAGGAAATCGAACAGCAGTGTTACGGCTCTGGGCGCATCTTCCCACAGGTGATTTCCCAAAAAAATGACACCGGCGAACGAGGCCAGGGTGAACAACCCGTTCCCTGTCAGCAACAACAGCAGCGTCGTCCAGAAGGACTGTTTGCCACGCTGCAAAGCCGTAGAGAACCGAGCATCCTGCAGCGCCGCCGCCGCGGGCAAAGCCGTGCCAAACAAGGCCAGAACAACATAGACCAGCAGCCCCGCAGGAAAGACCCCAAGCATCATGACAACCACAGGGAGGGTCCGTTTAGGCCCCGGAACAATCCCATAAAGAAGCCACGCGAAAAACGCCCAAGCCAGAAAGCCGACCAGCCAAAGGCCACCCAATCTCAACATAAAAGGCTTCTGCGGCCCGGCCAGCGGCCCGATCGGCTGCCGCTTGAACACATCAGAAACAGCCGCTTTTTGCCCGCTCAGCAGCAGGCGGTGGCTGAACAGGCTTACAAAAGCAAACACCAAAAGGCTTGCGACCAAAACACCGCTTCTGGACCCGGCAATCTCGGCAATGACATCAAGCGCTACCGCCAAAGCCGCAAACATTGCAAACAGCGGAAAGCTCGCACAGAACACGCGGATGGCACGAGCATACATCTGAAACATGCAAGATCCAAAATTGTTGTCAAAGAAACGTATCAAGCGCTTGGCGGTCAACACCCGCCAAGCGGTGTTTGCCGCGCTCAGCCCTTGTGCGCGCCGTCAGCCAGCGACTTGACAAAGGCCAGCACCTCTTCCGGCGACTTGCCGGAGGCGATCTGGCTCACGATGGCGCTGCCCACCACCGCACCATCGGCGACCGAAGCGATCTTTTCCGCCTTTTCCGGCGTGTTGATGCCAAAGCCCACGATGATCGGCAGATCGGTCGCGGCCTTGATGCGGGCAACCTCGGGGCCGACGTCGCCGGCCTCGGCCTCTGCCGCGCCGGTGATGCCGGTGATCGAGACGTAGTAGACAAAGCCGGAGGTGTTTTGCAGCACCTTGGGCAGGCGCGCGTCATCGGTGGTGGGGGTCGCCAGACGGATGAAGTTCAACCCCGCCTTCTGGGCCGGGATGCACAGCTCGTCGTCTTCCTCGGGGGGCAGGTCGACCACGATCAGCCCGTCAATGCCCGCCGCCTTGGCGTCAGCCAGAAACGTGTCGACGCCGCGGTTGTAGATCGGGTTGTAGTAGCCCATCAGCACGATCGGGGTGGTGTCGTCCTCCTTGCGGAAGTCCGCGGCCAGCTGCAACGTGCGCTCCAGCGTCATGCCGCCGTCCAGGGCGCGTTGCCCGGCCAGCTGGATGGTCGGTCCATCCGCCATTGGATCGGTGAAAGGCAGGCCCAGTTCGATGATGTCGACACCCGCCGCGGGCAGCCCCTTCACCACCTCCAGAGACGTGTCGTAATCGGGATCCCCCGCCATCACATAGGTGACAAAGGCTTTCTTGCCGGCGGCGTTCAGGTCGGCGAATTTGGCGTCAATGCGGGTCATGGGGCGGGCCTTTTGAAATCTGTCCGCCCCGGTGTGCCGAATGTTGCGCGAGAAATCAATCCCGCGCCCGCCAGCCGGGCCGCGCCATGTGCCGGTCAGCCCCCGAGCGGCATATGCCAGCGCAGCGTCAGCGCATTGACGCCCGGGTTCTGGTCGGCGGTGGAGGCATTCGATTTGTGGCTGATCGCCAGCGACACCGCCCGGCCATTGTCGAACCGTTTGCCCACCGCCAGAAGGCTGCGGATTTCAAAGGTCGAGCCGAGGTCGTTGCCGGCAAACCCTTCGTGGTAGACCCCCGGCATCACGCTGGTTTCTACAAACCAGTTGTTGTCCAGATCGAACACACCGCTGACGCCCAGCCCGACAAAGGCGTCGCCCTCGGCCTGCACCTCCAGCGCGCCACCCAGCCGCGCCGACAGGACGGTGCCCTGATGAAACGGGCGCGCCGTGTATTCCGCCGTGAACAGGGCGCTGTCGCGAGCGCCATCGCGGGAGTAGCGGGAGTAACCGGCGCCGAGCGTCAACTCTTGTGCGGCCACCGGCGCCGCCATGGACGCGGACATGGCCGCTGCCAGCAAAGCTGTTTTTGTCATGATGCCCCTCGTGCAATGCAAAGTCTTGATGCTCAAATAAAATTCTTTTGCGATTTTCCAAGTCGCTTCACGCAATTGCAACAAGCATGTGACCTGTGCACCTCCGCACAGCCGGGAAAACCGCCCATAGCTTCGACACTGGTGCCTTGCGACAGGGGGCAATACTGCCTAGAAGCGGCTCCCAAGTGGCATCAGGAGGCCGAAATGGGCTTTAAAATGGGAATCGTTGGCCTGCCTAATGTGGGTAAGTCGACATTGTTCAACGCGCTGACCAAGACCGCCTCGGCGCAGGCGGCCAATTTTCCGTTCTGCACGATCGAACCCAACGTGGGGGAGGTGGCCGTGCCGGACGCGCGGTTGGACAAGCTGGCAGCGATTGCGCAGTCCAAGCAGATCATCCCGACCCGGATGACCTTTGTGGACATTGCGGGCCTGGTGAAGGGCGCGTCCAAGGGCGAGGGCCTCGGCAACCAGTTCCTGGCCAACATCCGCGAAACCGACGCGATCGCGCATGTTCTGCGCTGCTTTGAGGACGGTGACGTCACCCATGTGGACGGCCATGTGAACCCGGTCGCCGACGCCGAGGTGATCGAGACCGAGCTGATGCTGGCGGATCTGGAAAGCATCGAGAAGCGCCGCGCCAACCTGGTGCGCAAGCTGAAGGGCAACGACAAGGAAGCCCAGCAGCAGGACCGTCTGCTGGCCGCCGCGCAGGCGATGCTGGAAGACGGCAAGCCCGCCCGCCTGGTCGAGGTCGACGCCGAGGACGCCAAGGCCTGGGCGATGTTGCAGCTGCTGACCACCAAGCCGGTTCTCTATGTCTGCAACGTCGGTGAGTCGGAATCGGTCGACGGCAACGAACATTCCGCCAAAGTGGCGGACATGGCGGCGGCACAGGGCAACAGCCACGTCATCATCTCGGCCCAGATCGAAGAGGAAATCAGCCAGCTGGATGCCGATGAAGCCCAGATGTTCCTTGAGGAAATGGGCCTGGCCGAGGCTGGTCTCGACCGGTTGATCCGCGCCGGCTATGAGCTGCTGCATCTGGAAACCTATTTCACCGTCGGCCCCAAGGAAGCCCGCGCCTGGACCATCCGGTCCGGCACCGCGGCACCGCAGGCAGCGGGCGTCATTCACGGCGATTTCGAGAAGGGCTTCATCCGCGCTGAAACCATCGCCTATGACGATTTTATCGCCGCAGGCGGCGAACAGGGGGCCAAGGAAGCGGGCAAGATGCGCGCCGAGGGCAAGAGCTATATCGTCAAGGATGGCGATGTTCTGCACTTCCTGTTCAACACCTGAGCAGCCCTTCCACGAAACTGCGCGCCGCCTGCCAAGACCTTGGCAGGCGGTTTTCTTTTGCTCCAAAGCCCGGATTGTACAGGGGATTGACCCGGCGCGCCGCTTTGCCATGATGGTGGCAGGGTGCCGAAAATCCGGGCACCCGCCAGCAATTGCGCTAGAGTCACCGGCATCCGCAGGAAACACAGGCTGTACCATGCAAAAAGACACCAGCATTAACGTCCTAGGCGGCCCGCTCGCCCCCTGCTCTACCGCGCCGCTGACCGGTTTCTTCCGCGACGGCCATTGCAACACCTGCGCCGAAGACCATGGCAGCCACACCGTCTGCGTGGTGATGACGGCGGAGTTCCTGGCGTTCTCGAAATACGTCGGCAACGACCTGTCGACCCCGCGGCCCGAATTCAGCTTCCCCGGCCTGCAGCCCGGCGACCGCTGGTGCCTGT
The DNA here is from genome assembly GCF_056033425.1 of Leisingera sp. SA32. Lineage (NCBI taxonomy): Bacteria > Pseudomonadati > Pseudomonadota > Alphaproteobacteria > Rhodobacterales > Roseobacteraceae > Leisingera > Leisingera sp. SA32. The sequence goes on along the minus strand of NZ_JBVYHB010000009.1, from coordinate 134,800 downwards.
GCGCCGCGCGGTTCCTGCAAGCGGCGGACGAGGGCTGCGCACCGCGAGTGCATCTGGAGGCCACCCACCAGCGCGCCCTGGACATCGTGCCGCTGCGCATGCTGCAATCCTATGCCGCGGATCCCGCCTGACCAAACGCGGCTGCGCGGTCCCCGCATGACAGGAACCGCCTGTCAGGAACCGTCTGAGCGGTGCATTGACCTTTGCGCCGCGCTGCCGTAACTGCGTCGCCAAGCCAGCCTGCCGGACCCTCGCCGCTGCCAGCCTTTCCTCTGGTACCCGCCGCACAGCACAGGAAGGCCGCTCCGCATGAGCTATATCGCCATGAACCGCTTCAAGATCCGCCTTGGCCGCGAAGCCGATTTCGAAACCATCTGGGCCGCGCGTGAAAGCCGCCTGAAAGAGGTGCCGGGCTTTCGCGAATTCCGCCTGCTGAAAGGCCCAGAAGGTGAAGATCACCGGCTGTATTCCAGCCATGTGATCTGGGACAGCCGCGCGGATTTCGAGGCCTGGACCAAATCCGAACACTTCCGCGCATCCCACCGCAACGCGGGCAAGCGCGAGGGCGAAAGCCCGATCATGGGGCATCCGCAGTTCGAAGGGTTCGAGACCGTGCTGCACGAGGTCTGAGCCGCGGGGAGCTGACCCGCCAACGGCATGACCCAGAACGACAAAGGCGCCCTCGTGGGCGCCTTTATCATTGCCTCTGTGGGGCGGGCTCACTCCTCGAAGGTGCGGCCTTCCTCGGTGTCGGACATGTCAAAGCCGAGATGCTTGGCGACGGTATAGACGTCCTTGTCGCCGCGGCCGCACATGTTCATCACGATGATGTGGTCCGATGGCAGGTCCGGCGCGATCTTGATCACATGCGCCAGCGCATGAGAGGGCTCCAGCGCCGGGATGATGCCTTCGGTGCGGCAGCTGACCTGGAACGCCTCCAGCGCCTCCTTGTCGGTGATCGACACATATTCAGCGCGGCCGGTGTCATGCAGCCAGGAATGCTCCGGCCCGATGCCGGGATAATCCAGACCCGCGGAAATCGAATAGCCTTCCTGAATCTGGCCGTCCTCGTCCTGCAACAGATAGGTGCGATTGCCATGCAGCACACCCGGACGGCCGCCGGTCAGCGAGGCGCAATGCTCGATCCGGTCATCCACGCCCTTGCCACCAGCCTCGACGCCGATGATCTTTACCGACGGGTCGTCCAGGAACGGGTGGAACAGGCCGATGGCGTTGGAGCCACCGCCGATCGCGGCAATCACGGTGTCCGGCAGACGGCCTTCGCCCTCCTGCTCGGCCAGCTGCCAGCGGACTTCCTTGCCGATGATCGACTGGAAATCGCGCACCATTGCCGGATAGGGGTGCGGCCCCGCAGCGGTGCCGATGCAGTAAAACGTGTCGCGGACATTGGTCACCCAGTCGCGTAGCGCGTCGTTCATCGCATCCTTCAGCGTGCCCCGGCCAGAGGTCACCGGGATCACCTCGGCGCCCAGCAAGCGCATGCGGAACACGTTGGGTGCCTGGCGTTTGACGTCATGGGCGCCCATGTAGACGATGCATTTCAGCCCGAACTTGGCGCAGACGGTGGCGGTGGCCACCCCGTGCTGGCCGGCGCCGGTTTCGGCGATGATCCGGGTCTTGCCCATACGCCGCGCCAGCAGGATCTGGCCCAGCACGTTGTTCACCTTATGCGCGCCGGTGTGGTTCAGCTCGTCGCGCTTCATGTAGATCTTGGCGCCGCCCAGTTCCGCCGTCAGCCGTTCGGCGTGATACAGCGGGCTGGGACGGCCGACATAATGGGTCCACAGATCCTGCATCTCGGCCCAGAAGGAGGGATCATCCTTGGCGCGGTTGTATTCTTCTTCCAGGCTCAGGATCAGCGGCATCAGGGTCTCGGACACAAAGCGCCCGCCAAAGATGCCAAAGCGGCCCTGTTCGTCCGGCCCGTTCATGAAGCTGTTGAAAAGATCATCGGCCATGGTGTTCCCTCTCACTTTCGCAGCGCTTGCCCTGAGTATAGCGCGGCGCGGCCTTGGTAAAGGGAGATTGCGCACGCGGATTTGCCCGGCGCCGGGCCTGGCCCTGCCGGTGTGCTGCTGCGGTTTCCTGCCTGCTGGCCTGTCCCCATTGCGGGGGGAGTAAAGAATGGCGGCGCCGCCAAAGAGGCGGAGGCGGGACGGGAGGTTCCTCCCGCACGCTAAACGTTGTCTCTGCGTGCCCCTGCCACGGGGCCCTGTTCCATGCTGCCGGGCGAGTCAGACCCGGCTGTGATCGCGATCGCGCACGAGTGTGACAGGTGCCCCTTAAATTTGCCTCAGACCTGCGTCCGCTGGCTGCGCAACACCTGGGGCGGAGCATCTGGCGGCGGTCGTCGTCATATGAGTATTTTTGGAATGATGAAGCCGCAGCGCTTCTGCTTTCATCTTTCTCCAAATACGCATCTGCGACAGGCGACAGGCGACAGGCCCGCTGCCGCCAGCAAAGATGCGCAGGGATCAGGCGCGGGCGGCGTGGGCGGCCTTGGTGAAGGCGTCCATCAGGTCCGCGTGTTTTTCGCCGGGCGCACGTTCGACCCCCGATGAGACATCGACCTGGCGGGCGCCGGTCATGCGAATTGCCTCTGCGACATTCTCCGGGGTCAGCCCTCCGGCCAGCATCCAGGGTTTTTGCCAGTATTTGCGCCCTGCCAGCAGCCGCCAGTCAAACGCCAGGCCGTTGCCGCCGGGCAGCACAGCATCCTTAGGCGGCTTGGCGTCGATCAGGAGCTGGTCGGCCACCTGTTCATAATCGGCAATCTGCGGCAAGTCCGACGCATCGGCGATGCCCACCGCCTTCATGACCGGCAACCCGTAGCGCGCGCGGACCTCTGCCACCCGCTGCGGCGTCTCGCGGCCGTGCAGTTGCAGCATGTCCAGCGGCACCGCAGCGGTGATCGCATCGAGCTCGGCATCGCTGGCATTGACCGTCAGCGCCACTTTGCACAGGCCCACGGGGGCCGCCGCTGCCGCCGCGGCAGCCGCATCGATGCTGACGTGGCGGGGCGATTTGGCAAAGAACACCAGACCGGCATAGCCCGCCCCCGCCGCGGCGGCAGCGGCCATGTCCCGGGGCGTGCGCAGCCCGCAGATCTTGACCCGGATGTCCGTCATCCCCGGGTCAACCCGCGTCGTCGAGCAGGGCCAGGACCTCGTCCTTGCCCTCGTGCTTCTGCCTTTTCAGGCGCTTTACTTCGCGGTTCAGCTTTCGCGCCTCGCGCGCCTTTTGCGCGGCTTCGCTGCGGTGTTTGTGCTCGCGGATCCACTCCCACAGGAAGCCGATCACAAGACCAACACCCACCCCGCCCAGCACCACCACGAACAGCGGCAGCGCCATGCCGTGGTTGAAGCCGAAGAGATCGGCCAGCGCATCGGGCATCAGCCGAAGCTGGACCACGGTGCTGTTGGCCAGAGATACCGACACCAGCACAATGGCCAGGGCCGCAAGAACCGCGTAGCGAATGTAACGCATCAGGCTTTCCCGTTCAGGCGGTCCCTCAAGAGTTTCCCCGTCTTGAAGAACGGCACATGTTTTTCCTCGACATTGACCGTTTCACCGGTGCGGGGATTGCGGCCGACGCGTGCGTCCCGCTTCTTGACCGAAAAGGCACCAAAACCGCGCAGCTCTACCCGGTCGCCCCGCGCCATGGCATCGGTCACTTCCTCGAACACCGTGTTCACGATCCTCTCTACGTCCCGCTGATACAGGTGCGGGTTTTCGTCTGCAATCTTCTGAATGAGTTCAGAGCGGATCATCGTCTGTTTCCTCCCAGGTCACCGGTTTATCTCGGCTATTATTCTGAGAGTATAGGAAAAAACCAGTGGCAGGGGAATAAAATGCCGGCGCCGGGGCGGGGTATTCCGGGCCTATCGGCCAGGTTTCGCCCCCCCTGCCCCCCATAACCGGGCTACAGATCGCCGCCGCAATGCGGCATCGGCGGCGGTGGGATGCAACGCCGCGCTGCATGATTCGGCAGCTTGGGCCGCGGTTGGGACGCGCCGCACTTGCATGAAGGCGGGAAACGTTTTATGCGGATACTGTTATGTTATTACATACAGAAAGAGACCCTCGCATGACCAAGACAAAACTGATCTCCCTGCCCGCCCTTGCGGCTGGCGCGCTGCTGCTGACGGCGGCGCTGCCTGCGGCTGCTGCCAACACCCACAGCCATGACCACAGCCGTACACAGACCGAGGCGGAGAAGCGCATCTACAAAGGGTATTTTGAGGACGCCGAGATCCAGCCGCGCCCCCTGTCCGACTGGGAAGGCGACTGGCAATCGGTGTTTACCTACCTGGAGGACGGCACCCTGGATCCGGTGCTGAAGGACCGCGCCGCGCATGGCAGCAAGACGGTTGAGGAGTATCGCGCCTATTACACCACCGGGTATGGCACCGATACCGATGCCATTCGCATCGACGGGCAGACTGTCACTTTCACCAGTGATGCGGGCCGCGTGAGCGGTACCTACGTGTCCGACGGGCATGAGGTCCTGACCTACAAGAAGGGCAACCGCGGCGTGCGCTATGTCTTCAAGAAGGAAAGCGGCGACGCGGCAGCGCCCGGCTATATCCAGTTCAGCGACCACCACATCGCGCCCAAGAAGGTCAGCCATTACCACCTGTACTGGGGTGACGACCGCGCCGAGGTGCTGAAGGAGCTGACCAATTGGCCAACCTACTACCCGGCGTCGATGAGCGGCGAGGACATCCTGCACGATATGCTGGCGCACTAAGTCGCGCCAGACGGGGCGGAGCGGAATTCAGGCCAGGCCCTGCCCGCCCCGAATTGTTCCTGCCAGTCCTGCATTCAAAAGAGCGTTGGTAAGGACGTCGCCAGCCCGAAATGAGCAGTCATGCTGCGCGCGCTGTGTGCGCACGTGCGGCAGGCGGCGATTGGCGTGGCGGGCAAGGCGCTTAGCTGCCCTTGAACAAAACTCCGGTTCTGGCACGAAGCTTTTCTTGCGCATACGCCGACTTTGGAACCTTTCCAGCGACATGGCCGTTTCTTGGTAATGATGTACCTCACCGCCGTCTTCGCTGGGACCTTCGCCGCGATCCACCTGTTCATCCACAAGCTGCGCTTTCTCGAAGCGGTGCCCCGCAGTCGCTGGCTCTCCGCTGCCGGTGGGGTCGCCGTTGCCTATGTTTTCCTGCACATTCTGCCCGAGCTGAGCGCGCACCGCGAAACGTTCGCTGATGGTCTGGGCCTGACCGAACAGGCGGCCGAGAGATGGGTGTACCTTGTCGCACTTGCGGGTCTGGGGGTCTTCTACGGTCTCGAACGCGCCGCCAAGGTCTCTCGCAGCCGTTCGCGCAGCACAAGCGACAGCGACGCGGTCGAAGCAAATGTGTTCTGGCTGCACATCGGTTCGTTCAGCCTTTACAACGTGCTTATCGGCTACCTGCTGCTGCATCGGGAAGAAACCGGCCTAGGGTCGCTGGTCATCTACTTCGTGGCCATGAGCCTGCACTTTGTGACGAACGATTTCGGTCTTCGAGAGGATAACAGGAACCACTATGATCGACGCGGCCGCTGGTTCCTCGCCGCCGCGGTCATGGTCGGCTGGTGTCTTGGCACGTTTATGAGCCTGTCCGAATTGGTCATCGGATTCTTCTTCGCCTTTCTGGCAGGCGGCGTCGTGCTGAATGTCCTTAAAGAAGAACTGCCCGAGGAGCGCAAAAGCCGTTTCCTGCCGTTCGCGGTCGGGCTGGGCGGCTACGCTGCAATCCTACTTCTTGTCTGATTCACCCCGGTCGCAGGATGTTGCGCGTCGCCTTCTCGTCCCGGCGAGAAGACTTGCACCGCCCGGACACCACGCTGAGCAGACAGCGCATCACACAAAAAAAGCCCCGCAGTGTCCTGCGGGGCTTTGTCTTGTCTGCCAGAAGGCCGGAACGATTACTCGTCGCCGGTCTTCAGAGCGGCGCCCAGGATGTCGCCCAGCGATGCGCCGGAATCCGAGGAACCATACTGCTCGACAGCTTCTTTTTCTTCCGCGATCTCGCGCGCCTTGATGGACAGGCCCAGGCGGCGGGTCTTGGAGTCGACGTTGGTGACGCGCACGTCGACCTTGTCGCCAACCGAGAAACGCTCAGGGCGCTGGTCGGCACGGTCACGGGCCAGGTCGGAGCGGCGGATGAAGGATTTCATGCCTTCATATTCCACTTCGATGCCACCGTCTTCGATGGCGGTCACGTTCACGGTCACGATCGAGCCGCGCTTCACGCCGCCAACCGCTTCTGCGAACTTGTCGCCACCCAGAGCTTTGATCGACAGCGAGATACGCTCTTTGTCGACGTCCACTTCGGAGACAACGGCCTGAACCACATCGCCTTTGCGGTAGTTCTGGATCGCATCTTCGCCGCGCTCGTCCCAGGACAGGTCGGACAGGTGAACCATGCCGTCGATGTCGCCTTCGAGGCCGATGAACAGACCGAATTCGGTGATGTTCTTGACTTCGCCTTCGACCTGAGTGCCCTCGGGGTTGTTCTCGGAGAACACTTCCCACGGGTTGCGCATGGTCTGCTTGAGGCCCAGGGACACGCGGCGCTTGGCACCGTCGATTTCCAGAACCATGACGTCCACTTCCTGCGAGGTGGAGACGATCTTGCCAGGGTGCACGTTCTTCTTGGTCCAGGACATCTCGGAGACGTGGACCAGACCTTCGACACCAGGCTCCAGCTCAACAAATGCACCGTAATCGGTGATGTTGGTGACGCGACCCTTGTGCACGGAGGCCAGCGGGTACTTGGCGCCAACCAGATCCCACGGATCTTCCTGCAGTTGCTTCATGCCGAGGGAGATACGGTGGGTTTCCTTGTTGATCTTGATGACCTGAACCTTGACGGTTTCGCCGATCGACAGGATCTCGGAGGGGTGGTTCACACGGCGCCATGCCATGTCGGTGACGTGCAGCAGGCCGTCAACGCCGCCCAGGTCAACAAACGCACCGTATTCGGTGATGTTCTTGACCACACCGTCGACCGCTTGGCCTTCGGACAGGTTGCCGATGACTTCGGCGCGCTGTTCGGCGCGGGACTCTTCGAGGATCGCACGGCGGGACACAACGATGTTGCCACGACGACGGTCCATTTTCAGGATCTGGAACGGCTGCTTCAGACCCATCAGCGGGCCGGCGTCGCGCACGGGGCGTACGTCAACCTGGGAGCCGGGCAGGAAGGCCACGGCGCCGCCGAGATCGACGGTGAAGCCACCCTTGACGCGGCCGAAGATCGCGCCTTCGACGCGCTGGTCGTCTGCGTAGGCTTTTTCCAGGCGGTCCCAGGCTTCTTCGCGGCGGGCCATCTCGCGGGAGATGACGGCTTCGCCACGGGCGTTTTCTGCTGCGCGCAGGTAAACCTCAACTTCGTCGCCAACTGCGATTTCGGGCGCTTCGCCGGGGTTTGCGAATTCTTTCAGATCAACGCGGCCTTCCATTTTGTAGCCGACGTCGATGATGGCCTGGCCGGCTTCGATTGCCAGCACTTTGCCTTTGACAACCGAACCTTCGTCCGGGGTGTCCATTTCGAAGCTTTCGTTCAGGAGGGCTTCGAATTCCTCCATCGATGTGTTTTGAGCCATGAGGTCTCAGGTTTCCTTTGCTAAGTTTTCCGGCCGGGCGGTTGTCTCCGCCGGTCTTGGTTAGCCAGTCCAGAACGTGGCCCGGAACATGTCCGATCAAACAAACACAAAGGGCCGAGGTAGTCCCCAGCCCTGCTCAGACATGTCACCCGGACGTTGGCCGTCCTGTCTCGACAGCGCGCGTATAAGCGGATTCCCGGCTCAGCGCAAGGGGGCAGAGGTGCGGCCCCTGTCCTGCCACACACCCGCGTCGCGCTGCAACAGCGCCTGTTCGGCGGCATCCAGCCGGGCCAGGGCCGCCGCCGGATCGCGGCTGCCGCCCGCCTTGCGCCACAGCTTGAGCGCCGAGGCCGGGCTCCAGGGCAGACAGGCGGCAGCGAGCCAGCGGCGCAGCGGCGCGGGCAACGCGTCGTAGGTTTGCATCGGGTCGCCCACCCTGCGGCGGCGGCGCAGGGTGCTGTTGAGGTTGCGCCGGGCGCGGCGGTCAGCCATTGCGCCGCCACCCCGGGAACGGGTCGTCCAGGTCTGCCCAGGCAGGATCGAGCCCTTCCGCAGTGTCGGGCATCAGACAGGCATCCAGCTGCGCGCGCAGCGCGGCCGGGTCGAGACCTGCGCCGATGAACACCAGCTCCTGACGGCGGTCGCCCCAGACCTCGTCCCAGTTGCGCAGGAATTCGCTGCGGGCCTCGGGGCGGCTGGGCCAGCGTTCGGTCGGCACCGCCGCCCACCACAGCCCCATCGGCCGCACAGAGGAGATCGCCCCGGCCAGCGAGAATTCCGCCGCCCAGTCGGGGCGGCTTGCGACCCAGAAGTGGCCCTTGGCCCGGATCACCCCGTGCAGGTCGCCGTTCAGCGCGGCATGAATCCTGGCCGGATCAAACGGGCGGCGGGCGCGGTAGACAAAGGAGGAAATGCCGTATTCCTCTGTTTCCGGGACGTGGTGCTCAAAGCCATAGAGTTCCTTGGCCCAGAGCGGGTGTTCATGGGCGCGGTCGAAATCAAACAGGCCGGTGTTGAAGATGCGACTGGCATCGACCTGCGAATGGTCGGTCTGGATGATCTCCGCATCCGGGTTCAGCGCCTTGATGACCGTGATCGCCGCCTGTGTCTGATGCGGGCCCGCGTCGGCGACCTTGTTGAGGATGATGACATTGGCAAATTCGATCTGGTCCGTCAGCAGGTTGACCAGGGTGCGGTCGTCCTCTTCGCCGAGACTTTCGCCGCGGTCGCTGAGGAAGTCATGGCTGGAGAAATCCTTGAGAAGGTTTACCGCATCGACCACCGTCACCATCGTGTCGAGCCGCGCCACATCGGACAGGCTGTTGCCCTCGGCATCGCGAAAATCGAAGGTCGCGGCCACCGGCAGCGGTTCGGCGATGCCGGTGCTTTCGATCAACAGATAGTCAAACCGCCCCTCGGCGGCGAGGCGGCGGACCTCTTGCAGCAGGTCGTCGCGCAGGGTGCAGCAAATGCAGCCGTTGGTCATCTCCACCAACTTTTCGTCCTGGCGTGACAGCGCGGTGTCGCCGCGCACCAGATCGGCGTCGATGTTCACCTCGCTCATGTCGTTGACGATGACCGCCACCCGGCGGCCCGCGCGGTTGTTCAGAACATGGTTGAGCAGCGTTGTCTTGCCCGCCCCGAGAAAGCCGGAGAGCACCGTCACCGGCAGCCTGTTGTCCGTCATGCTAGACCCTTTATGTTATATCATAACAACTCTAGCGACGCGCATAGCACCCCTGCCCGCCGCCGGCAAGCCCGTCGCCGGGATCACCCCGCCGGATGCCTCGGGCGGGGCCAAAAGTTTTCTCGATCAAGAAAATTGCGTGGCGGGTGGTTAGAGGTCCACCTCCAGCACGCCGCCCGGCTCTGCGGCGCGAGACTGGCACAGGATGATGGCGTCCTCGCGCTGCTTGTTGGATAGCACGAAATCGCGGTGTTCGGCATCGCCCGAGATCAATCCGCATTTGCAGACCCCGCAGATGCCGTCAGAACATTTCACATCGACATGAATACCCGCCTCCGCCAGCACGTCGGTGGCGGTCTTGTCGGCAGGGATCATGATCTCGCGACCCGATTTCGCCAGCTTCAGGGTGAAGTCGTGGTTTTCATACTCGGGCTGCTCCGGCACCGAGAAGTATTCCATATGGCGGTTTTCCTCCGGGAAGCCATTGTCGCGGGCGGTGTCCAGCACCGCCTGCATGTAGGCCTCCGGCCCGCAGGTGTAGACATGGCGGCCCGGCGCCCATTGCAGCACCTGCGCCAGGTCGGCGCGGGTTCCTTGATCGGAAAAATGCAGATGCACCTTGTCGGCCCATGGCACTTGCGTCAGGTCGTTCAGGAAACCGGCATTGGCCTGTTGGGAGCAGGAATAGCGGAACTCGAAATCCCGCCCCAGCGCGTGCAGACGATGCGCCATGGCGATCATCGGCGTCACCCCGATGCCGCCGCCCATCAGGTAAGTTTTCTCCGCATCCTCGTGCAGCGGGAAGTGGTTGATGGGCCTGGAGACAAAGACCATGCGGCCTTCCTCGAAGATCCGGTGCAGCAGCTTGGACCCGCCCCGACCCGCATCCTCGCGCAGCACCGCGATCTGGTATTTTGAGGTATCGGCGGGATCCCCCGACAGCGAGTACTGGCGGAAATATTCCGGCGCCACCACAACGTCGATATGCGCGCCTGCGGTGGCGGGCGGCAAAGGCGACCCATCAGGCATGGAGAATTCATACTTGGTCACCGCATCGGTCATATGTTCGACCTTGGACAGCTTCACCCGGATCACCGGCGCATCCCCCTGATCGGCGGCATAGACATGTTCAGGCGGCTGGCCTGCGGCGCGGCGACGTTTGTGTTCTTCCGCGGTTATCATGTTCTCATAGGCGGCGATCCCCGCCTCGCGGTCCATCGGCGCGGGCCAGGCATAGGGCGGCGGCGCCAACGGCGCTGGGTAGACCGCAAGCGTCTGATCCTCGTATTTCAGGTCCAGCTCCTTGGACAGTTTGCGGGCATTGACCGGGTGTTTCGACGGCAGATAGGCGCCGTCGTCCTCCATCTCCAGATCCCACCACCATTTCTTGACCGTGTTGACCTCACCGTTGCCCAGCGCATCGTCCAGTTTCGCCAGCACCGGTGCGCTGCCCGGCACGTTCATCGCGGCCCAGCGGAAGGGCGCCTCGGCAAACAGCCCCTCGAGGTTCCACGGGCAGGTTTTCATGCAGCGCCCGCACATCGCGCCACCGGGCACGGTGACCCGGTAGGTGGTGCATTTCTGACTGTCGGATTTCCAGATCTCGTAGCCGTTGAACATCAGCTTTGGTCCGGCGGTGATGGCACCGGAGGGACATTCACGGGCGCATTTGTTGCAGGCCTCGCAGAACCGTTGCAAGCCGAAGTCCACCGGTTTGTCGTGGGTCATCGGAAGGTTGGTGGTAATGGCGCCGGATTTCAGTCGCGGCCCGAGGAAGGGGTTCAGGATCACCTCGCCGATGCGCGAGACCTCCCCCAGCCCGGCCAGCAGCAGCAGGGGCGGTTGCAGCACCTCGCCGTCCATCACCGAATGGACGCGGGCGGAATAGCCCAGATTGCGGATCTGCTGGCCGATCACCCCGCCCAGCAGCGAGAACCTGAGGTAGGCGCGCATAGACTGCGCGCAGGCGATCCAGTCGTCGCCGGAGGCACCGTCCATCGTCTCGTGGCCTTGGTCGATGATGATGCTGATGGCGTTTTCGTGGTAGGGATCCAGTTTTTCGCCCGCCGCGTCATGGGAATAATAGGCCCAGTCGGGGCAGCGCGAGATGCCGACGGCATCGCAGCCCAGGAAATAGGCGGTGGCCTTGATATTGGCGGCGTTTCGAACGGCGTCCGTGGCAGAGGGATGAACCTCGGGCGCGACTTCGCCGTCTTGCAACAGCACAAAGGCGGCGAGGGAAAAGCGGAAGGCGAAGGCCGAGGAGGATTTGCGCACGTAGTTGCCGTTCTTGGCGGCCTCTTGCGGGCCTTTGCCAAGGTCACCAAACAGGGTGCGGGCGAACATGTCGGCGCGTTTGGGCACGCGGGCGACGTTGACCTCATCAATATATGTTGTCGGGTCGTCCACTCGCTTCAGGGTTTCAAACGGGTGCGGCCCATCGGCAAAGCGGCGTTTGGCAAAAGGATCGCGATTGGCGGCACTTTTGGCGTGGCGGCCAAACCCGTAACGGTATCCCAACCCCGGTTTCTGGCCCGGCACCAGCGGCAGGTCATGGGCCAGCTCCAGCGTGGTGGTGACGGCAGCGATGCCGAAGCGGTTGCCCAGAAAGGGGTTCACCAACTCGCCGTTCTCGTAGGTGGCAAGCCCCGCTTGCACCGCCAGCTGCGCCAGATGAGCATCGGTCGCAGCACCGGTATGGGCGCGGGCCTCCCAGCCCAGGAGACGGATATAGCTGGCCAGCGTCACCACGGTTTCCGCCGCGCGCAGGCAGGCGCGCTGGTCCTGCGCGTCCGCCAGCCAGTCGGTGCCGTCCTCATCCGCCGCCGGGTCGCGGGGGAATTCGTACAGGAAGACCAGCGCGTTATCATGGTTGCAGCAGCTGGCAGGCGGTGCATCCATGGTTTCGCGCAGGGTCGCCATCACCGCGTCGATGCCCGAGGCAAAGGTCTTGGTCTGCTTGCTGCGCAGCGCATCGGCCAGCGCGTCCACGTCCGGGTTGGCCAGCGGAGTGTCCAGCCAGGCCGACGGCGGCACCGCGCAGGTGCCGACGATGGACGCATCGCAGAAATAGCCAAAGGCCTTGAGATGGTCGGTGCGCTCTTGCGGGTCGGCAGGGATCTCGGCGCGGTCGCGTTTCACCGGCCCTTCGCGGGTGGCGTCCAGCATCGCCTGATAGTCGCGCATGGCGTTCACGATCGACAGCGGGGCATCCGCGCGGCGGAAACGGGTCTGCGGCAGCACAGGTATGGCATCCAGCGCAGAGGCCGACGCCTGCCGGGCCAGGGTTTCCATCGGGTAGGCACCCAGATGCACCGGGCGATTACGGTAGGAAAACAGTTTGCCCATGGTTCTTCCTTGCGGTTCGGTCGCTGGGGGAGCGGTTAGAGTTTGGAGACGATGCGCGGCTCGTCCCGCAGCAGTTTGACAGCGGTGGCGCGCAGCTGGTGCAGTTCCTGCGCGGTCAGCTTGGCCTCGAAATGGGCGGCGTTCTCTGCCGCGATCGGCAGCACCGCCTCCAGCGCCTGTCGGCCACGGGGGCGCAGGGTGACGTGGATCGAGCGCCCGTCGCCCTGTCCGCTTCCGCGGGTGATGAAATCGCGCTCTTCCATCTTTCGCAGGGTGCGCGAGGTGGCGGTGCGGTCGATGCCGATGAAGTCTGCGATCTCGGACGGGCTGTGCAGCCCCTCCTGCCCGGCCGCCAGCAAGACGCACCACATCGGGCGGGTCAGCCCGTATTCCGCGATGCGCTGTTCAAAGCGACGTTCGATCACCCGCGCCAGCATGGTGATCTGATAGCCCAGTGAGCTGTGGAGTTGGAAACGGTCATCTGTCATGATGATTGACACTGTCAACTATTTCACCGTGAAACGCCAGAAAAATCTCCGCCCCCTGATGCCAATGCAAAACCGGCCCACACGGGGCGGGCCGGTTCAGTCAAATTAACGGGGTCGGCGCTGCCGGTCAGCTGGCGCGCGCGCCCCAGAGATCATATTCGCCAGCTTCGTCCACGATGACATTGACCAGATCACCGGGGTTCAGCCCCTCGGTGCCCTCATCAATGAACAGGTTGCCGTCGATCTCCGGCGCGTCTGCCTTGGTGCGGCAGGTGGCGATGCCGTCCGCGTCGATGTCATCCACGATCACCTGCATGGTCTGGCCCACTTTGACCGCCAGCTTGGCCTCGGAGATCGCCTGCGCCTTCTCCATGAAGCGTTCCCAGCGCTCCTGCTTGACCTCCTCCGGCACGTGGTCCGGCAGATCGTTGGAGCGCGCGCCATCGACGTTTTCGTATTTGAAGCAGCCGACGCGGTCGAGCTGCGCCTCGTCCATCCAGTCAAGCAGGTGCTGGAACTCGGCCTCGCTCTCGCCGGGGTAGCCGACGATGAAGGTGGAGCGCAGGGTGATGTCCGGGCAGGTCTCGCGCCAGGCGCGGATCTCGTCCAGCGTCTTGGCCGCCGCCGCAGGCCGCGCCATGCGGCGCAAAACGTCCGGGTGGGCGTGCTGGAAGGGAATGTCCAGATAGGGCAGCAGAGCGTTGTCCGGGTCCGCCATCAACGGGATCAGCTCGCGTACATGGGGGTACGGGTAAACATAGTGAAGCCGCACCCACAGGTCCTCCGCCGGGGCCAGACGGCCCAGTTCGCGGCTGAGATCCTGAATGTGGCTGCGCACCTCTTCGCCCCGCCACGGATGGGTCGAATACTTGCGGTCCAGCCCATAGGCCGAGGTATCCTGCGAAATCACCAGGAGTTCGCGAACGCCGGCCTCGACAAGCTTCTCCGCCTCGCGCAGCACCGCGTGAACCGGGCGCGAGGCCAGCTTGCCGCGCATGTCGGGGATGATGCAGAACTTGCACTTGTGGTTGCAGCCCTCGGAGATCTTCAGATAGCTGAAATGCCGCGGGGTCAGCTTCACCCCCGCCGCAGGCAGCAAGTCCACGTAAGGGTTCGGGCTGGGCGGCACCGCGGAATGCACCGCGTCCAGCACCTGTTCATACTGGTGCGGGCCGGTGACCGCATGAATGCGCGGGTGGTGCTCGCGGATATAGTCCGGCTCAGCGCCCAGGCAGCCGGTGACGATCACCTTGCCGTTTTCCTTCAGCGCCTCGCCGATCGCCTCCAGGCTTTCGGCCTTGGCGCTGTCGAGGAAGCCGCAAGTGTTGACGATCACCGCATCGGCGCCGGCATAGTCGGGCGAGATCCCATAGCCCTCGGCGCGCAGGCGGGTCAGGATACGTTCGCTGTCCACCAGCGCCTTGGGGCAGCCGAGCGAGACCATGCCGAGCGTCGGCTGGTCATCACGCGGGGCATCCCGGAACTGCGGCTGCGGTGCAATATCGGGGCGGAGGCTGGGCGGGTTGCTGGGCGCATCACTGGTCATGCGCGCGCATATACCGCGCGGCGCGGGGTTTGGGAACGACAGAATGCCGCGCGGCGCGGATTGAGCGGCCCGACGCCGCGCGACAAGTTTCTTGACAAAAGAACTTGGTTATTTTAGGCGCAGCGATGCGCCATCAGGCGCGTCTCCAGCTACGGCCCCGGCGTATAGATCCCGCCGCCGTGCCCAGCCACGCACAATCGAACAGCTGTCAGGACACCCCGGAACCGGCACCGCCGCGCGAGGACGATCCTGCGGCATTGCTGGCATCAGGGAAGGCCCGAGATGACGATCAATCCGACATTCACGATGGACTCCCGTGCGGTGCTGGCCGGGTTGGATTTTGCCGACCTGGCCGGTGGCATGCGGGCGCAGGCGCAGAGCTACGGGCTGGACCTTCCAGAGGACACCGCCGCTCGGCTGGTTGTCGAGGTGCGCGATTTTGGATGCATGCAGGCCGAAGCACAGCCCGGCGGCAGCACAATCCGGTTGCGCGCCGCCCTGCCCGACCGGCTACAGATGTTGCAGGACAGTTTCGTCGCGCAGCTGCGCGACCTGCACCCGCAGGCCGCCGACGCTCTGCGCTGGCAGGGCGGCGAGGCAGCGGGCGCGCTGCCGCCGAACGTGCATTTCACCACCGTCCAGTCGGTCACGCCACTGGGGCGCAGCTTTGTGCGTGTGCAGGTTCAGGGCGGCGACCTCAGCGGCTTTCAGGATGATGCCATCCATTTCCGGCTGCTGCTCCCGCCCACGGGCGCTGCGGCGCCGGAGTGGCCGTGGCTGGGCGAAAACGGTGCCACGATCTGGCCCAAGGGTGACGCAGCGTTGCACCGGCCGGTCTATACCACCCGCCGGATCTGTCATCGCACCGGCGAGATGGAGTTCGACCTTTTTGTGCACGAGGGTGGCCGCGCCACCGCCTGGGCGCGCAGTGCCAAGCCCGGCGACCGGCTGGCCATTGCCGGACCGGGCGGCGGCGGCATACCCGCAGCGCGCAAGCTTTTGATCTATGGGGATGAAACCGCCCTGCCCGCGATCGCCCGCACTCTGGACAGCCTGCCCGCCGATGCCTGCGGCGCGGCGACTGTGCTGGCCGATGGCGGCGCGGCGTGCGGCTATCCGCTCAGCACCCCGGCGGGCATGACCCTCCGCTGGCTGGACCGGCGCGAGGGCGATGCGCTGGCCGCACGGGCGCTGGCGGCCTGGCCCCTAAATCGCGACCATTTCCTGTGGTTTGCCGCCGAAAAGTCGCAAGCACAGCAGCTGCGCAAGGCGGTCAAGGACGTGCAGGCCGACCCTGGCACCACCTATATTGCAGCCTATTGGAGCAAGTCATGACCCTTCGTTTCTCCGCAGCACTTGCAGCGCTGTTGATGAGCCCCCCTGCCCTGCTGGCACAGGACGCCCCCGCCACACCGCCGGTCCCCTTCATCGCGCTGGACGCGCCGGGCAGCGAGGGTCTTTTGCCCGGTGACGGCTCCGGCGCACCGGCTGTGGCGCCGCTGATCCCGGCGGCAACGGACGCACCGCCCGCCGCCCCCGCATCGCCGCAGGCGACGGTGCCAGTCGATGCGCCAGTCCAGCAGGAGGCTGCGACAGACAGCCCGGCGACGACAGCGCCCGCGCCTGCCCCAGCGCCTGCGCCCCTGTCCCGGCAGGAGGAACTGGCGGCGATGGCCCGCGATGCCTCTGCCAAGGCGGTGACTTTCCTGCGCGACGGCGGCCCGTCGATCTGGGCGATTGCGGCGCTCTCGGTGACCACCCTGGCGCTGATCCTGTGGAAGATCTGGCGGCTGGCGCTGATCGGCGCCTGGTCGCGCGGCAAGGCGGGCCGGGCCGTCGACGCCTATGAACGCGGCGAGGCCGAGGCTGCGCTGGCCATCGTCCAGGGCCGCCGCGGCATCCGCTCGCGCGTTGTCGCCGCCGCGCTGACCGCCAGCGCGACTTTGCCGGAGGACCGTGCCCGCGAGGAGACCGCGCGGGTGGCCAAGCTGCATCTGGCCAGTGCCAGCACCGGTCTGGGGGCGCTGGAGCTGATCGCAACGATCGCGCCGCTGCTGGGCCTTTTGGGCACGGTTCTGGGCATGATCGCCGCCTTTCAGGCGTTGCAGGCGGCCGGGTCCAAGGCCGACCCGGCGCTGCTGGCCGGTGGCATCTGGGAAGCGCTGCTGACCACGGCGGCCGGCATGGCCGTGGCGATCCCCGCCTCGGCGGCGCTGACCTGGTTCGAGGCGGTGATCGCCCGCATCCGTCGCGACGTTGAGGACAGCGCCACAAGGATCTTCGTGGCGCCGGAACCGCAGCAACTGAAACTGGCCGCCGAGTAACCCGGATGGAGTTCACCCAAGCCCACAAGCCCCGGCGCAAGCCCAGCCTGACACCGATGATTGACGTGGTGTTCCTGCTGCTGGTCTTTTTCATGCTGGCGTCGCGCTTTGGCACGGACGCGGTGCTGCAGCTGCCGCTTGCGGGCAAGGGCGGCACCTATGACGGGCCGCCGCGGCTGATCGGCATCGGCGCAAACAACCTGGATGTGAACGGCGTGCCCGTGGCCGACAGCAACCTGACGCAGGCGCTGGCACCGCTGACGAAAACTTCCACCGACATGCTGATCCTGCGCGGCCGGGACGGTGCCAACCTGCAACGGATAACAGAGGTCACCGCGCTGCTGCGGCAGGCGGGGTTTACCAACGTCGTACTGGTGGAATGAGGAGCAGCAGATGGATCTGACCGACCCGCCCCGCCGCCCCCGCGGGGAAAGCATCGTGCCGATGATCAACGTGGTGTTCCTGCTGTTGATCTTCTTCCTGATGACCTCACGTCTGGCTGAACCGGAACCGTTCGAGGTCACCCCGCCCGATGCAGCGCTGGACGGCGAACCCGAGGCAGAGCCGGTGCTGTTCATCAGCGCCGACGGCAGGCTGCACTACGGCGGCAACGACGGCGATGCGGCGCTGGCCGCGCTGGCCGCAGCCAGTGCCGACAGCCCGGTGGTGCAGCTGCGCGCCGACGCCCGGTTGGAGGCCAGCGCCCTGGCCGCCATCCTGCGTCAACTGGCCGAGGCGGGCCTCAGCCATGCGGAACTGGTGGTGCGGCAGCCATGAAACGCACCGCGGAACTCATTGTCTTTGCCGCGCTTGCCGGGGTGATCCATGTGGCGCTGTTCAGCAGCGCCCCGGACAGCGGTGCCAAATCCAGCGGTTCGGGCGGAGAGGCCATGGTCTCGATCCAGGCCGCGCCGGAGACGATCGCCAATATGGTGGACGCCTGGGAGCGCCCACCCGAAACCCAGCCGCAGCTGGAAACCGAAATGGCGGAGCCGCTGCCCCGGGCCCGCACACCGGTACTGCCACAGTTCGAGCTGGCACGAACACCCCGCGCGGCGGCACTGATCGCCCTGAGCGAACCGCAGCGGAGCGCGGCTCCGCAGGTCGACACCGCCCCACCACCGCCGCCGCCGCCAAAGCCCCAGCCCAAGCCGGACCCAAAGCCCGCCCCCAAACCGACCCCCAAGCCGCAGCCGCGTCCGCAAAAGGCGCAGAACGCCGCGGAGACCTCTGCCGGGCGCGCGGAGCAGAAGGCCGCCGGTTCCGGCGGCGGCGCACAGGCAGGGCAGGCAGGCGGCGCTCAGGCGGCGACGGCCGATGCCGGACGCCAGGCCAAGCTGCAAAACGTCTGGGGCGCCAAGATCCGTGCCAGGGTGGCCCGGCGCACGCCGCGCGGCAAGGGGACCGGCAAGGTCGTGGTCCATCTGACCGTGGCCCGCAGCGGCCAGCTGCTGGGCAGCCGCATCGCGCGATCCTCCGGCGATGCGACACTGGATCAGGCCGCGCTCTCGGCGGTGAAACGGGCCGGACGCTTCCCGGCCGCGCCAAAACAGCTGAAACTGGCACAGATGAGCTTCAACCTGCCGATCCAGTTCAGCCGATGACTCCAGAAGGGCGCGCCCGGCCCTGCCTTTTGCCAAAAGCTTTCTGGAGGTGAAGGCCGGACGGCCTGAGGGGGCAACGCCCCCTCCCGCCCCTTGCGTCCCCGACGCGTCAGCGCTGCAACAGAACCGGGAACCAATCCTCACGCAGACGCTGGCCGGGCTGCATGTCATGGCCCGGAAATGGCGGCGAGGTCGGGCCCGGACGCTCCACGTAGCGGGCGTCGTCCCCCACCAGCCGCAATGAGAACGCCCGGCGGCGGGTGCTGCTGGTGTTGCCGCGCGCGCCATGCAGCGTGCGGTAGTTAAAGGCCACCGCATCGCCCGGCTGCATCGCGTATTCCAGCACCGTCATGCCCTCAGCGTCGGGGTCCGGCACCGCCATGTACTGGCCCTCATCCGGGAAGAAATCCGCTTGTGATGTCCAGCGGGTGGGCAGCACCTCCTTCTCCCACCTGTGAGAGCCGGCCACGCAGCGCAGGGTGGCGTCGGTGACCACATCCAGCGGCGACCAGAAGCTGACGGTCTGCCGCCCCTCGACGAAGTAATACGGCCCGTCCTGGTGCCACGGAGTCGCCATCGAGGTGCCGGGTTCCTTGACCAGCACGTGGTCATGGAACATCTGCACCGATGTGGATTGCATCAGGTCGGCGGCGACCTCGGCCACCGGCGATTGCGCGATCGCCTGCTGGAATTCCGGGATCCGGGTCCAGTTGCAGTAGTCGTCAAAAAACCGTCCGGTGTGGCCTGCCTTTTCGTTGTTTGAGGCATAGGGGCCAGGCGTCTTCATGTTGGCGGCAACGCCGGCGCGCAACAGGTCGACCTGATCGGCAAACAGACCGCGGATCAGCACGGCGCCGTCGCGCTGAAACCCTTCGACGTGTTCCGGGGTGATGAGGGGGTGAACCATGGCTGTCTCCGCTGGTGATTGGGCATAAGTGATGCCTCTACTTGCCGCGCCCATAGACATAGTTTCAAATCATATCTGATTAAGATACCCTTCGGCACATGTTATATCTAACCCTGCGCCATTACGAATATGTCTGCGCGGTGGCCCACCACGGCAGCCTGTCGGCGGCCGCCGAGGCGCTGCACGTCAGCCAGCCGGCGCTGTCGGCGGCGCTGGCGCGGATTGAGGCGCATCTGGGCCACAGCCTGTTCCTGCGCCGCCGCGGCGCGGCGCTGGCGGTGACGCCGCAAGGCCAACGGTTCGCGCAGCGGGCCGCCCAGCTGCTGGAGCAGGCTGCACGGCTGGAGGACCCCGGCGCGGTGGCGGCGCAGCAGCGGCTGGTGTTGCTGTGTTTTTCCGATCTGGCGCCGTTTCTGCTGGCCCCGGCGCTGAAGGCGCTACGCCATGCCCTGCCAGATGTGGAGATCCGCCACCGCAGCTGCGCATTCCAGCCGCTGATCGCGGCGATGACGGCCGGCGAGGCGGATCTGGCCATCACCTATGACCTGGGTCTCGACGCTAGCTTCAGCCGCAGCGAGCTGGACCGGCTGAGCCCACATGCGCTGGTGCCGCCGCAGCATCCGTTGGCGGCAAGGCCCAGCCTGACACTGGCAGAGCTGGCGGTTCAACCGCTGGTGCTGTCACAGGAAGGCCTGTCGGTGCAGCATATGCTGGGATTGTTCCGGGCGCAGGGGCTGGTGCCGCGCATCGCCCACAGAGCCGATACGCTGGAGCTGCTGCGCAGCCTTGCCGCCAATGACGAAGGCGTCGGTATCAGCTACAGCCTGCCACCGGGCGGCATCAGCTATGACGCAAAACCGTTGCGCGCGGTGCCGGTCCGCGACCCGGAGGCGCAGGAACCGGTGATTCTGGCCGCCCACGCACCGTTGCCAAAAGGGTCCCTGACCGAAACGGCGCATGACATTCTGTGCCAGGCGCTGAGCCGCGGGCGCTCAGACCTTGCGCAGGCGGATCACCACATCGACTGAGGCGATCTCCATACCCTCGGGTGCCTCAGGCAGCTTCTTGATGACCAGCTGCTGGGCGGGCGCATCGCTGACGCGGCCCTCATCCTCCCAGAAAAAATGCGGGTGGTCGTGGGTGTTGGTGTCGAAATAGCTCTTGGAGCCGTCCAGCGGAATTTCCTGCAAGACACCCGCATCGCAGAAGGCGCGCAGCGTGTTGTAGACGGTGGCCAGTGACACCGCCGCGCCTTTTTTCTGGGCGCTTTCAAACAGGCTTTCGGCGGTGATGTGGCGGTGCTTGCCGTCCCCCACCAGCAGTTCAGCCAACGCCACCCGCTGCCGGGTGGGGCGCAGCCCGGCGTCGGTCAGCCAGCGTGTGGCCACTTCTTCGCTGTTTGGCGTCATGAGCAGTTCCTGCATCGCGTTGCTGACCGTATATATAGGAGCACCTTTGGGGGGATTTCAAATGAAATTCATTTGCAGCTCCGCGTCGTTTTCCGGCCCGCCTGTGGCAGATTGAGCGCAGGAAGTGACGTGGGGTCCCCTTGCAGGACCCTGAGGCCGGGTGCTACAGGGGGCCAGATATAAATACCAGACCCAAATGGCGAGAGAGAGTTCCGGATGGCCGATTACCCCAGCAGTTTTGACAAGGAAGATTTGCTAAAATGCGCACGGGGAGAGCTGTTCGGGCCGGGCAACGCCCAGCTGCCGGCGCCGCCGATGCTGATGATGGACCGCATCACCGAGATTTCCGGCGATGGCGGTGAGCATGGCAAGGGCCATGTGATCGCCGAGTTCGACATCACCCCGGACCTGTGGTTCTTTGACTGCCACTTCCCCGGCAATCCGATCATGCCGGGCTGCCTCGGGCTCGATGGTCTGTGGCAGTTGACCGGCTTTAACCTGGGCTGGCGTGGCTGGCAGGGCCGCGGCTATGCGCTGGGTGTGGGTGAGGTGAAACTCACCGGCATGGTGCGCCCGGACCGCAAGATGCTGACCTACCGCATCAATTTCACCAAGGCCCTTCAGACCCGCCGTCTGACAATGGGCGTTGCCGATGGCATCGTCGAGGCCGATGGTGACGTGATTTACCAGGTCAAGGACATGAAGGTGGCCCTGTCCGAAAGCTGAGCCGCTTTCGCACGAGACCAACCGCAGAGAAACAGGAGTACGCTAATGCGCCGCGTCGTCGTCACCGGATTGGGGATCGTCTCCTCCATCGGGAACAATGCCGAAGAAGTCACCGCCTCGCTGAAAGCGGGCAAATCCGGCATCGTCGCCAGCCCCGAGATGACCGAACATGGGTTCCGCAGCCAGGTCGCGGGCACGCTCAAGATCGACGTGGCCGAGCACGTGGACAAGCGCACCCTGCGCTTCATGGGGGCCGGTGCCGCCTATGCCCATATCGCCATGAGCCAGGCAATCGCCGACGCGGGCCTGAGCGACGATCAGGTCATGAATGAGCGCACTGGCCTGGTGGCAGGGTCCGGCGGCCCGTCGACCAGCGCGATGCTGGCCGCGCATCAGGTGGTGCTGAAAACCGGTGCCACCAAGCGTATTGGGCCCTTCGCGGTGCCGAAATGCATGTCCTCGACGATTTCGGCCAACCTGGCGACCGCCTTCAAGATCAAGGGCATCAACTACTCGATCACCTCGGCCTGTTCGACCTCGCTGCACTGCATCGGCAACGCGGCGGAGCAGATTATGATGGGCAAGCAGGACGTGATGTTCGCCGGCGGCGGCGAAGAGCTGGACTGGACGCTGTCCTGCCTGTTCGACGCCATGGGCGCGATGTCCTCCAAGTACAACGACACGCCCGAGAAAGCCTCGCGCGCCTTCGATCAGGACCGCGACGGTTTCGTGATTTCGGGCGGCGGCGGCATCGTGGTGCTGGAAGATCTGGAGCACGCGCTGGCGCGTGGCGCGAAGATCTATGCCGAGGTGACCGGCTTTGCCGCGACCTCCGACGGGCATGACATGGTGGCCCCGTCAGGCGAGGGCGGCGAGCGGGCGATGCGGCTGGCGCTACAGTCCCTGCCCGAGGGCCGCAAGGTCGATTACATCAATGCGCATGGCACCTCGACCCCCGTGGGTGACGTGGGCGAAGTCGAGGCCGCACGCCGGGTATTTGGTGACGGAAAAGTGCCGCCGATCTCCTCGACCAAGTCGA
This sequence comes from Leisingera sp. SA32, assembly GCF_056033425.1. Classification (NCBI taxonomy): domain Bacteria; kingdom Pseudomonadati; phylum Pseudomonadota; class Alphaproteobacteria; order Rhodobacterales; family Roseobacteraceae; genus Leisingera; species Leisingera sp. SA32. Next base: position 112,102 of record NZ_JBVYHB010000009.1, on the reverse strand, counting down.
TGACCGGCCACGCCCAGGGTGCCGCCGGCGCGCTGGAGGCGATCTTCTGCCTGTTGATGCTGGACAAGGATTTCATCACCCCGTCGATCAATGTCGACACCCTCGCCGAAGGCATCCAGCCGGGCGAGATCGCCACCGATCTGGTGGAAAACGCCGGACTGGATTCGGTGATGACCAACAGCTTCGGGTTTGGCGGCACCAATGGCTCCATGGTCCTGAGCAAGTACAAGGAATAAGCAAGATGGCAGGACAGCTGAGCGGCAAGCGCGGGTTGGTCATGGGTGTGGCCAACGAACGCTCGATTGCCTGGGGCATTGCCAAGGCGATGGCCGATGCCGGTGCCGAACTGGCCTTTACCTATCAGGGAGAGGCCTTTGGCAAGCGGCTGGAACCGCTGGCCGCCAGTGTTGGCTCGGACTTCATGGTCGACGTGGACGTGACCGATGACGCGTCGCTGGATGCGGCCTTTGACCAGCTGGGCGCGCGATGGCCGACGATTGATTTCGCGGTCCATGCGATTGCCTATTCCGACAAGACAGAACTGACCGGCCGGTTCATCAACACCAGCCGGGCCAACTTCAAGAACTCGATGGACATCTCCGCCTATTCCTTCATCGAGGTGGCGCGCCGCGCCTATCCGATGATGCAGGAAAACGGCGGCACCCTGCTGACGCTGACCTATGGCGGCTCCAACCGGGTGACGCCGAACTACAACGTGATGGGCGTCGCCAAGGCGGCATTGGAAGCCGCAACGCGCTATCTGGCCAACGATCTGGGCCCGGATGGCATCCGGGTGAATGCGATCTCCCCCGGTCCGATGAAAACGCTGGCAGGGGCTGCCATTGGTGGTGCGCGCAAGACCTACAAGCACACCGAGCAGAATGCGCCGCTGCGCTCCAACGCAACGCTTGAGGCGGTGGGCGGCACCGCGGTTTACCTGGCCTCGGACGCCGGCGCCTACACCACCGGTGAAATCATTCGGGTGGACGGAGGTTTTCACGTTTTGGGGATGCCTCAGCAGGATCACCTGTAAACCTCTGCTGTCAGTCGCGACGAAGCCAAGGCGCCCCTCGGGGCGCCTTTTCTTTTACGCCCGCTCCTGCTGCGCGTTGCCGTCGCTTCTATTTATATATCGAGTCGCATGAAAACAAAGGAACGCCACTTCAGCAGGAATTCGACATGCGTCTCAGTGATCACATCACCATTCCCGACACCGCGCTTTGCACCGCCGCCGCCGAGATGGCGCGCATGGCGAGCCAGCCGTTCCTCTACAACCATGTGTGCCGCACCTATGCCTTTGGCGTGTTGGCCGCGCGCCAGTCGGGGCTGCGCTATGATCCGGAACTGTTCTACGTTGCCGCCATGCTGCATGATCTGGGCCTGACAGAGGCGCATCAGGGTGACGACCGTTTCGAGGTTGATGGCGCCGAGGCGGCGGCGGCGTTCCTGGCGCGCCAGAACGTCGAGCAGTCCCGCATTGACCGGGTCTGGGACGCGATTGCGCTGCACACGACCTTCTCGATTCCGCAGAAGAAGTCGCCGGAGGCGGCGCTGGTGCAGATCGGCGCCGGGGTGGATGTTGGCGTGCTGCCGCACGACCAGATCACGCCAGAGGTGATGGAGCAGCTGCTTGACGCCTACCCGCGTCTGGGGTTCAAACGGGCCATGGAAGACGCTCTGAGCCGGGTCTATACCCGCAAACCAATGACCGCGCTGCACAATTTCGGCACCGACATCGCCCAGCGCAACGTGCCCGGCTTTGCGGTGCCGCATTTCTGCGACATGCTGCACGGCGCGGATTTTGCCGAATGAGCCGCGGCCGCGGGCGGCCGCGCCAATTCGACGAGACCGCGGTGCGAGAGGCGATTGTCGACTGTTTCCGCAGCAAGGGATTTGCTGCAACCTCTCTGGACGACCTGGCGCGGGCTACGGGGCTGGTGCGGCTCAGCCTCTATGCCGCCTTTGGCAGCAAGGAGCAGATGTTCCTGGGCGCGATGGATGATTTTGCGGCGCGCATCCTCCGGCGGCTGGAGGCGGAGCCGCCTGCCACCCCCAGCCCCGCGGCGGCGCTGAAGTCCTTGTTCGAGGCCGCACTGGAGGTCTACCTTGATGGGGATGGTACCCTTGGCTGTCTGGTGTTCACCACCGCAACGGCGGACGCCCCGACGCACCCTGAGATCCGGGCTCGGCTGTTCGATCAGATCGTTGCGAACGATGCCCTGTTCCAGCGCGTGCTGGCGCGGCATGCACCGCAAGCCACGCCAAGGGTACTTGAGGTGGCGTCCGGGCTGGCGGCGGCAACGCTGCATTCGCTGGGCATTCGGGCGCGCGCCGGCGCTGACCGGGCGCGCCTGCTGCACCTTGCCGCCAGCAGCGCCGCCGGTGTAGCCGCGCTGCTGACACTGCCACCGGAGACCGTCGACTGACCGCGCTGTGCGGGGCGCCAGCGCCAAGCACAAAGGCCCGCCGCCGCAGGCGGCGCCGGGCCCAACCGATGAGGATGCGATCCTACGGATTGCACCGCAGTGGGCGGGAGCGCCCCAGCCGCCGCGGCGCGCTGCGGATCAGTTCACCGAAACCAGTTCGACGTCGAACACGAGGTCCTTGCCCGCCAGGAAGTGGTTGGCATCCAGCGTCACGGTCTCGTCGCTCACATCAACCACGGTTACCGGCAGCACGTGGCCTTCGGGGCTTTGCATCTGCAACTGTGTGCCCAGCTCCAGCGGGATGTCGGCAGGAATGCCTTCGCGGGGGATTTCCTGGCGCGCTTCCGGGTTTACCGGCCCGTAGCCATCGGCGCAGGCAATTTCCAGCGTCTTCTTGTCACCCACCGACATGCCGGCCAGTCCGGCATCCATGCCGGCGATCACCTGCCCGCTGCCAACGGTGAACTCCAGCGGGTCGCGCCCCTCGGAGCTGTCAAAGACGGTGCCGTCCGTCAGCTTGCCGGTGTAATGGATGCGCACTGTGTCGCCGTTCTTGACCTCGGTCATGGGATCTCCTGTCCAGGTGAGGGGTATCAAAGCCGGGCAGCCTAAAGGCTGTGCCCCTGATGTAAACCCGTATCCGGTACAATTATCCGCTTTGCCCCGTTGCGCGCTTCGTGCCACTGTCGCCGCGACCCATCGAGCGGCAACCATCGCGGAGGATTTCATGCCAATCACAACCTGCGTCTTTGACGCCTACGGAACCCTGTTCGATGTCACTGCCGCCGCCCGGATGGCCGCCGCAGAGCCTGCGTTTGCGCGGCTTCAGGACCGCTGGTCCGAGCTGGCCCAGCACTGGCGGCAAAAGCAGCTGCAATACACCTGGCTGCGGGCGATCACCGAGGCCCATGCGGATTTCTGGCAAGTTACGCAGGAGGGGCTGGACTGGGCGCTGGAGGCCACCGGCCTTGCCGGGGATGATGCGCTGCGCCAGCGGCTGCTGGATCTGTACTGGCAGTTGCAGGCCTACCCCGAGGTGCCGGCCATGCTGCGCGCGCTCAAGGACGCAGGCCTGAACACCGCAATCCTGTCCAACGGCTCGCCTGCGATGCTGGATGGCGCGGTGCAGTCGGCGGGGCTGGCGGAGGTGCTGGATGACGTGTTGTCGGTCGAAAGCGTCGGCGTGTTCAAACCCGACGCCCGCGTCTATGATCTGGTCGGCCAGCGCTTTGGTTGCGCGCGCAACGAGGTGCTGTTTGTCTCCTCCAACGGTTGGGATGCCGCCGGTGCGTCCGGCTATGGGTTTGTCACTGCCTGGGTGAACCGCGCCGGGGAACCGGTGGACCGCCTGCCCTGGACACCGGCGCATGAGCTGTCGGATCTGACCGCCATTCCCGATCTGGCGCGGGGCCAGGGGTGATGCCGCATTTTGACACCTCCGACGGGCTGCGCCTGCATTACACCGACACCGGCGGCACCGGGTTGCCGCTGCTGTGCCTTGCCGGGCTGACCCGCGACAGTCGCGATTTTCGCTATTTCGCGCCCCATGCCACGCCGTATCGGATGCTCACGCTGGATGCCCGCGGCCGCGGCCAGTCGGCGCGCGATGCGGATTTCATGAATTACAACGTGCTGCGCGAGGCGCAGGACGCGGTGGAGCTGCTGGACCATCTGGATCTGGCGCAGGTCGCCATTCTGGGCACCTCGCGCGGGGGGCTGGTGGCAATGACGCTGGCGGCGACCGCCCGCGACCGGCTGTCGGCCGTGATCCTGAACGACATCGGCCCCGAAATCCCGGCGGGGGGGCTTGGCAGGATCATGGACTATGTCGGCCATAGACCGACGGCCAGAACCCACGCTGACGCCGCGGCGGCGCTTCAGGCCATGATGGCCCCGGCGTTTCCCGATGTGCCGCACACACGCTGGCGCGAGGAAGCGGAGGCGTTCTACGACCAAGCGCCGGACGGGTTGCAGCTGCGCTATGATCCGCGCTTGCGCGACTCCCTTCTGGCCCAGGCCGAGGCCGGGCCGCAGCCGGATCTGTGGCCGCTGTTCCTGGCGCTGGACGGGCTGCCCTGCGGCGTGATCCGCGGCGAACACTCCGACATCCTCAGCCACGCCACCTATACCCAGATGCAGGGCCGCCTGCCCGGCTTGCAGGCGGCGGAGATCGCGAACCGCGGCCATGTGCCCTTTCTCGACGAGCCAGAGGCGCTCGACCTCATCCATTCCGTGCTGGAGCAAGCCCAATGACCTCAATCACCATGATCGAAGCCGCCGCCGAGCGGTTGCACGGCCATGCTCGTGTGACGCCGCTGCTGTCCTCGCCGTTCCTCGATGAGATCGCCGGGCGGCGGGTGCTGGTCAAGGCGGAATGCCTGCAGCACACCGGTTCCTTCAAGTTCCGCGGCGGCTGGGCGGCGGTCTCGGCACTGCCGCAGGCGGCCCTGGCGCGCGGGGTGATCGCCTATTCCAGCGGCAACCACGCGCAGGGCGTGGCGGCGGCGGCGCGCGCCCATAGCACGCCTGCGGTGATCGTGATGCCCGCAGACGCACCCAAGCTGAAGATCGCCAACACCCGCGCCCTGGGGGCGGAGGTGGTGCTATATGACCGCGCCGGTGGCGAAAGCCGCGAGGCCGTCGGCGCCCAGCATGCCGAGGCGCGCGGGCTGACCCTCATCAAACCCTATGACGAGCCTGAGGTGATTGCGGGTCAGGGCACCTGCGGACTGGAGATCGCCGCGCAGGCAGCCGAGGCAGGCGTCTCGGCCGGCGACGTGCTGGTGAACTGCGGCGGCGGCGGGCTCACCTCGGGCATCGCGCTGGCGCTGGCGGCGCGCGCGCCGGGCTTGCGCGTGCGCCCGGTGGAGCCGGAGGGGTTCGACGATGTGACCCGCTCGCTGGCGGCGGGAGAGATCTGCAGCAATTCCACGCAGTCGGGGTCGATCTGTGATGCAATCCTGACGCCTGCGCCGGGCAAGCTCACCTTTCGGATTTTGCGGCAGCACTGCGGCGCGGGCATCGTCATCACCGAGGATCAGGCGATGCAGGCCATGGCATTGGCGTTCCTGCGGCTGAAGGTCGTGCTGGAACCGGGCGGCGCGGCCTCGCTGGCGGCGGCGCTGTTTCACGGCGATGCCGTCAGCGGCGATGCGGTGATCGCGGTGGCCACCGGTGGCAATGTCGATCCGGAGCTGTTTTGTGCCGCGCTGGCGCGGTATGGTTGACACCTGACCAGGAGGATCGCAGCGCATCCGAAAGGATCTTTCATGACACGTTTCACCGTCGCCTCTTTCAACGTGAAGAACCTGATCGGGCCTGAGCGCGAGTATTACCGCTTTCAAAGCTACACGCCCGAGGAATACGCGTGGAAAGCCGACTGGCTGGCCGACCAGCTGCTGACGCTTAATGCCGACATCGTCGGCTTCCAGGAGATCTTCGAGGAGGCGCCACTGCGGCAGGTGATCGCCGAGACCGACCGCCGCGGCGCCGAGGCCAACGCCGCCAGCATTCCCGACCCGTCCAAGCGCTATCACCGCAAGGCGATTTTCCAGAAACTCGCCTATGACAGCTATGGCGACGCGGCGCTGGCCTTTGCCCCCAACGTCAATGACACCGGTCAACCGGGGCGGCGGAGGCCGGGGTTCGCGATCCTGTCGCGCTTTGGCTTTAACGATGCGCCGGAGGTCATTCAGGAACTGCAACAGCCGCTGGATATCCCCATGGCCTGCCTTGGCGGCGAGGATGACGAGGCGGGTTATTACACGCTGCGCCGACTGTCGCGCCCGATCCTCAAGGTGCGGGTGCCGGTGGGCGATCAGGTCGTGAGCGTCTTCAACTGCCACCTGAAATCGAAACTGGGCGAATTCATCACCCCGCAGGGCGCGGCCTACCCGCCGGAAGCGGTGCTGACGGCCTATGACGCGGCCGGGCGCGCGCTGGGGGCCTTGCGCGCCGCCCTACGCCGCATGGCCGAAGCCTGGGTGCTGCGCCGCGCGGTGCTGGAGGAGCTGGACCAGGACCGCCCGGTGATGGTGCTGGGCGATTTCAATGATGGCGAACATGCGGTCAGCAGCGAGATCATCTCGGGCGAGGTGCCGTTTCGCAACTACGCCTGGATGCTGCGCCATGACGCCCGCCACGGCGGCGACCGCTACAGCGAGGCGGAGGATGCGCAGATCCGCGAGGACATCGACCGGGTACGGCTGCGCTCGGCCGAGAAGATGTTCCTGAAGAAGAGCTTGCGCGACGTGGTCTATACCACGGCCTTTGGCGGCGTGCATGAAAGCATCGACCAGATCTACATGTCGCGCCATTTCGACCCCGCCTGGCCGGACGCGGTGGGAGAGATGCAATATTTCAGCGTGTTGAACGACCATCTGACCGATGGCAGCCACCCGGAAGCCCCCTATAACAAACTGGCCTCGGACCATGGCCAGATCATGGCCCATATGGCGCTGTGCGGCTGAGGCGGCGCGGGGCGGCGGCGGCTTTACCTCGCCCCGCCGCCCCGGATAGAGTGCGCCAAATTCAAGAAACGAGGCACAGCATGCAAATTGCAGACCTGGGCGATGTCCAGCTTCACTACCGCGTTGACGGCGACCCCAATGGCGCGCCCATCGTGTTTGCCAACTCGCTGGGCACCGATCTGCGGGTCTGGGATGCGGTGGTGGACCGGCTGCCACGGGGCCTGCGCATCATTCGCTATGACAAGCGCGGCCATGGCCTGTCCTCTTGTCCCGCCGCCCCGTATTCCATGGGGGCGCTGGTGCGCGACGCGGAGCGGCTGCTGGACCAGCTGGAGGTGCGCGACGCGCTGTTTGTCGGGCTGTCGATCGGTGGCATGATCGGTCAGGGGCTGGCGGTGAAGCGGCTGGACCAGGTGCGCGCGCTGGTGCTGTCGAACACCGCCGCCAAGATCGGCACGGCCGAGATGTGGCAGCAACGCATCGAGGCGGTGCGGGAGCAGGGCATCGAGGCGCTGGCGGACAGCGTGATGGAACGCTGGTTTGCGCGCGACTTCCGCAGCAAACCCGACGTGCAGCTGTGGCGCAACATGCTGGTGCAGCAATCGCGTGAGGGCTATGCAGGCTGCTGCGCTGCCATTGCGGGCACCGATTTCTACACCCCCACCAGCGGCCTGCGTCTGCCCTGCCTCGGGCTTGCCGGCTCCGAGGACGGCTCCACCCCACCCGATCTGGTGCGCGAGACCGTCGACCTGGTGCCCGGCAGCCAGTTTCACCTGATCCGCCGCGCGGGCCATATCCCTTGCGTTGAACAGCCGGATGAATACGCCGACCGGCTGAGCGCCTTTCTGAAGGAGACCGGACACCTTGGCTGATATTCTGCTTGTTCACGGCTCCTGCCACGGGGCGTGGTGCTGGCGCGACCTGATCCCGGCGCTCGAGGCCCGTGGCCATACTGCCCGGACCGTCACCCTGCCCGGCCACGGCGACGGGCGCGACCCAGCCACGGTCACGCTGGAGGAAACCATCGATTGCGTGCTAGGCGCCTGCGCGCCCGACCGGATCGTGCTGGGGCATTCCTGGGCCGGTGTTCCGATCTCTGCCGCTGCCGAGGCCGCGCCGGAGCGGATGCGCGGGCTGATCTACCTGTGCAGCTACATCCCTGTAAGCGGGCTGTCGCTGATCGGGATGCGCCAGGCCGGGCCGCGCCAGACGCTCGGCGGCGCTACCGAGAAGAATGCAGACGGCAGCGCCTACAGCTTTGTGGCAGAAACCGCGCCAGAGCTGTTCTATCATGACTGCCCCGCAGAGACGGTGCGTTTCGCGCTGGACAACCTATGTGCGCAGCCGATCCCGCCGCAGGACACGCCGGTGAGGTTGGGCAAGCGGTTTGACGGTGTGGCCAAGGCCTATATCCGCTGCACCGAAGATCGGGTGATCCCGCCGGAGTACCAGAGGCAGATGGCCGCTGCCTTGCCGCCGAACCGGGTCTTCGACATGGCGGCGTCGCATTCGCCTTTCTTTGCTGACCCGGCGGGGCTGGCGGATCTGATGACACGAATTGCAGGGGACTTCTGATGGCCGGATCGGTGTTCGACAGCCAGCTTTATGGTGGGCTTTTCAGCTGCGGCGAGGCGGGACGGCTGTTTTCCGACAGCGCCGAGGTGCGGGCGATGCTGCTGGTCGAGGGCGCGCTGGCCAAGGCGCAGGGTGCGGCGGGCGTGATCCCGCAGGACAGCGCCGCCGCGATTGGCCGCGCAGTGGTCGAAATTGCCGTGGATCCGGGCGTGCTGAAACGCCCGACAGGCCAGAACGGCGTGCCCGTACCGGGGTTGGTGGCCGCCTTCCGCGAGGAGATGAAAGCGCCGGAACATGCACAATACGTGCACTGGGGCGCGACCTCGCAGGACATCATGGATACTGCGCTGATGTTGCGGCTGCGCCAGGCGCTGGCGTTGGTCGAAAGCGATGTGCGCGCCGCGGTAGCTTCGCTTGGCCAATTGGCAAAAGCCCATGCCCAAGTGCCGATGGCCGCGCGCACCTATGGCCAACACGCCACGCCGACCAGCTTTGGCGCGGTGGTGGCAAGCTGGGGAACGCCACTGGCCAACCTGTTGGAAGAGCTGCCGGAGTTGCGCAAATGCTGCCTGCTGGTGTCCTTGTCGGGCGCGGCGGGCACCGCCTCCGCACTTGGGGAGCAGGCGGCAGAGCTGCGGGCTGCGATGGCGCGGGGGCTGGCGCTGGCGGATCCGGGGCGCAGCTGGCACACCGACCGCACACCGGTGCTGCGCCTTGCCGACTGGATGATGCGGGTGACGCTGGCCTTCGGCAAGATCGGCGAGGATTGCACCGCCTTGGTCCAGAGCGGCATCGGCGAGATCACCCTGGGCGGCGCGGGCGCGTCCTCGACCATGCCGCAAAAGCAGAACCCGGTGCAGCCTTCGGTCCTGACGGCGCTGGCGCGTCAGGGAGCTGGGCTGATGGCCGTGCTGCAGGGCGCGGCCGTGCAGCAGCATCAGCGTGACGGCGCCGCCTGGTTCACCGAATGGATGTGCCTGCCGCAAATCGTGCTGGGCGCGGCCAGTGCGGCCCGAACGGGCAAGGCGCTGTGCGCAGATCTGGCCCCCAACGCCGACGCGATGCTGGCGGCGCTGTCGGGAGGGCTGGACATGATCCACGCCGAAGCGCTGAGCTTTGCTTTGGCGGGGCAGATGCCGCGCCCGGACGCGCAAGCCGCAGTAAAGGCGCTGTGCCGCGAGGCGCAGGCCAGCGCCACACCGCTGCGGCAACTGGTGGCGCGGGCGCACCCGGATCTCTGCGCAAACCGGCTGTTCGACCCAGCGCAGCAAATGGGGCAGGCCCCCGCAGACGCACTCCAGTTTGCAACCAGAGCGGCGGCGCTGACCGCAGGCAGCACAAACTAGGCAGCCGCCGCGGTGCCGCGACGAGAATCCGGCAGCCGCGGCGTTTTCCACCTTGCGACACCCCCTGCCCCGCGCCACCCTGCCTGAAAACAGGGAGACAGATCATGCAGAAGATCAGGGCCGCGGTCTGCCGCGCGTTTGGCGCCCCGCTGGAGATCGAAGAGGTGCTGCTGGCGCCACCCAGCCTGGGCGAGGTGGAGGTAACGCTAGACGCTGTCGCGATCTGCCATAGCGATATTTCCTATGCCGATGGCGCCTGGGGCGGGTATTTGCCCGCGGTCTACGGCCACGAGGCGGCGGGCGTCATCAGCAAGACCGGCCCCGGCGTACAGGGCTTCGTCGAGGGCGACGCGGTTGTCGTCACCCTGATCCGCAGCTGCGGCAGTTGCCCAAACTGTGCAGGCGGTCAGCCAACGCTCTGCCAGACAGCCCACGATACGGTCAACGGTCCCTTGAAGACCGCCGACGGCGGACGGCTGGAACAGGCCATGGCCTGCGGCGCCTTTGCCGAAAAGGTGGTGGTCGATCAGCGCCAGATCGTGAAGATCCCCGCGGAGATGCGCCGTGACGCCGCTGCACTGGTCTCTTGCGGGGTGATTACCGGGGTTGGTGCGGTGGTCAACGCGGCCCGCCTGCGCCCCGGTCAGGACGCGGTGGTGATCGGCGCGGGCGGAGTCGGGCTGAACGCCATCCAGGGCGCGCGAATTGCCGGTGCGCGCCGTATCGTGGCCGTAGACATGAGCCTTGAAAAGCTGGAAATTGCCAAGGAATTCGGCGCCACCCACGGGGTGCTGGCAACAGAGGACAAACCCTGGAAAGCCGCGCAGGCCGCGCTTGGCGGGCGAGGTGCGGACGCAGTGCTGATCACTGTCGGCGCCATCCCCGCCTATGAGCAAGCGCCGCGCTACCTGGCGCGTGGCGGGCGGGCGGTGATGATCGGCATGCCGCATTCCGGCGCCACGGCCACCTATGAGCCAGTGGTGCTGGCAGCGGTTGGCCAGGGGCTGATCGGCTCCAAGATGGGCGACGTGGTGATCCAGCGCGACATTCCCTGGATGATCGACCTGTACAGACAGGGCCGCCTGAAACTGGATGAGCTGATTTCGGGCCGCTGGCGGCTGGAGCAGATCAACGAGGCGATTGCCGACACCAGGACTGGCTCTGCCAAGCGCAATGTGATTGTGTTCAGCTGACCATGACCCGAACACACCTCTACCAGCGGAGCCCGCGCCGTGCTGAAATTCCTGACCAGCCTGTTCAAACCCGAGGCGGTGCAGCCTGCGCCCGCCACCTCTGAGACCTCGATGCTGTTTGCGGTGGCGGAAATCGGACCGTTTCTGATCCGGCTGGCCAACAATCCCCATTTTGGGCTGCCCGAGGGGCTGGGCGATGAAATCGCCACCGCCCTGCCCCATCTGGATCTGCATCAAACCCGCAGCTGGCGCATCGACGGGGCCTTTGACGACGCGCCTGCGCAATTCGGGATCCAGATCACGCTGGAAAGCGGCGGCGAAGCGGATGTGACTTTCCTGGCGCCGCGGCATGCCATAGAGGAGCTGAACCGGGAACTGGCCGCCTTCGACACCGCCGAAAGAGTATAACGATGAAATTGCAAGATCTGGACATTATTGTAACGGCTCCGCCCGCGCCGGGCTGGGGCGGGCGCTACTGGATCCTGGTCAAGGTGACCACCGCCTGCGGAATCACCGGGTGGGGCGAATGCTACGCCGCCTCGGTCGGACCGGAGGCGATGCGCCATGTGATCCGCGATGTGTTCGAGCGCCACATGGCCGGGGAAAACCCGGAAAACATCGAGCTGATGTTTCGTCGGGCCTATTCCTCGGGCTTTACCCAGCGGCCCGACCTGACGGTGATGGGCGCGTTTTCCGGGCTGGAGATCGCCTGCTGGGACATCCTGGGCAAGCACCGCGACCGTCCGGTGCATGCGCTGCTGGGCGGGCGGATGAACGACCGCATTCGCGCCTATACCTATCTGTACCCGCTGCCGCAGCATGACATTTCCACCTTCTGGAACTCGCCTGAGATGGCGGCGGAATCGGCTGCGCAGAAGGTCAAGGAGGGCTACACTGCGGTGAAATTCGACCCCGCCGGCCCCTATACGCTGCGCGGCGGGCATATGCCCGCGATGTCGGACATTCGCCAGTCGGTCCGGTTCTGCAAGGCAATCCGGGAGGCGGTGGGCGACAAGGCCGACCTGCTGTTTGGCACCCACGGCCAGTTCAGCACCGCGGGCGCGATCCGGCTGGGGCAGGCCCTGGAGCCTTTCTCGCCACTTTGGTACGAAGAGCCGACCCCACCCGACTGCATCGACGACATGGCGCGCGTTGCCCGACAGGTGCGCATCCCCGTCGCGACCGGCGAGCGGCTGACCACCAAGGCCGAATTTGCCGCCGTGCTGCGCGCCGGGGCCGCGGAGATCCTGCAACCTGCACTGGGCCGGGCCGGCGGCATCTGGGAGATGAAGAAGGTGGCCGCCGTTGCCGAGGTTTTCAATGCGCAGGTGGCGCCGCATCTCTATGCCGGGCCGGTGGAATGGGCCGCCAACGTGCAGCTGGCAGCCTCGATCCCGAATATTTTGCTGCTGGAGACGATCGAGACGCCGTTTCATGACCAGCTGATCAAGGGCGCGATCCGGGTGGAGAACGGTTTTGTCACCCCAACCGACGCGCCGGGGCTGGGCATCGAAGTGGACGAGGATCTGGCCCGCGCCCATCCGTTTACAGGCAGCGACCTGCATCTGAACATGCAGGAAGCGCCCTGTGACTATGCGAATGGCAATGAATTCGTTGGCGGTGCCCCACCGGAGACGGCATAGACCCACGACCAATGGGTCACCGCCTGCGCCTGTGCGGCACCGATGAAAGCTCGGTGCCCTGGGCGGTGCCCACCGGACTCCGCCCAGGGCAGGTGACCCGGCCGCCTGCCCTGACCGGGCCGCTACAACGTGGTCAGTTGGAGACGTAGCCCGCCACCACCTGCAACAGCTTGAACGCCGTTGAGGCATCGTTTTCGACGACCGCGAGAAACTCCTCCTCGCCGATCCGCAGGCATTTGAGGTCGCTGGCGGCCACCATGCTCAGCGCCCGCGGTTCCTGCCGGATCAGCCCCAGCTCTCCGACCAGACGGCCGGGGCCGACCTTGGCGACCAGACGGTCCTCCTTGCCGTCTTGCGGCAGGTAGAGGCCCGCCTCGCCCTCCAGCACCATATAGACGCCATCGGAGGCCTCGTCGTCCTTCAGAAACACCGTTTCGCCCTCCTTGGCCTGATACCAGCGGGCACCAAAGGCCAGCAGGCGCAGCTGGCGGCGGTTGAGGCCGGAAAACAGCTCTGTCTGCTCCAGCGCTCTGAGCTTGCGGGCCAGATCCTGGCTCCCTGCCCCGTCCCCGGATGCGCTCACCGGCCCCTCGTCGCTGACCAGACGGCCTTGACGCAGTTCGAAATAGGCGTCGAAGACATCGGGGTTCTGAAAGGAGGAGGCGAGGTAAATCAGCGTGGTATCCGGCAGCAACTTGCGGAGATTCTTGTGCACCGCCACGCGGGTATCCAGATCATAGCTGGCCATGGCGGAATCGAGGATCAGCACATCCGGCCGCTTGATCGTGGCGCGGCAGAAGGCCAGCGGCTCTGCAAAGCTGGCGGCCAGCCCCTGCCCGCCCACCGCAATCGGCATGTCAAAGATCAAGGCCACCACCTGATCGCGCAGGCCTTCGCTGACCATGATGTCGGACACCAGCTTGCGCACATCGTCTCCCTTGCCGCCGGCGCTGTCGGAAATCTTGCCGAACAGCGCGTTTTCCAGCACCGTCAGGCTGGGCGCGAAACGCGTGGCGGAGAAGGGTTCGAACCCGGTGCGCAGCGCCTTCAGCAGGCTGTCGCCATGGCTGCGGCGATAGCTGAGGATGCGGTCCTTCATCTCGTCGCCGAAGGCCGGGCCGATCTGTTCGGCGGAGATGGTGAAAGGCACGATCAGGAGCTGTGCCAGTTCTTCGCGGCTGAGCCCAGCGGCGCTGACGTCGCCGGGCCGCTCGGTCAGCGACAAGGCGGCCTCATAGGCGGTTACGTCCAGGCCCAGCTTTCGGAACAGCGGGTGATCGGTGCCGTCCATGCCGAAGATCTGCCGCAGCATCTCGACCACGTCGCGGGTCAGAGCGACCAGCCCTTCGTCCAGTCCCAGCTGCTTCAAGAGGTCAAGGAACGCATCATGGCGATGCAGCATCTCGCCGGTGAGCGCCTCCTGGCTGGCCGCGAACACCAGGTTTTCCACCACCGGCAGGGCCGGGTTGTACGTGTCAGGGTCGAGGAAGTGCACATGCGTCTCCAGCCCGGCGTCGCACACGGCCTGGCGCATTTTTGGGCGCAGGGCGGTCAGCTGCTCGGCCAGTTCCGGATGCGCCAGCGCCTCGAACCGCTGTTCGATACCGCGCCGGAACAGCGCCGTATCCGAACCGATGCCTTCCACCAGCTTCAGCCACCATCCCCGCAACTCTTCCTCGCTGGAAAAGCCGGCAAGGCTGGGATCGAGCCAAGGCGCATCGAAGGGATCCGGGCTGTTGCCTGCTCGCAAGGCCATGTCCAGCTGTTTGCTGTCGGCGCCCTTGCCCAGCGGCCGCAACCGCATCGGCATCATCACGTTGTCACCGAAAGAGCCCTGAAACAGCACCGGCCGTGAGGTAGCATAGCCGATCCGCGCCGCCACCGTCGCCTGATGCAGCCCACGCATATCGTGCCCGGCCACCGTCACCTTCCCGGCGGTGGGCAGGATTTCGCGGGTCATCAGCTCTGCCAGCGCACGGCGGTCTTCCTCCGAAGGAGCCGCAATGCCGATCACCTTGCCGCCAGGGAAGGTGGCGCTCAGATCCTCCAGCACCAGATTGCCATCGGTGTCGCGCACGTTCACCCCGTCCAGAACCACGTCGCCGGTCAGGTGCTCCAGCTCCTCCGGTTCGCCGCTCATCAGCGGTTCATCCACCATGCCCGGCGGCCCAAAACGTTCGAGGATCACCTCCCAGCGCAGGGTCATATCCTGGGTCTGGTTGTAATAGCTCAGCAGCTCCTTCCAGGGGGAGGCCAGATCCTTGTAGGCCGCGAGCGCCGCCACCAGCGCGCCCAGCGACACCTTGCCCTGGAGAACCAGATAGCCGCCCACCGCGTAGAAGAAGAACGGCGTCAACTGGGTGATGAAGTTATTGAGAAACTTCATAAAGAACTTTTTCTGGTAGATCTCGAAGCGGATGTCGTAGAGCCGCCCGAGCCGCGCCGTGACCACCGCCATCCGGTACCGCCAGCCGCCGTTGATCCGCAGCGTCGAGGCGCCTGCGGCGCTCTCGCCGATCTCGGTCGCCAAGGCGCGCACCTGCTTGATCCGTTTCTTGTTCAGCAGGTTGATGCGCCGTTGCAGCATCGGAATCAGCCAGCCTTGCAGCGGGATCAGCGCAATCGCCGCCATACCGAACCAGAAGTTCTGCAGGAACAGAAAGAACAGAATCGTCAACATCTGCCCGGCCTGCAACACCGGCTGGCTGACGGCATCGCCCATCAGCCCGCCCATCGGCTCGGACTCGGAAGTCACCATCGACACCAGCTCGCCCTGGCTGACCCGTTCAAAATAGGGCTGCGGAAAGCGCAGAACCCGGCCGATCAGCTGGTAGCGAAAGCGGCGCAACATGCGTTCAGCAAGCACCCCCTTCATGGTGTTGATGCGCATTTTCAACAGCCCGTGGCACAGCACCGACAGCAAGAATGCCCCGCACAGCAGCCACAGAAAGGTGAGCTGGTCGACACGGTAGCCCAGCACGTCGATGATCTGGGTTTCCGCGCCGATGGCGTCGTTGATGATCCGCTTGGGCAGTTCCAGGGTCAGGTAGAGCAGCGGGAACAGGCAAGCGGTGACGACCAGCAATACCAGCTGGTCGCGTTTCGAATATTTCCAGATGAAACGGAACAAAGAGCGTTCGATGGGAAAGCTCCATCAATGGCAGCGGCTGAACTGGATCTCATATAGGGGTACCTCGGTTTGACGGGAACAGGCAATGGCAAGTAAAATTGCAGATCCCGTTGCGGCACGATGTGTCACAACATTTGCCAGCCGGGAAAAAATCCGTAAGGTTCCAGCGAGGTACACTTGCTGGAGGTGTTTTGCGTTGCCTGATTTTGTCGGTTCCGTTCTGCTTTTGCTCTGCGCTTTGCAGATCAAGCACATGTTTGCCGACTTTTTCCTGCAGACGCCAAAGATGCTGTCGGGCCGCTGTGCCTATGTGCACATGGGCCGCGCCCAGCATGCCGGGGTGCATGTGATCGGCTCTGTGGTCGTGCTTGGCCTGTTCGGGTCGCCGCTGCCGTTCATCCTGCTGCTGGCGGTGATGGAGTGGATCGTGCATTTTCACATTGATTTCGCCAAGGCACGCTATTCCGAGGTAAAAAACCTCAATCCGCAGCAGGCCAGGTTCTGGCAGGCCATGGGGGCCGACCAGACGCTGCATCAGCTGACCTATATCGCCATGGGCTGGGCCTGGATCAAATTCGTGGCCCTGTAATCGAGCCCGTCCCCGGTACAGCCGTGGCCACCCGTCAGGGCACCAGCGGCCGGTCGCGTTTTATGGTGCGCAGCACCACATTCGTCTGAGCGCTGGCCACCGCAGGCAGGCGAAACAGAAACTCCTCCAGAAACCGGTTATAGGCTTCGAGATCCGGCGCCAGCACCCGCAGGTGATAATCGGCCTGGCCGGTGGTGGCGTAGCATTCCTGCACCAATGGGCTGGTTTCCACGGCACGGATGAACTCCACCAGTTTTTCCGGGTCATGCCGGGTCAGCTGCACATGCACCAGCGCCTGAAAGCCCAACCCCATGGCGGGGGCGCTGACGATGGCGCCGTAGCGTTCGATGATGCCGGCTTCCTCCAGCGCCCGCACCCGCCGCCACAGGGCAGAGGCGGACATCCCCACGGCCTCGGCCAGGTCGGCGTTGGACATACGGGAATCCTCTTGCAGCAGCGTCAGAATGCGGCGGTCCCTGTCGTCGAGCTTCATGATCCGGTCTACCTATCCGCCCGCGGGCAAAATTTTGAAACAGTTATCCACACAATGGCAGAATTCCAACAACTGTGGCAAATATTTCCACCGTGGCTGGATTATCTTACCGATCAGATATGAACGCGCGCAAGGACACCCCCGTGATGACCAAGCTGAGCCATGATTTCCGCAGCTACAAGCTGGAGGACCGTTATGAACTGACCAAGGGCCGGGTGTTCCTGACCGGCACCCAGGCGCTGGCCCGCATCATGCTGGACCAGGCCCGTCGCGACCGCGAGGCCGGGTTGAACACCGCCGGTTTCGTCTCCGGCTACCGCGGCTCGCCGCTGGGTGGGGTCGATCTGGAGTTCTGGCGGGCCAAGACGCGGATGGAGGAAAACCGGATCAAGTTCATGCCCGCCGTGAACGAGGATCTGGGTGCCACCGCGGTTCTGGGCGCCCAGCAGGCCGTTCTAAACCCGCATTGCGAGGTCGAGGGCGTGTTCTCCATGTGGTACGGCAAGGGGCCCGGCGTGGACCGCTCGGGTGATGCGCTGAAGCATGGCAACGCCTATGGCTCCTCGGCCAAGGGCGGCGTGCTGGTGGTGGCAGGCGACGACCACGGCTGTGTCAGCTCGTCGATGCCGCATCAGTCGGATGTGGCGTTCATGTCCTGGTTCATGCCAGTGCTGAACCCGGCGGATGTGTCGGAATACCTGGCCTATGGCGAATATGGCTTTGCGTTGTCGCGTTACTCGGGCACCTGGGTCGGTTTCAAGGCGGTGTCGGAAACGGTTGAGAGCGCGCGCTCGGTCGAGCTGCGGCCGAACCGCAAATTCGTCTATCCTGAGCTTCCGGACTACCCCGGCGGGCTGCATATTCGCCGCGCCGATTTGCCCTCGCCCGAGATCGAGACCCGCATTCAGGCCAAGCTGGACGCCGTGCGCGCCTTTGCCGAGGCCAACCCGATCGACAAGCGGATCTTTGACATCAAGGACGCGCGTTTCGGTTTTGTCACCACCGGTAAGGGCCATCTCGACCTGATGGAGGCGCTGCGGCTGCTGGGGCTCGACGAGGCCGCCTGCCGCCGCCTGGGCATCGACATTTACAAGGTCGGCATGGTCTGGCCGCTGGACCGCAAGGACGCGCTGACCTTTGTGCAGGGCAAGCAGGAAGTGCTAGTCGTCGAGGAGAAGCGCGGCATCATCGAAAGCCAGTTCAAAGAGCATTTCTATGACTGGCCCGGCAAGAAGCCGGAGAAGATGGTCGGCAAATACGACAGCGAGGGCAACCCGCTGATCCCCTGGACCGGCGAGCTGAGCCCGCTGCTGCTGGCGCCCATCGTCGCGGCGCGGCTGGACAAGTTCTTCCCCGAGGAAACCCTGCCCGCCAAGGCCGCGGCACTGGTGGCAGAGCCGCCGAAAGTGCTAAACGTGCCCGGCGCCACCCGTACTCCCTATTTCTGCTCGGGCTGCCCGCACAACACTTCGACCAAGCTGCCCGAGGGGTCGAAGGCATTCTCCGGCATCGGCTGCCACGTGATGGCCAGCTGGATGGACCGCGACACGGCCGGCTATGCGCAGATGGGCGGCGAAGGCGTGCCCTGGACTGCGGCGTCGCAGTTCAATGGCGGCAAGCATGTGTTCCAGAACCTCGGTGAGGGCACCTGGTATCATTCCGGGTCGCTGGCGATCCGCCAGGCGGTCGCGGCGAACACCAACATCACCTACAAGATCCTGTATAACGACGCGGTTGCGATGACCGGCGGGCAGCCGGTGGACGGGCCAGTGTCGGTGCATGGCATCGCCCAGACCTGCCGCGCCGAGGGCGTGGAGCGGATCGCGCTGGTCTCGGACGACATCGGCAAGTTCAGCCGCGGCGATTTTCCCGAAGGCACCACATTCCACGATCGCAGCGCGCTGGACACCGTACAGCGCGAGCTGCGCGAGATCCCCGGTGTGACGGTGCTGATCTATGAGCAGACCTGCGCGACGGAAAAACGCCGCCGCCGCAAGCGCGGCAAGATGGAGGACCCGAAGCGGTTTGCCTTCATCAACGATCTGGTCTGCGAAGGCTGCGGCGACTGCTCGGTGGAATCCAACTGCCTGAGCGTGGAACCGAAGGAAACGCCGTTCGGCCGCAAGCGCAAGATCAACCTGTCCAGCTGCAACAAGGATTTTTCCTGCTTGAACGGGTTCTGCCCCAGCTTTGTCACTGTCGAGGGCGCAACACGGCGCAAGAAAAAGACCGCGGGTCTCGATGCAGCACAGCTGACCGCCAAGCTGCCTGCTCCTGCCCTGCCGTCGCTGGAGGCCCCGTTTGACCTGCTGGTCACCGGCGTTGGCGGCACCGGCGTTGTCACCGTGGGCGCGCTGATCACCATGGCCGCGCATTTGGAGGGCAAAGGCTCCAGCGTGCTGGACTTCACCGGCTTTGCGCAGAAATTTGGCACCGTGCTGAGCTATATCCGCCTGTCGAATGACCCCGAGACGTTGAATCAGGTGCGCATCGATCAGGGCGGTGCCGATGCGGTGATTGGTTGCGACGTGGTGGTCAGCTCTGCGCCCAAGGCCTCGGCCCATTACCGGGCGGGCACCAAGGTGGTGCTGAACCGCGCCGAGATGCCCACAGGCGATCTGGTGCTGCGCCGCGATGCCGACCTGATGGCGGGCCTGCGCGAGAAAACCATCGCCGAGGCGGTGGGGCCGCAAAACCTGTCTGGTTTCAACGCCAACGAGGCCGCCGAGACCCTGCTGGGCGATGCGGTGCTGGCCAATGTGATGATGCTGGGCTTTGCCTGGCAAAAGGGCCTGGTGCCGGTCAGCGCGGGCGCGCTGGATCAGGCGATCGAGCTGAACGGCGTTGCCATCGACAAGAACCGTCTGGCCTTTGCCATCGGCCGCGCGATGGCCGAAGATCCGCAGCTGGTGGCCGACCACTACGCGGAAGGCAAGCCCAAGGAAGAAACCCTTGAGGCGTTGATCGAACGCCGCGCCACCTTCCTCACCGGCTATCAGGACCGCGACTATGCCGCGCGCTATACCGCCACGCTGGCGCGGTTCCGCAAGGCGCTGCCCGCCGATGCACAGGAAGAGCTGACGCAGGCGGCGGCGCGGTCCCTGTTCAAGCTGATGGCCTATAAGGACGAGTATGAGGTTGCGCGTCTGCTGACCAGCGACAGCTTCCAGCATCAGCTGAACGAGGAATTCGAAGGCGACTTCAGTGTCAAATACCACCTTGCACCGCCGCTGATGACCTGGAAGCGCGACACCCGTGGACGGCCGGTGAAACGGGCCTTTGGCGCCTGGCTGCGCCCGGTGATGAACCTGCTGGCCCGCGGCAAGCGGCTGCGCGGGTCGACATTCAACATCTTTGGCTACCACGAGGAAGCCCGGCTGCACCGCGACCTGCTTGCCTGGTTCGAACAGGTGTTGGCCCGGGTGGCGGAGCGTTACGACAGCCAGACCCACGACGCCTGCCTGCAACTGCTGAAGGCGCCGATGGACATCCGCGGCTACGGTCCCGTCCGTCTGGAGGCGGCCCACAAGGTCCGGGACAACGCCGATGAGGCGCTTGCAGCGCTGTAAGGCGGTGCCGAGACCTTTGGCTCTTTTAAGACCGGTCCCGTCAGCGGGGCCGGTCGTTCCATACCGGAGGCCCCAGTATCAGACGTCCCAGTGCCGACGGGTGAAGGCGGCAAACGCCTCAAGCTCCTGCGGCAGCGGTTCGCGGCCGGTGAACACGCGCAGGTATTGCGGCGTCATCTCCAACCGGTGGGCGTGGCTTTCGTTCGGATCCGCCGTATCGTACCCAATTTGCATGTAATACAGCACTTTGGCGCGGGTTGCGGCCTCCGGTGGAGGGTAGTCGTAGCGCGCGAACATCGCCGTCAGCGCTGCCAGCCGCCGTTGATCCGAGCGGTCCAGCAGGCTGCGCACCTTGCCCGCGCGGCGCGCCCAGTCGCGCACGGCAAAATCCAGCGCTGTGTTGAACAGGTTAGGGTCGGTGATGCAGTGAAACACGTTCAGCACCGCCGCCGTGATGGTTGGCGCCGCAAGCTCCGCCTGGCGCACCATGGCGGCCGTGTTGGTCTGCTCCCAGCTGTGCAGCAGCGCATCCAGCAGATCCTGGCGAGACCTGAAGTACCAGTAGAACGACGAGCGCGAGACCTGCATCCGCTCGGCCAGCGCCAGCACCTTGACCTGCTCCACCCCGTCGGAAATCAGCACGTCCATGGCGACGTTCAGCCAATCCTGCCGTGTGACCTTGACGTTGCCGATCAGCGGCGCGGCTGCAGGGTTGTCGCGGTGCAGAATTGGTTTGCGTGGCATTTTCGCCCCTAATGTGTGACGGTCATTCGGTCACTCTAGGCTGCAGACCAGCGCGATACCAGCCGCCAGCGACCTCCGGTCCGCCGGTCAGGACATCGGATCGTGTCCGCGCGTGACTTGGCGGGCCAACAGGCGCTCTTACCGTCGGCCCGTCACGCAGCCGACACCGAATCCGGCTAGCAGCCCCGCAAACGGGTGTTGCAACTGTGTGAAAGGGCGGCATCGCCCCCGAGCCTGCGGCACAATGCCCAAATGGGGTTTGACTAACCCCGTGCGGACGCGCGAAGGTAGCTTAAAAACAGGGAAAATGCGATCTCATGGATGTCTCGAACCCGCCAGCCGGGCGATATTGAATGCCACCGCTGCTCTCAGTCGAGAACCTCAGCATCGGGTTTGGCAAGGGCCCCCCGGTGGTGCAGGACGTCAGCTTTGCTGTGCAGCCGGGCGAGACGCTGGCACTGGTCGGCGAAAGCGGCTCTGGCAAGACCGTGTCCTGCCGCGCGGTGCTGCGCATCCTGCCCAAGGTGGCACAGCTGCGCTCGGGGCGGATCCTGCTGAATAGCGGCGGCAAGCAGCGCGACCTTGCAACGCTGGACGAGCGCCGCATGCGCGACGTGCGCGGCAACACCATCTCGATGATTTTTCAGGAACCGATGCGCTCGCTCTCACCCTTGCACCGGATCGGCAACCAGGTGTCAGAGGTGCTGTGGCTGCACGGGGGCAAATCCGAGCGCGCCGCCCGCAAGCTGGTGCTGGAGTGTTTCGAACGGGTGGGCTTTCCTGACCCGGAACGCACCTACCGCTCCTATCCGTTCGAGCTGTCGGGCGGCATGCGGCAGCGGGCGATGATTGCGATGGCGATGGTGGCCAAACCGGAGCTGCTGATCGCGGATGAGCCGACAACGGCGCTGGACGTGACCACCCAGGCCCAGGTGCTGGGGTTGATGAAGGATCTTCAGCGCGAAACCGGCATGGCGATGATCCTGGTCACGCATGATCTGGGCGTGGTCGCCAATATGGCCGAGCAGGTGGTGGTGATGCACAAGGGCCGGGTGATGGAATCGGGCCGAGCCGAGCCGCTGCTGCGCACGCCCGCCCACCCCTATACCAAGGCGCTGTTCGACGCCGCGCCCGCCATCCCGGACGAGGCGGTGGTGGCCATTCCGCCGCCGCGCGATGACCTCATCATGGAGATGAAATCGGTCTCCAAGACCTACACGCTGCGTTCGGGCAAGGGCTGGAAAGCTCCGGTGCTGATTCAGGCCTGCCGCGAGATCAACCTGCAGGTGACGCGTGGCGAGACGCTGGCCATCGTCGGCGAAAGCGGGTCGGGCAAGACCACGGCGGCGCGCATCGCCCTGGGGGCCGAGCCGCCCGACCCCGGCGGCAGCGTCCTGTTCCGCCCGCACCCGGATCAGCCGCCGGTGAAAGTGCATGACATGGACCGCGCCGCGCGTACCGCCTTTCAGCGGCAGGCGCAGATGGTGTTCCAGGACCCCTATTCGTCGTTGTCGCCACGTATGCGCATTCAGGATACGCTGGTGGAACCACTGGATATTCACGGCATCGGCAGCCGCAGCGAACGGCGTGAGAAGGCCGTCGAGATGCTGCGACTGGTGGGGCTGTCGCCGGACATGCTGCAACGCTACCCGCATGCGTTTTCCGGCGGCCAGCGCCAGCGGCTGTCGATTGCCCGCGCGCTGATGCTGGAGCCTGCGCTGATTGTCTGCGACGAGCCGACCTCGGCGCTGGATGTGTCGGTGCAGGAACAGATCCTGCGTCTGCTGGAGGACATCCGCGACCAACAGAAGCTGTCCTATCTGTTCATCAGCCACGACCTGGCGGTGGTGGCGCGCATCGCCGATGAGGTCGCGGTGATGCGGCGCGGGTTGATCGTCGAGCAGGCACCGCCGGAGACCCTGTTCTACAACCCGCAGCACCCCTACACCAAGGCGCTGATCGCGGCGCAACCAGAACCCGACATCGACCGCCCGATCGATCTGAAACTGGTGGCGCAGGGTGCCGGTGCGCCGGAACACTGGCCCGAAGCGTTCCGCTTTGA
This sequence comes from Leisingera sp. SA32, assembly GCF_056033425.1. Taxonomy (NCBI): domain Bacteria; kingdom Pseudomonadati; phylum Pseudomonadota; class Alphaproteobacteria; order Rhodobacterales; family Roseobacteraceae; genus Leisingera; species Leisingera sp. SA32. The sequence goes on along the minus strand of NZ_JBVYHB010000009.1, from coordinate 88,863 downwards.
CGGCCCCACCGCGCCGCCCTTGGTGCAATTGCCGAAACTGGAGGCCGGTCACAAGGTACGCTGCCATGTTTGACACGATGAAACCCCTTCTGGCGGCGCTCTGTATCGCCGCCCTCCCCGCACTGGCGGAACCGCAGGTGCAGGAAAGTGCCTTCTGGCTGGCGGAGGTCAAGGCAGGTCACATGCCCGCCGCCGCCGAGCGGGTCCCGGATGTGCCGCTGGTGGTGGACTTGGCCGCCAAGGGCCGTACCCTAGGCATTCAGGGCGGCACGCTGAACACGATGGTGACCCGATCCAAGGACATCCGCCAGATGGTGGTCTACGGCTATGCCCGGCTGGCCGGATATGGCGAGGACTACCGGCTGCGTCCCGACATCCTGCTGGACTACGAGAACGAGAACAACCGCCGCTTTACCCTGAAGCTGCGGCCCGGCCACCGCTGGTCCAATGGCGATCCCTTCACCTCGGACGATTTCCGCTACTGGTGGGAGGACGTGGCCAAAAATGAGCTGCTGAGCCCCTCCGGCCCGCCGGACTTCCTGCGCGCGGGCGGCGAGCTGCCGCGGGTGAGCTTCCCGGATGACACCACGGTAATCTATGAGTGGGACCACCCCAACCCCGGCTTTCTGCACACGCTGGCGCTGGCGCGACCACCGTTCATCTACCGCCCGGCGAAGTTTCTGAAGAAGTTCCACGCCGATTACGCCGACCCCGAGACCCTGGCGGAAGAGGTCGACTATGCCCGTGTCAAAAGCTGGGCGGCGCTGCACAATAAATACGACAACATGTACAAGTTCGACAATCACGAGCTGCCCACCCTGCAGCCTTGGATCAATGCCTCGGCCGGCAAGAAGATCCGCCACCAGTTCGTGCGCAACCCCTATTATCACCGGATCGACAGCCGCGGGGTGCAGCTGCCCTATATCGACACGGTGGAGATGGAGATCGTCGGCGCAGGTCTGGTGGCTGCCAAATCCAACGCCGGCGAGGCGGACTTGCAGGCCCGCGGTCTCGGCTTTCGAGACATTCCAATCCTGCGCAAGGGCGAGAAGGATGGCGGCAACTACCGAACCTTCCTGTGGGCCAGCGGGGCCGCCTCGCAGATCGCGATCTATCCGAACCTGAACGCCAACGATCCGGTCTGGCGCGAGGTGTTCCGCGACGTGCGGGTGCGTCGGGCATTGTCTTTGGCGATCAACCGCCGCGCCATCAACCGGGCGCTCTATTTCAACTTGGCCAAACCCGGCGCCATGGCGGTGCTGGAGCAAAGCGCCTTTTTCGACCAGAGCCTGCGCGACGCCTGGGCCGATTTCGACCCCGAGCTGGCCAACCGCCTGCTGGATGAGGCCGGGCTGGACAAGCGCGACGCCTACGGCATCCGCTACCTGCCTGACGGGCGGCTGATGGAGCTGGTGGTGGAAACCGCCGGCGAACGCCAGGAGGTCGAGAACGCGCTTCAGATCATCACCGATGACTGGCGCGACATCGGCGTCAAGCTGGTGATGCGCCCGCTGGACCGCGACATCCTACGCAACCGGGTGTTCTCGGGCACCACCATGGCCTCGACCTGGTTCGGCTGGGACAACGGTCTGCCGCAGCCCTACACATCGCCTGTCTACCTGGCGCCCACGGACCAGACCTTTTTGTCCTGGCCCAAGTGGGGACAGTATTACCAGACCGCCGGTCAGGCGGGAGAGCCGCCGGACCTGGCGCCGGCCCAGCGCTTGCTGGAGCTGATGGAGGCGTGGGACGCGGCGACAACCGACGAAGAGCGCAGCGCCGCCTGGCGTGAGATGCTACAGATCCACGCCGATCAGGTCTTTGCGATTGGCGTGGTGGCCGCTGCGCCACAGCCGGTGGTGGTGTCCAAGCGGCTGCGCAACGTGCCGGAGCAGGCCATCTGGGCCTGGGATCCGGGGGCGCATTTTGGCGTCTACCGGCCCGACGAGTTCTATTTCGAGGACGGCCAAGGCTGATGGAAATTCTGCGCTACGCTGTTTACCGTTTTGGCACCATGCTGCTGACGCTGCTGGTGGTCTCTGTGCTGGTCTTTGTCATCATCAACCTGCCGCCTGGCGACTATCTGTCCAACCAGATTGCCGAATTGCAGGCCACCGGCCAGTCCGCCGGTGTGGCCAAGGCCGAATTTCTGCGCAAGGAATACGCTCTGGATAAGCCCTTGTGGCAGCAATACATGATCTGGATGGGCTTCATGCCCGGCCCGCACGGGTTTTCCGGCATGATCCAGGGCAATTACGGCTGGTCCTTTGAATTCGACAGCCCCGTGGCCGAGATCGTCGGCGACAGCCTGTGGCTGACGGTGCTGGTCAACCTCGCGGCGGTTCTGTTTGTCTACTTGGTGGCGCTGCCGCTTGGGGTGCTGGCCGCGGCGCGGGCGCGGACCTGGGTCGACTACACCACCGCCTTTGTCGGCTACCTCGGCCTTGCGACACCGAACTTCCTGCTGGCGCTGATCCTGTTCTATTACGGCCACCGCTGGTTTGACCTGCCGATCGGCGGGTTGATGGCGCCGGAATACGAGGGCGTGCCGATGAGCTGGGACAAGGTGAAATCGATCCTTGCGCATCTGATCGTGCCGACCTTCGTGATCGGCACCGCCGGCGCCTCGGCGATGATGCAGCGGTTGCGCGCCAACATGCTGGACGAGCTGGGCAAACCCTACGTCGAGACCGCCATTGCCAAGGGCATGAAGCCGTCGCGGATGCTGGCGAAATACCCGCTGCGGGTGGCCTTCAATCCGTTTGTGGCGGACATCGGCAATCTGCTGCCCTCGATGATTTCGGGATCGGTGCTGGTGTCGGTGGTGCTGGGCTTGCAAACGATTGGCCCCACCCTGCTGACGGCGCTGAAGACGCAGGACATGTTCCTGTCCGGGTTTGTTCTAATGTTCGTGGCGCTGCTGACACTGATCGGCACGATGGTGTCGGATGTGCTGTTGATGCTGCTGGACCCGCGGATCCGCTATGAAGGAAAACGCGCATGACCCAGCTGCCTGACGGACGGTATGTCGACGACGCGCCTTATGATCCGAAAGCGGCACTGCTGGAGCTGGAGCGCAAGGATCTGGACGCGCCCAACTGGTTGCTGATCTGGCGCAAGTTCCGCACCCACCGGTTGGGACTGATCTCCGGTGTATTTCTGCTGATCTGCTATGTGCTGCTGCCTGTGGCCGGGTTCATCGCGCCCTACGGCCCGAACCAGCGCCACAGCGAGCATCTGTACTCGCCGCCACAGTCGATCAACCTGTTTCACCAGGGCCAGTTCATCGGCCCATATGTCTACCCTTTGACCTCCTATGCGGATCTGGAGAGTTTCCAGTGGGTGTTCACGCCGGATCTGGAAGACCCGCAGAAGCTGAAATTCTTCTGCCAGGGCAGCGAGTACCATATCGCCGGGCTGATCCCATCGACCACGCATCTGTTTTGCTCGCCGGACCCCGCAAGCCCGGTCTTCCTGTGGGGGTCCGACCGGCTGGGACGGGATATATTCTCGCGCATTCTCTACGGCGCGCAGCTGTCGCTGACGGTGGGGCTGATCGGGATTACGGTGTCCTTTGTGCTGGGCATCTTCTTTGGCTCACTGGCGGGCTATCTGGGCGGCAAGACCGACTGGATCATCAACCGGGTGATCGAGGTGCTGCGCTCCTTGCCGGAGCTGCCGCTGTGGCTGGCGCTGTCGGCAGCGGTGCCCTCGACCTGGTCGCCGGTGACGGTGTTCTTCATCATCTCGATCATCCTCGGCATTCTTGACTGGCCCGGATTGGCACGGGCGGTGCGGGCCAAGTTCCTCTCGCTGCGCGAGGAGGAATACGTGCGGGCGGCAGAAATGATGGGGGCCTCGTCCGGCCGCGTGATTCGCAAACATCTGCTGCCGAATTTTATGTCGCATCTGATCGCCTCGGCCACGCTGTCGATCCCGGCGATGATCCTGGGCGAGACCGCGCTGTCGTTCCTCGGCCTCGGGCTGCGGGCGCCCGCGGTCAGCTGGGGGGTGATGCTGAATGACGCGCAGAACCTGGCCTCGATCGAGATCTACCCCTGGACGGCCATTCCGATGCTGCCCATCGTGGTGGTGGTGCTGGCCTTCAATTTTCTGGGGGACGGCCTGCGCGACAGCCTCGACCCCTATCAGCATTGAGCCTGCTTGCCGCCCTTCCCGATCCCGACCAGTACCGGGTTCGCGGCGACGGCCGGTGGCACAGTGCCTTTGCGGTCAGCGAGCTGGCCACAGCCAGCGTCGCATCCGTCGGGCTGGAGCTGGCGCGGCTGGTCACGGCACTGAACCTTGCGCCGACGCCGCCGGAGGTCACGGTAGATCAGCGCCTTGCGTCGCTGTGGTTCGGCTACAGCTTCCGCCCCGAAGGCTGGGAGATGCCCAGCCTGTGGGATGCCATTGCGGGCGACTATGAAAGTGCCGATGGCTGGATCCGGCTGCACACCAACCTGCCACATCACCGTGACGCTGCCCTGCGGGTGCTGGGCTGCGCCGCGGCCCGTCCGGCCGTCGCGGCAGCGGTGCGAACTTGGTCGGCGAGCGACCTGGAAACGGCGGTGGTCGACGCTGGCGGTGTCGCGGCGGCGATGCGGAGCCGGGCCGAATGGCTGGCGCATCCGCAGGGCCGCGCCGTCGCAGCCGAGCCGCTGGTCCACTGGGGCAGTCCCCGCCTGATTCACCTGCGCACGCGCCCGCAGGCGACGCTGGACCGGCCGCTTGCGGGGCTGCGTGTGCTGGACCTCACGCGGGTGATTGCGGGACCGGTGTCGACCCGCACGCTGGCCGGATTTGGGGCCGAGGTGCTGCGCATCGACCCACCCGGCTGGGATGAGCCCGGTGTGATCACCGATGTCTCTCTGGGCAAGCGCATGGCCACGCTGGACCTGCGCGCAGCCGCCGACCGCCGCCGGTTCGAGGCGCTGCTGGCAGAGGCGGACGTGCTGGTGCACGGTTACCGCCCCGGCGCGCTGGAGCGGCTGGGCTACGACAGCGGCACCCGCCAGCGGATCGCGCCCGACCTGGTCGAGGTGACACTGGACGCCTATGGTTGGAGCGGCCCCTGGGCGCAGCGGCGCGGCTTTGACAGCCTGGTTCAGATGAGCGCGGGCATCGCCGACACAGGCCGCCGCTGGGCGCAGGCCGATCGGCCCACGCCCCTGCCCGTGCAGGCGCTGGATCATGCCGCCGGATACCTGATGGCGGCCGCGGTGCTGTCTGCCCTGCATAACGCCCACGGCGGCGTGCCAGTTGCACCCGCGCGCCTGTCGCTGGCCCGCGTGGCAGAGGCGCTGGCCTCCACCCCGAAATCCGCCGGGGGTGATGTGATTGACGGTGCGACTGACCGCGATTTTGTCACCACGTCGGAGCACAGCGGCTGGGGGCCGGGACGGCGCCTGCTCGCGCCCTTGCGGCTGGAACGGACCGCGATGCGCTGGGATCTGCCCGCCGCGCGGTGTGGCAGCGCCACCCCCCGTTGGCAGGGGCAGGAGTGGCAGGGGAAGGAGGCGGACTAGGGGCGCTGCCCATCTTGGCCTGGCGGCCAATTCACCCCGGAGTATTTGCAACCAGAAAGAAACCGCCCCCTGGGGCGCGCCCTAGCGGTCGTCGCCACCGTTGCTGCCCATCTCGTCGAGGATATCTTCGTCGATGGCGGCCTGCACCGCCCCGGTGGCCATCTGTTTCTGCTTGGGCGTCAGATCGTCCTCCTGGTCAGTGGCCAGGCGCACCGTGACTTCGCGGTGGGCGAATTTGATATTCTCCCGCGCGAACAGCTCGCGGATTTCCTGGTAGACGCGTTTGCGCACCAGCCACTGATCGCCCGGTTTGGTCATGAACTTTACCCGGATGATCATCGCCGAATCCTGCATTTCGATCACGCCCTGCGACTTCAGCGGCTGGATGAAGGCATCGCCGATGACCGGATCCTCCAGCAGGTTCTGGCCCAGCTTCTTGATCAGCTTGCGAACCTTTTCCACGTCGGTGTCATAGGTGACCCGCAGCGGCAGTTTCATCATCACCCAGTCGCGGGAGTAATTGGTCAGCACCTTGATCTCGCCAAAGGGGATGGTGTGCAGCGCCCCAAGATGGTGGCGCAGCTGGAAGGACCGCACCGAGATTTTCTCAACGGTGCCTTTGACATCGCCGATATCGATGTACTCACCTTTGCGGAAGGCATCGTCCACGAGGAAGAACGCGCCCGAAAAGATGTCACGCACCAGCGTCTGCGAGCCAAAGCCCACCGCCAGACCAACCACGCCGGCGCCTGCAAACAACGGGCTGACGTTGATACCCAGCTCCAGCAGCACGATGAGGATGATCGTCACCACGACAACCGCCAGGATGGCGCCGCGAAACAGCGGCAACAGGGTGGCGAGACGGCTGGCGCCCCCGGCGCCACCCTCATCGCCCAGTTCGGCTTCTGCTGGCGCGGCGCCGACCTCTTCGTCGATCTTGCTGTCGATCCAGATCCGGAACAGGTGGTAGACGATGTACCCGATGAACAGGATCACCGTGATGTCGATCACCCGGTCGGCAGAGGTCGTGTTCAGCCAGGCCGCATCGGGATTCCACACGATCACCAGCGAATAGGCCCCGACCACAAAGGCCAGGATGCCGGCAACGCGGCGGGCAAGGTCCTGATAGGTGGCAATCGGATGGCGCGCCGGTCCCTCGGCTTCTGCCTCTGCATCGGGGGAGGCAACGTCGATGGCTGCCGGGGCGATGCGCGGGCCGCGGGCACGGCTGAAATAGCGCTCGATCAGGTAGTTGATGACGCCATAGACGATCAGGATCGTGGTCAGCACGAAATAGCTGCCCGCCATCACCGGCACCGCGATGTCATTTTCCAGCACCAGGTCAAAGGCCAGCTTGAGCCAGCCAAAGATCATGTAGGCGATCAGCACCGGCGCCCAGGCCATCGACAGTCCGCGGACCAGCCAGGAACAATCCTCTGGCCGCCGCCCTGCCCGGATCGCGTTGGAGATGGCGCGGCCGTTGACCAGTACCAGCAGCAGGTTGCCGAAGGTCCCCACCAGCGCCAGCACACCATGGACCAGCGCGTAGACGTTGTAATTCAGCCCGAAATCCCCAACCCAGGTGGCAAACATGACCGCGGAGATGTCGTAGGTCGCCAACAGCGACGCCCAGATGTAGAGCCGTCGGGCATCGCGATCCGAAAACACCGGAATGCGATATTGCGACAGGTAGGGCGACAGCACCATGCGCCACAGATCCGAGACCGTCCGCGCCAGGAAAAAGGCGGTATAGATCGCGGTGGCGGTAAACTCGACCGAGGCATCGCCGGAGGGGCCGAAGATCAGATAGGACGCCAGCGCTGCAAAAAGCATCGCAAAGATGGTGCCCCCCACCCCCATGAAGAACCGAAAGATCAGGAAGGGCATCTTTTCCTGATAGCCTTCGGGGTGCTGCTTGATCCGCGCCACCACATAGCGTTTGGCGATCCGTTTGCCGTAAATCTCGACCGACAGCCAGCGGCCGATCATCAGGAACAGCACGCTCCAGACCAGCACCTCGACATAGGTCATGATGCGCCCGTCCGGGCTGGTCTGGCGCAGGATGTACTTCATCTCAAAGACGGAATAGGGCAGCGCCTCAAGGCGGCTGGCCAGTTCGGCGCGAAACGCACCAACCCGGGACTGCGCCTGCATCAGGGCAGAGGGTTTCTCCATCTGGGTGCCGTTTGGCGGCGTGTCCTCTTCGGGGGGCGGTGACGGGGTCAGCAGCTGCCCGCTGCTGTCAACAACCACCACACCGACGCCGAGCTGCCCCGCCTGTTCGAGGACACGGGAGAGGCCATCCGCAGGCGCCGCATCACTTTGCTGCGCACCCGCGTGAGCAACTGCAAAAAAACACAACAGCGCTGCCAGCAGACTTCGGTAAAGAAATTGCAGCATGGGCGCCTATCCTTATGGAAATATAACCAGAATTAACCACGCGCGAAAACGTTATGCAAATGTTCCAGGCCCGCCTTTTGATGCAGGTGGCGTCTCTGCCGCATGATTGCATAGGCGCAGGTGGCAGGCTATACCGATTTGAACCTCCGCCTTCCGGCGGGCAGCAGCACAGCTTGGTCCCGCAGGTGCGGTCGGCTGTATCCTGCCGCAGCAGAACCAACAGGCTGCACCCCCGTCCGCAACCAGCCGGGGGCTGCGCAATCCGAGGCGGAAGATGGCAGAGCACCACAGCGCAGGCCCGGCGACAGGCACATGCAGCGGCAGCCCGGTCTCTGACCAGGTTGCTGCCGGTTCAAATTGCGCGGCACGCGGACATTTCAGACAAGCGGATCAATGACACAGCCAGGTGAACCCCCAGCATCTGCGAGCCCGCAAAAGCGCGGCCCGCGTGTGATGTTCTACAGCCATGATACCTTTGGCCTTGGCCACCTGCGCCGCTCGCGGGCGCTGGCCGGTGCCATCACCACTGCCACCCCGGAGGCCTCGGCGCTGATCCTGACCGGCTCGCCGGTTGCGGGGCGGTTCTCCTTTCCCGCCGGCGTGGACCACATCCGCCTGCCGGGCGTGATCAAACGCGCCGACGGCTCCTATGACTCGCGCACCATGGGCATGAGCATCGAGGAAACCGCCGAATTGCGCGCTGCCCTGATCCGCTCCACAGTGGAGCAGTATCAGCCCGATGTGCTGGTGGCCGACAAGGAGCCGACCGGATTTCGCGGCGAGCTGATGCCTGCGCTGGAGTTCCTCAAGTCCGAAGGCCGCTGCAAGCTGGTTCTGGGGCTGCGCGACGTGCTGGACGAACCCGAAGTGCTGGCCGCCGAGTGGGACCGCAAGCAGGCGGTCGAGGCGACCCGCGACTTTTACGACGAGATCTGGGTTTACGGTCCGAAATCGGTCTACGATCCGACCGAGGGACTGCCGTTCACGCCCCAGATGCGGGAGCGGATGCACTGGACCGGCTACCTGCGGCGCGATCTGGGCGAGGTCGGCGCGCCGCCGCAGCAGCCCTATCTGCTGGTCACTGCCGGCGGTGGCGGCGATGGCGAGATGATGGTGGACCTGGTGCTGTCCGCCTATGAGGCAGACCCGGAGCTGTCACCGCGCGCGGTGCTGGTTTACGGCCCGTTCCTGTCCGGCGACACCCGCGCGGATTTTGAACAGCGGGTGGCCCGGCTCCAGGGGCGCGTCACCGCCGTGGGTTTTGAATCACAGATTGAGACCCTGTTCGCCGGGGCTCAGGGGGTTGTCTGCATGGGCGGTTACAACACCTTTTGCGAGGTGCTGTCCTTTGACAAACCGGCGGTGATCGTGCCGCGCACCACGCCCCGACTGGAGCAATGGATCCGCGCCAATCGCGCCGAGGAACTGGGGCTGTCCACCATGCTGGACGAGACCCGCGATGGCTGGACCGCCCAGGCGCTGGCCGGCGCGATCCGGGCATTGAGCCGTCAGAAACCGCCCTCCGCTGCCGGCTCTGTCGGGCTGCTGGACGGGCTCGACTATGTCACCCGCCGGGTTCAGATTTTGCTGGATCAAAACCCGCAGGAGATCGCCGAATGAGCGCTCCCCGTCCGCCGCTGGCGGTGGTGGTCAAGGGCTGGCCACGGCTGTCGGAGACCTTCATCGCGCAGGAACTGGTGGCGCTGGAAGCCGCAGGCCACGCATTTGAAATCTGGTCACTGCGCCATCCCACAGATGTAAAGCGCCACCCGCTGCACCAGCAATTGCAGGCATGGGTGAATTATCTGCCGGAGTACCTGTATCAGGAGCCAGAGCGCGTCTGGCGCGCCCGCGCGGTGGCGCAGCAGTTGCCGGGCTATGCCGAAGCCTATCGCATCTGGCGCGCCGACCTGCGCCGCGACGCCTCTCCCAACCGGATCCGCCGGTTCGGGCAGGCCTGCGTGCTGGCTGCCGAGATGCCCGACGCGGTGCTGGGGCTTTATGCGCATTTTTTGCACACGCCCTCCTCTGTGGCGCGCTATGCCGCCATCATGCGCGGCCTGCCGTGGAGCTTTTCCGCCCACGCCAAGGATATCTGGACCTCGCCCGACTGGGAAATCGCCGAGAAACTCTCTGCCAGCCATCACGGCGCGGCATTTGGGGCCACCTGCACCGGCTTTGGGGCCCGGCATCTTCAGGACATGGCGGACTCACCCGACCGGGTCGATCTGGTCTATCACGGGCTGGACCTGTCGCGTTTTCCCGCGCCACCGCAGCGCCGCATGCGTCAGCCGCAGGAACCGGTTCACTTCATGTCCGTCGGGCGGCTGGTGGAAAAGAAGGGCTTTGACCGGCTAATCGCGGCACTGGCGCTGCTGCCCGGGGGGCTGGACTGGCACTGGACCCATATCGGCGGCGGCGGCCTCGGCGATCTTCTGCAAGGCATGGCCGAGGACGCCGGTATTGGCGACCGCATCACCTGGCGCGGCGCCTGCGACCAGCCCGAGGTAATCGAGGCGATGCGCGCCAGTGATCTCTTCGTGCTGCCCAGCCGGGTGGCCGAGGACGGCGATCGCGACGGGCTGCCCAATGTGCTGATGGAAGCGGCCTCGCAAGGCCTGCCGATCCTGTCCACCCCGGTGTCGGCGATCCCGGAGTTCATCACCCATGGCACCCATGGGCTGCTGAGCGCGGACAGCCCGGAAGTGCTGGCCGAAAGCCTGCTCCTTGCCGCCAGACACCCAGAAAAGATGGCCGCGATGGCCGAGGCCGCACTGCACCGCCTGCGCAACGACTTTGGCATGGATCCCGGCATTGCCCAGCTGTCGCGGCGGCTGACGGCGATGCTGGCGGCTGGCTGAACGGTCATGGCTCCGGGCAGCGGCACGCGGATCGCCTTTTACGCGCCACTGAAGCCGCCGCACCACCCGGTGCCTTCGGGCGACCGCGAGATCGCGCGCAATCTGATAGCGCTGCTGCGTGGCAGCGGTGCCGAGGTGCATCTGGCCTCGGATCTACGGATATATGACAAACAGGGATGCGCCAGCACGCAGGACGCGCTGCGGCGCGCGGCCACAGCCGAGGTCACCCGGCTGCGAGGGGACATGCCGCAGGTGAATTTGTGGGTCACCTATCACAATTACTACAAGGCACCCGACCTGATCGGCCCCGCCGTGGCCGACGCCCGCGGCATTCCTTATGTGCAGATCGAGTCCACCCGCGCAAAGAAGCGACTGACCGGCGGCTGGGCGGATTTTGCCCGCGCCGCCCATGACGCTGCCGATGCGGCCGCGGCGATCTTTCACTTCACCGAACGCGACCGCTTTGCTTTGCAGCGGGACCGGGCAGGCGATCAGCTGCTGGCGCAGCTACCGCCCTTCCTGCCACGAGACACCCTGCCCCGCGCCACATCGCTGGACGCACCGATGCTGACTGTGGCGATGATGCGCCAGGGCGACAAGCTGGCGTCCTACCGGCTGATTGCCGAGACCCTGGCGCTGATGGAGGGCGACTGGCAGCTGGACATCGTCGGAGATGGCCCCGCCCGCCACGAGGTCGAGACCTTGATGGCGCCCTTTGGGGCACGGGTGCGTTTTCGGGGCCAGCTGCCGCCAGTGACGCTGGCGCAGGCCTATGGCCGCGCCAGCTTGTTGCTGTGGCCCGGCGTAAACGAGGCGTTCGGCATGGTCTATCTGGAGGCACAGGCGCATGGGCTGCCGGTGGTGGCGCAGGACCGGCCCGGTGTGCGCGATGTGCTGCTTCCGGGGAACTACCCCGCCGTCGACCAGGGCGCGGCGGGCCTGGCGGCGCTGGCGGCGGCGCTGCTGAGCGCCCCGGACCTGCGCCGCAGCCGCAGCGCGCTTGCGCGGGCGTATATTGAACGCCGCCACCTTGCACCGGCCGCGGCGGCGTGCTTCTGGAACACTGTCACCCCATTGATCGAGGTCTCGCGATGATCCGACTTGCCCTGCTGCGCCATGGCCATACCCCCTGGAACCGCGCGGGCCGCATACAGGGGCGCAGCGACATTGCGCTGGACAATTCCGCCCGCGCGGAGCTGGCCGCACACCGCCTGCCACCGGACTGGGCAGAGGCCGACCTGTGGTCCAGCCCCCTGACCCGGGCGGCGGAAACCGCCGCGTTGGTGGCAGGCCGCGCGCCCCGCACCTCGCCGGCACTGACGGAGATGAACTGGGGCGAATGGGAGGGGCTGCACGGCACCGATCTGAAATCGGACCCCGACAGCGGCTTTCGTGACATCGAGGATTGGGGCTGGCACTACCGCCCGCCCGGCGGAGAAACCCCGGCGGAGGTCTGGGCCCGGATCGAACCCTGGCTGCACGGGCTGACGCGCGACACGGTGGCGGTCTGCCACATCGGCATCATGCGGATGATCCTGGCGCAGGCGCATGGCTGGAACTTCGACGGCCCCGCGCCGTTCCGGATCAAGCGCAACCGGCTGTTCGTGCTTGAGATCGACGGCACCTCTCTGCGCTTCTGGGTCGAGCCCGTCCGCCTGATCCGCGAGGCCAGCGCATGAAGGTTCTGATCGCCGTCACACATCTGCTGGGCACCGGCCATCTGTCGCGGGCGCTGACGCTGGCACGGGCCTTTGACCGGGCCGGGCATCAGGTAACATTGGTCAGTGGCGGTTTTCCCGCGCCGCAGTTGGACACCCGCGGCATCGCCCTGCAACAGCTGCCGCCGCTGCGCTCTGACGGGGTGGATTTCACCCGGCTGCTCACTGCGGACGGCAGGGTGGCACAGGAGGATGATCTGGCGCGGCGTCGGGCGCAGCTGTGCGCTGCCCTGCATCAGGTACAGCCGGATGTACTGATCACCGAACTTTATCCCTTTGGCCGCCGCTCCTTGCGTGGCGAGTTTCTGGCGCTGCTGGAGGCGGCGCACCAGATGCCACGCCGCCCGGTGATCCTGTCTTCAGTCCGCGATATTCTGGCGCCGCCCTCGAAACCGGAAAAGGCGGTGAAGGCCGATGCGGTGCTGGCGCAGCATTACGACGCGGTGCTGGTACATTCTGATCCCGCGGCCACCCGGTTGCAGGTCAGCTGGCCGGTGTCGCCCATGCTGGCGGCCAAGCTGCGCTACACCGGCTATGTCGCGCCTGCCGCCGCCGGGCCGCACCCGGACCGCGCCGGCGCGGGTGAAATTCTGGTCAGCGCGGGCGGCGGCAGCGTTGGCGCCGATCTCTACCAAACAGCACTTGAGGCCGCCCGGCTGATGCCCGAACACCGCTGGCGGCTGCTGGTCGGCGGCGCCGATGCGGCCGCGCGGATCGAGGAGTTTACCAAGGCGGGCTCCCCGGCCGTGCTGGAGCCTGCCCGGCCCGATTTCCGGCAGATGCTGTCGCATGCCGCGGCCTCTGTCAGCATGTGCGGCTACAACACCGCACTGGACCTTCTGCAGGCAGCGACCCCTGCGGTGCTGATCCCCTTTGATGCCGGCAATGAGACCGAACAGGGCCTGCGCGCCAGCAGTCTGGCGCCGCTTAACGGCATCCAGGTGCTGACCTCTGCCCAGCTGTCTCCGGCGGCGCTATGCGCTGCGATCAAAGCCGCCATGCAGGCGCCGCCGCGTGATTCCAGCGGTTTCAGGTTTGACGGCGCCGCCCGGACGGTGGAGATTGCTGCGCAGCTGGAGAAGGAGCGCGGATGATACCCGACTGGAACGAGCTGGATACAGAGCTGAGCCGATGGCACGCCGCAGGGCTGGTGCTGCCCTTGTGGTGGCGGGACGACGACGCGATGTCGCACTCCGCAGACTTGGAGCGGCTGGCAAAGGTCTCTGCCCGGCTGGAGCTGCCGGTGCATCTGGCGGTGATCCCGCAAGGCGCGACCCCGGATCTCGCCCGCTATGTCGCGGCGCAACCGCACTTGCTGCCGGTGGTGCATGGCTGGGCGCATCACAACCATGCCCCGACGGGCGAGAAAAAGGCCGAATTCGGCGCCCACCGGCCGCTGGATGACCTGCTGGAGGACGCCGAACGCGGGCTGGCCACCCTGAAGGATCTGTTCGGCAGCACTCTGCGCCCGATGTTCGTGCCGCCCTGGAACCGCATCAGCCCGCAGATGCTGACCTGGCTGGCGGGTGCCGGTTACTCCGCGGTTTCGACCTTTGGCCCGCGCAAACAGGCCAAATCCGCACCGGGGCTGTTGCGCGTAAACACCCATCTGGATCCGATAAACTGGAAGGCGGACCGCGGCCTGCTGCCGCCGCAGCAGCTGATTGCGCAGGTCACCCGCCAGCTGCGCGACCGCCGCCTGGGCGACGCCGACGGCGCCGAACCCTACGGGCTGCTCACCCATCATCTGGTGCAGGACCGTGCCACCTGGGAGTTTACCGTGGCATTGGCAGAGCGCCTGCTGGCCGGCCCGGCAGAGGCCTGGACCTATGACGAAAGGATGACCTGACATGAGCCGCCTGGACTCCATGCTGCGCCGCCTGACCGCCCAGCGCGACGGGCTGAACTGGGCCGCTGAACAGGTGGCCCAAATCAGCGGCGACGTGCTGGACATGGGGCTGGGCAACGGGCGCACCTATGACCATCTGCGCGAAACCCTGACAGACCGGCGCATCTGGGTGATCGACCGGGTGCTGCAATGCCACCCCTCCTGCGAGCCGCCGGAGCAGGATTTCCTGCAAGGCGAGGCGCGGCCGATGCTGGCCCGGCTGGCACAGGGCGGTCACCGGATCGCGCTGGCGCATTACGATCTGGGCTTTGGAGACAAGACAAAGGACGTGGCCGAGGCCGCCGCCCTGTCGCCACATATCGCTGCGGTCATGACCGCCGGCGGCATCATCGTGTCCGGCCAGCCGCTGGTCGGACTGGAGGAGCTGGACGGCCCCGCGGGCATCCCGCCGGGCCGCTACATGTTCTATCGCGCAGGCTGACCACTTACAGACGGCGCGCCGGGCGGCGTCAGGCCACCCGCGCGCCGCGGGACCAGACCCCGCGCAGAACCGGCGCACCGGACATTAGCCTGAACCGGATCAGATCGGCCCGTTTGCCGGTCTCCAGACGCCCGCGGTCCGCCAGCGCCACGGCATCGGCCGGCGCATGGGTCACCGCGCCCAATCCGCGGGCCATGTCGCCCCACAACTGTCCCAACTGCACCGCCGACATCAGCAACGCCGCCGGCACGTAATCGGACGAAATGATGTCCAACAGTTCCACCTCCGCCAGTTCATGCGCCGCGACATTGCCAGAGTGCGAGCCGCCGCGGATCAGGTTCGGCGCGCCCATCATCACCTTGATGCCGTGGGCACGGCAGGCCTGCGCCGCCTCCACCGTGGTGGGGAATTCTGCCAGTTGGATGCCATGCCCCGCGGACACTGCCACCTGCTCCGCGGTGGTGTCATCGTGGCTGGCGAGCACCGCCCCAAACCGCCGCGCGGCTTTCACGGCCTCAGCCTCGTGCAGGTCGCCATAGGTGTCGCGCAGGGATTTCAGATGCGCCACATGGGCCTGAAAGGCCGCATCATCAAAGCCGTGCTTGCCCTTTACATAGGCTTCCAGCTTGGAAATGTCGCGAAACTGCCGCTGACCCGGCGTGTGATCCATCAAGGACACCAGCCCAACCCGGTCGGATTCGCCGAATTCATTCAGCTCTTCCAGCAGCGATTCCGAGCAGACCTCGGCCCGCAAATGCAGGAAATGCGAGATTTTCAGCGCGTTCTGGCCGCGAAGCTCCAGCAGCTCGCTCGCCAGTTGCCGCGCATAGGCGCCATAACGGCTTTCCTTGCGCTTGATCGAGCCGACGCGCATGGCGTCGAACACGGTGGTGATGCCGGTCCCCGCCAGTTCTGCATCATGGGCGATGATGGCGCTGGCGTGGGGCCAGTCGACACGCGGGCGCGGCTGGATGTGGCGTTCCAGATTGTCGGTGTGCAGCTCCACCAGGCCAGGGCAGATGTAATCGCCGCCGCAGTCCACCGCACCGGCGGGCACGGTGGTGCCTTGCGCAATGTCGGCGATGGTGCCGTCCGCGATCTTTACGCAGCCGACCAGTGTTTCGCCGGGCAGCACCAGGGTGGCATTGGCAAGTATCAACTCTTCTGTCATCTGAACTACACATCTTTCGAGCTATGGAAGGCCACGTCTAGGAGGCCAATGTGACATTCACGCGATACGCGATCTACTATGCGCCGCCCGCGGCAGCGGACTGGAGCCGGTTTGGGGCCAGCTGGCTGGGCTGGGACATGGAAACGGGGGCGGAGCTGCCCCATCCCGCCATCGCCGGGCTGGATGTTGCGGACATCACCGCAGTGCCGCGCAAATACGGGCTGCATGCGACGATCAAGCCGCCGATGCGGCTGGCCGAGGGCCAGAGCCAGGCCGCGCTGGAGGACGCCTGTGCGACCCTTGCCGCGCGCCAGAAACCCGTCACGCTGGAGGGGTTGAAAATGGCGCGGCTGGGACGCTTTTTGGCGCTGCGCCCTGCGGGGGACGAGACCGCGCTGAACGCGCTGGCGGCAGCCTGCGTGCGCGACCTCGACCCGTTTCGCGCACCTGCGCCCGCGGGTGAGCTGGCCCGCCGCCGCGCGGCCGGGCTGAGCGCGGAGCAGGACGAGAATCTGACCCGCTGGGGCTACCCTTATGTGATGGACCAGTTCCGCTTTCACATCACCCTGACCGGCAAGCTGCCCAAGGCCCAGCTGCCCCCAGTTGAGGAGGCCCTGACCCGCCACCTGTTGCCGCTGCTGCCCGCACCGTTTGAAGTCCGGGATCTGGCGCTGATGGGCGAGGCTGCAGACGGTCGGTTTCACCTGATCCATCGCTATGCCCTTTCCGGCTGAAGGGCTTTCAGCGCCGCCTGCACGGCGGCGCTGAGCGCACCGCTGTTGTCGATCTCATGCACGCGGCACAGCCCATCGGGCAGCGGACGGTCTGCGCGCACCAGCCGCTGGCGAACCTCGTCGGCATCTTCGCGGCCACGTGCGAGCAGCCTTTTTTCCAGCACCTCGGGCCGGGCTGTGACGGACAGCACGACAAGGTCGCCAAACACCTCCTGCGCCTGAGGCAGCACGCCGCGCGACAGGTTGACCAGCACCCCGCCCGCGCCCTGCCGCAGCCCTTCGATATCGCGCGGGATGCCGTAGTGCAGCCCATGCGCCTGCCATTGCAGCGCGAAGACACCGCTTTCCGACAGCGCCGAAAACTCAGGCACGCTGACGGGCTGGTAATCCTCGCCCCCCGCTTCGGGCGCGCGGGTGATCACCCGCCGCATGATGCGCAGGTTTGGTCCCGAGACCGCGAGCGCCGACATCAGGCTGTCCTTGCCGACGCCGGACGGACCCACCACGGCAATCACCGGGCCTGTCGCTGTGCGCCCGGTCATGCCGCAGCCCGCGGTGTGAAGGCAGAGACATCGATGAACCGGTCGCAGACCTGTTCGCGCGCTGTCTCGTCGTGGAAGATGCCGATGATCGCCGCGCCGCGTTCCTTTGCGCCTTCGATCAGCCCCAACACGGTGGCCCGGTTCTGTGCGTCCAGGCTGGCGGTGGGTTCGTCCAGCAGCAGCGCCGGGTAGTCATGCGCAAAGCCGCGGGCGATGTTGACCCGCTGCTGCTCTCCCCCGGAAAAGGTGGTGGGACTTAGCCCCCACAGCCGTTCGGGAATGTTCAGCTTGGCCAGCAGGGAGGCGGCCTTGTCGCGGGCGACCTCAATCGGGGTGCCAACCGCCAAGAGCGGCTCAGCCACCACGTCCAGCGTGGCGACCCGTGGCACCACCCGCAAGAACTGGCTGACATAGCCTAGGGTGTGGCGGCGCAGCTCCAGGATCTCGCGCGGCTCGGCCCGGGCCACATCGGTGCCGCCAACCATGACGCTGCCAGAGGCGGCCAGGTAGTTGCCGTAGATCACCCGCATCAGGGTGGATTTGCCCGCCCCCGACGCACCGGTCAGCCCGACACATTCGCCCGGTTTCACATGCAGGCTGGCGCCCTCCATCACCGGGATCACCGCGCTGCCCTGATTGTGCAGAGTAAAGCTCTTGCTCACGTTGTTCAGTTCAATCATCTCGCCACTCTCAGACTTGCAGCACGCTGGAGACCAGCAGCTGGGTATAGCCGTGCTGGGGGTCATCCAGCACCTGATCGGTCAGCCCACTTTCAACCACATGGCCGTCTTTCATCACCATCAACCGGTCCGCCAGCAGCCGCACCACAGCCAGGTCATGGGTGACGATGATCGCGCTCAGCCCCATCTCGCGCACCAGTCCGCGCAAGAGATCCAGCAGCCGTGCCTGCACCGAGACATCCAGCCCGCCGGTTGGTTCATCCATGAACACCAGCCGTGGTCCGGTCACCAGATTTCGGGCGATCTGAAGTCGCTGCTGCATGCCCCCGGAGAAGGCTGAGGGGCGGTCATCAATGCGGTTGTCGGCGATCTCCACCCGGCCCAACCAATCAGCGGCGCGTTCGCGGATTGACCCGTAATGGCGGTCACCCACCGCCATCAGGCGTTCACCGATGTTGCCACCGGCGCTGACCGACATCCGCAGCCCGTCGCGGGCGTGCTGATGCACAAAGGCCCAGTCGGTCCGGCTGAGCATACGCCGCTGCGGTTCCGACATGGTGACGGTATCTACCGGCCCGTCTACGCGGGTGTCAAAGATCACCTCCCCGCGGTCCGGGGTCAGATGGCCCGCAAGACTGTTCAGCAGCGTCGACTTGCCAGAGCCGCTTTCGCCGACAATGCCCATCACCTCACCGGGGTACAGGTCAAAGCTGACGTCGGTGCAGCCGATGCGCGCGCCATACATCTTGGCGACATTCTTCACTTGCAGCAAGGGTGTCATCACGCTGCCTCCTCTCCCAGGCGGCCGCTGTGGCCCGCCTCGCGCCGCGCGCGGCAATAATCGGTGTCCGAGCAGACAAACATCCTGCTGCCCGCATCATCCAGGATCACCTCATCCAGATAGCTGTCCTCTGCCCCGCACAGGTCGCAGGGATGGTCGGCCTTGCTGGCCTCGAACGGGTAGTCCTCGAAGTCCAGAGAGACCACTTGGGTATAGGGTGGCACCGCATAGATGCGCTGCTCGCGGCCTGCACCGAACAGCTGTATCGCGGCCATCTCCATCTTGGGGTTGTCGAATTTCGGGATCGGCGAGGGATCCATTACATAGCGCCCCTCGACCTTGACCGGATAGGCATAGGCGGTGGCGATGGCGCCATGCTGGCTGATGTCCTCGTAGAGTTTCACGTGCATCAGCCCGTATTCCTGCAAGGCGTGCATCTTGCGGGTCTCGGTTTCGCGCGGCTCAAGGAAGCGCAGCGGCTCCGGGATCGGCACCTGATAGACGAGAATTTGATCCTCGTTCAGCTCGGCCTCGGGGATGCGGTGGCGGGTCTGGATGACGCTGGCCTTTGTCGTTTCTTCCGTCGTGGCCACGCCTGCCGTGCGTTCAAAGAACTTGCGGATCGACACCGCGTTGGTGGTGTCATCTGCGCCCTGGTCGATCACTTTCAGCGTGTCGTCCGGCGTCAGCGTTGCGGCCGAGACCTGCACGCCGCCGGTGCCCCAACCATAGGGCATCGGCATCTCGCGGCTGGCGAAGGGCACCTGATAGCCCGGCGCCGCCAAACCTTTGAGGATCGCCCGGCGGATCATCCGCTTGGTCTGTTCGTCTAGGTATGCAAAGTTGTAGTCGCTCATTCCGCAGCCTCCTGTGCTGAAAAGTTTTCCGCCAGTTCTGCGGCCTCGCGGCGCAGTTTGCGGACCAGCTCCAGCTCTGACTGGAAATCGACGTAATGCGGCAGCTTGATATGCTCCAGGAAGCCGGTGGCCTGGATGTTGTCGGCGTGGCTCAGAACAAATTCCTCATCCTGCGCGGCCGCGCCGACGTTGTCCTCGCCCAGCTCCTCCCAGCGCAGGGCGCGGTCGACCAGCGCCATGGCGATGGATTTGCGCTCTGACTGGCCGAACACCAGACCATAGCCGCGGGTGAACTGCGGCGGCACGGTTTTCGATCCCTTGAACTGGTTCACCGTCTCGCATTCGGTCAGCTCGATCTCGCCAATCTCGATGGCAAAGCCCAGCTCGGGGATTTCCATCTCCACCGGTACGGTGCCGATGCGCAGCTCACCGACAAAGGCGTGGTTGCGCGCATAGCCACGCTGGGTCGAATAGGCCATGCCAAGGATGAAACCCTCATCGCCGCGCGTCAGCGATTGCAACCGCACCGCCCGCCCAGCCGGAAAGGCCATCGGCTCGCGGGTCAGATCGCCCGGCTCCGCGTCCGAGGCTGGCTCGCGCTCGATGATGTCCTCGCCTTGCAGAAACTCGGTGATATGCGGCGTGGATTCGCAGCGTGGCTCTGCCACCGGGGCGGCGGGCACCTCGCCATCGGCGGCCAGTTTGAAATCCAGCAACCGGTGGGTGTAGTCGAATGTCGGCCCCAGCACCTGCCCGCCCGGCGCATCCTTGAAGGTCGCCGAGATACGCCGGTCGCAGGCCATGGCACCCGTGTCCACCGGCTGCGTATAACCAAAGCGTGGCAGCGTGGTGCGATATGCGCGGATCAGAAAAATTGCCTCAATCAGGTCTCCGCGCGACTGCTTTATCGCCAGCGCCGCGAGGTCGGGATCATACAGCGAACCTTCGGCCATCACCCGGTTTAATGCGAGGCTCATCTGCTCGCGGATCTGGGCGAGGCTGAGCTCTGCCACGGACGTGTCGCCGCGGCGCTCTTCGGCCAGCCAGGCATGGGCATTGTCAATTGCCTGCTCGCCGCCTTTTACTGCAACATACATGGCTTAATCCTCGGCGCTGATCTGGGTGGAACGCGGCAGGGCCGCGACGGACCCGGCGCAGGTGAAAAAGAAATCAACACCCAGCGGATAGAGCAGCGCATTGCGCTGGAATGCGTCCAGTTCGGGCAGCGCAAGATGGGCGCTGTCCTTGATCCCCGGCCCCTGCAACTGCGCATTGGGCGCATCCAGACTGGGCATCTCAACGATCAGCGTGGCCGAGCGGTCGGGGTATTCCGCGGTGCCGATGCGAAAACGCTCCAGCGGCATTAGGGCCACCCAGCCCCCGAGGGCAAAATCTGCCTGTTCGGCCGCCACAACCGGCGCGCCGGTGTGAAAGGTCAGCCAGCCGCGCAGGTCTTCGCTGTCCACATCCGGTGCCAGATAGACGCCGGTTTCCGGGTCGCACAGTGTCAGCAGCAAGCAGCCGGCCGCGGGCGAGATACCGGCAGGCGGGGTCGCACCGCTGATCCGCTGGATCTTGCCAGGGCGTGCCATGGCATTCATGGCGGCGCGAAAACCATGCGCCGAGTCCACCGGCGGATTGGCAAAACCACCGCCATAGACCGTGTTTCGGGTCTGTGCCTGCATCAGTCCTCTCCTCGGACCATGGTGTAAAATTCGACCTTGGTGGCCGCGGCCTTGGCGGCGCGGGCCTCCTTCAGGGCCACGCGCTCTGCGGCCAGCGGTGTCAGAACAGCGGCGCGCAGGTCGTCCGCCGCACCGGTCTGCATCAGCGCGTCGATCTTGGCGACGATTTCGGCCTTGGCCTTGCTGCGCCCCTGCACATAGCCATGGCCCGCAGTGCCATCCGCCAGCACCAGCGCGCAGCGGGTGACCGTCATCTCGCCGAGGTTGAACGGCGCGCCGCTGCCGCCCATCCGGCCGCGCACCATCACGCCACCCGCCTCCGGGGGGCGCAGCCACTCGCAGGCCGGATCGGCGCCGTAGCCCTGCCACAGCTCAGCGAGCCGGGCCTCGTCTGCACTGGCCAGAAGGCTCATCCAGCCTTTGCGGTCCTGTGCGGAAATTTTCGTGTTCATCTGTCTAAGCCTCTTGGCCGGGTTGTCTACTTCAACTATACAACTAGACAAATACTAGCCGAGCCTCCCGCAGCGGCGCAATCTGAGTCTTGTGAAAGTTCCGTGACATGGCCCGCACCCCGGTTTGGAAATCCATTGCCATCGCCCTGACAGACGACATTGCGCAGGGGCGCTATGACACCGGCGCCAAGTTGCCTGCCGAGGCGCAACTGTCGGCGCGCTTTGGGGTCAACCGCCACACGGTGCGCCGGGCGCTGGCTGAGATGGCCGCGCAGGGCCTGGTGCATGCGCGCCGTGGGGCCGGGGTGTTCGTGGCCGCGCGGCCCACCGATTACCCGATTGGCAAACGGGTGCGCTTTCACCAGAACCTGGCGCGGGAGGGACGCACCCCGGCCAAGGAGGTGCTGATGCTGGAAACCCGCGCCGCAGGTGTGCGCGAGGCCGAGGCGCTGGGGCTGGCACCCGGCGATCCGGTGCATGTCTATGACGGGCTGTCACTGGCCGATGGCCAGCCAGTGGCGCTGGCCCAGGCGGTGTTTCCGGCGGAACACCTGCCCGACCTCTGCGCGGCGCTGCGCGAGGAGACCTCTATCACCGCGGCGTTGAAACGCTGCGGTGTGGCGGATTACACCCGACTGGAAACCCGCATCACCGCTAAGCTGGCCACCGCCACCCAAGCGCTGCATCTGCGCATCAGCGAGGGCGCGCCGATCCTGCGCACCACCTCAATCAGCGTCGACAGTGCGGGCACACCGGTGGAGTTCGGGCGGACCTGGTTTGCCGGCGACCGGGTCACCCTGACCGTCGGCGGCGAGGATTGAAGCGGCGCGGATTGAGGCGGCGCGGATGGACACCGGCGCCAAAAAGCCCCCGCCGAATGGCGGGGGCTGCGTTCTGCCAGGGCAGAGCTTACTGCTCGGCGTTGAAAACAAACAGGGTTTCACCGTTGATCTGGTAGCCGTCGATGAGCGTCTTTGCCTTGTCGGAGACCAGCCAGATCTCCAGTTGCATCGCAAGATCGTGCTTCACATGGGGGTGTTTTTCCGGGTTCACCGGCAGGTAGGCATACTGATTGAACAGCACCGGATCGCCTGCAAACAGCAGCGCCAAATTCCCCTTGTTGCCAAAGTTCAGCCAGCTCGCACGGTCCGACATGATATAGGCATCCATGCCAGCGGCGGTGTTCAGTGCTGCACCCATCCCGGCCCCGACGGCGCGATACCAGTCGCCGAAACCATCAGGCGTCTGCCCGGCTGCGGACCACAGGCTCAGCTCTTTTTTGTGGGTGCCGCTGTCGTCGCCGCGGCTGACAAAGGCAGCCTTGGCGTCCGCAATGTTTTGCAGGGCGGCGGCGGCATTGGCGGCATCCGCGGCGCCCGCAGGATCTGCCTTGGGGCCAATAAAGACAAAATCATTATACATGATCTCGCGCCGGTGGGTGCCGTTTCCGCCCGCCAGAAACTTTTCCTCGGCGGCTTTGGAATGCACCAGAATCGCATCCACATCACCCGCTTCGCCCAGCCGGATCGCCTGTCCGGTGCCCACCACCAGCAGCTGTACGTCCAGACCGAGGTCCGCCTTGATTTCCGGCAGCAGGATCTCAGCCAGGCCCGAGTTGTGGAAGGAGGTGGTGACCGCCATCTTCATCTCTTCAGCCAGCGCGGCCGAGGCCATTGCCAGCGAGACAACCGCACTCATAATCAGCTGTTTCATTCTACAATATCTCCGTTCAGAAATGCGCGCGCTTGCGCGGTTTGCGGCCCGGCAAAAAAATCACCTGCCGGGCCGAATTCGTGAATGCGCCCGCCAAGGACAAAGATCACCTCATCCGCCAGCCGCCGTGCCTGCCCCATGTTGTGGGTCGACATGATTAGCCGGGTGCCGGAGGCGGCGGCGCGGGTCAGGATCTCCTCGATCTCGCGGGTGGCGCGGCCGTCCAGCGCGGCACAGGGTTCATCCAGGAACAGCACCTGCGGTTCGCGCACCAAGGCGCGGGCCAGCGCCAGTTTCTGCCGCTCTCCGCCCGACAGATTGGTAGCCTGCCGCTCCGGAATGTCGCCCAACCCCACCCGCGCGGCCCAATCGGCGGCGCGGGCGCGGGCGTCGCGGCGGGCCATGCCCGTCAAGCGCAGCGGATAGGCAATGTTCTCGATCACCGTGCGGCGCATCATCACCGGGGTCTGGAACACGAAGGCCTGATGCTTCTGCGCCTCCGCCAGCGGGCAGGCCCAGTCGAGGCTGCCGTCCCGCATCCGCACGATGCCGTGCAACATCTTCAGCAGCGTGGTCTTGCCCGCACCGTTGGGGCCGATCACGATGGCGCTGCCTTGGCCGCCCAGCGTCAGATCCACCGGCCCGACCAGCAGCTTGCCCCGGCGGCGCACGCAGGCGCCCTGGACCACAAGAGGGAACATCTGCATCACCAGCGACCCTCGCTCTCAGTCCGGCCCAGCCAGTGGATTGCAAGGTTCACCGCCACCGCCAGCGCGATCAACACAAAGCCCAGCCCCAGCGCCATCGCAAATTCGCCCTTGCCCGTCTCCAACGCGATCGCCGTGGTCAGCACCCGCGTCGCATGGTCGATGTTGCCGCCCACCACCATGATTGCGCCGACTTCGCCGATGGCGCGGCCAAAGCCCGCCAGCGCCGCCGTCAGCAGCGCCCGCCGCCCATCCCACAGCAGCGCCTTGATGCGTTGGAAC
Organism: Leisingera sp. SA32; assembly: GCF_056033425.1. Taxonomy (NCBI): domain Bacteria; kingdom Pseudomonadati; phylum Pseudomonadota; class Alphaproteobacteria; order Rhodobacterales; family Roseobacteraceae; genus Leisingera; species Leisingera sp. SA32. Next base: position 64,422 of record NZ_JBVYHB010000009.1, on the reverse strand, counting down.
TGGGTGGCGTTCATCGAAATGAGCAAATCGTGGTAATCGCTCCACAGCTCACGCAGGGACTGATGCGCGACAGAGGCCACCAAGGGGACCACGATGATAACCTGCGCAACAATCATCGCCGTCGGGGTGAACAGCAGGCCAAAGACGCCAAACGGTCCGGCCCGTGACAGGAAAACATAGACCACCAGCCCCACCACCACCGGCGGCAGCCCCATCAACGCGTTCAGCACCGCAATCGTGGCGCGGCGCAGCCGGAACCGGCGCACCGCCAGAAAGGCCGCCAGCGGCAGCGCGATGGCACAGGCGATGACCAGGGCCGTCAACGTCACCCGCAGCGACCGCAGGGTGATCTCCACCAGATCCGCATCCAGCGTCACCAGCAGCCAGAAAGCCTGGCCCAGTCCTGCCCACAAATCACCCATCGCGCCCGGTCTTGCCCCTGCGGTCCCAATTTCTGCCGCATCTATCACGGCCTGAGCCTGTTCCAACCACAGGACGGGACATTCGGGTAGCAAAAAACGGCACTCCGGCTGTCCCTGCGTCACTTTCCCGGACCCCGGCGGGCGGGCGCGGCCTCCTATCGGCTCCCAACGTGCCAAATCACCGCATTTGGTGCCTAATTCTGGCCACTGCGCTTGCGTGCGGCATGCGAACATGAAACAAACCGCGGCCAAAGTGCCCCCCCGGACGCAATCTTGAGGATACGCCATGTTCGACCTGCAATCCATGCGGGATCAGCTCGCCACCCACTACGATCTGGCCCCCAATCCGGCGCTGGCCGAGAAGATGGCCGATGTCTATGCGCGGATGGACCGGGTGGTGAACCCGATCGAATGGGCCACCCATGCGCCCTATGTCGCCGCGATCCTGGAGCTGAAGAAACAGCGCAACGCAGTGGTTCTGGCGCACAATTACATGACGCCAGAGATCTACCACGGAATTTCCGACGTGGTGGGTGACAGCCTGCAACTGGCGATCGAGGCGACCCAGGTCGAGGCTGACGTGATCGTGCAATGCGGCGTGCATTTCATGGCCGAGACCTCCAAGATCCTGAGCCCGGAAAAGACCGTGCTGATCCCCGATATGGAGGCCGGCTGCTCGCTGGCTGAAAGCATTACTGCCGAAGGTGTGGAAGAGATGCGCCGCCGCTATCCCGGCGCGCCGGTGGTGACTTATGTGAACACCACCGCCGAGGTGAAGGCGGCGTCGGACATCTGCTGCACGTCGTCGAACGCGGCGCAGATCGTGGCCGCGATGGAAGAAGACACCATCATCATGACCCCGGACCAGTATCTGGCGCAGAACATCGCCAAGCTGGTGCCGGAAAAGACCATCGTCTGGTGGGAAGGCTCCTGCATCGTGCATGAGCAATACACCGCCAGCGACCTGCGTGATTTCCGCGAGTGGAATCCCGGCACCCGTCTGATCGCGCATCCCGAATGCCCGCCCGACGTGGTGGCCGAGGCCGACTTCTCCGGCTCGACCAGCGGCATCGTGAAATACGTGACCGATGAAAAGCCGGAGAAAGCGCTACTGATCACCGAGTGTTCGATGGCGTCCAACATCGCGGACCAGCTGCCCGAGGTCGAATTCGTCGGCCCCTGCAACATGTGCCCCTACATGAAAAAGATCACGCTGGAAAAGATCCTGTGGTCGCTGCACACAATGACAGAGCCGGTCGAGGTGGACCCGGCGGTGGCCGAGAAAGCCCGCATCGCGGTGCAGCGAATGATCGACCTCAGCCGCAAACTGGGCATCTGACGGGTGCTGGACACCGGCCGCATCGTCATTGTGGGCGCCGGGCTGGGCGCACTTTATGCCGCCCTTGAACTGGCGCCGCGGCCGGTGCTGGTTATCTCGCCCGAACCGCTGGGCCAGGGCGCCAGCTCCGCCTGGGCGCAAGGCGGCGTCGCCGCCGCGATGGCGCAGCCGGACAGCCCCGAGGCCCATGCCGCCGACACCCAAAAGGCAGGCGCCGGGACGGTCGATGCGAGGGTCGCGGCGATGGTGACCCGCCTGGCCCGCGATCATATACTGGACCTGACGGAGCTGGGCACACCGTTCGATCGCGACGCGGCGGGCAACTACGTGATGAACCACGAGGCTGCCCATTCCGCCGCCCGCGTGGTGCGGGTCAAGGGCGACCAGGCCGGTCACCGGATCATGGAGGCGCTGATTGCTGCGGTGCGGGCCGCCGATACGGTGCAGGTGCTGGAAAACACCCAGGCCGTCCGGCTGGAGACCGACGCGCGCGGCGTCAGCGGTGTCTGGATCAGCCGTGCAGATGCCCCCTCTGCTCCGGTGCTGATCCGCACACCAGCAGTGCTGCTGGCCGGGGGCGGCTCCGGCGGGCTTTATGCCCACACCACCAACCCGCCCCGCATTCGCGGCCAGGTGATCGGGCTTGCCGCCCGTGCCGGGGCGCGGTTGGCGGACCCCGAATTCGTGCAGTTCCACCCCACCGCCTTTGACATCGGCGAGGATCCAGCACCCCTGGCAACCGAGGCGCTGCGCGGCGAAGGGGCCGTGTTGATAAACGCCGATGGCACGCGATTCATGCTGCAAGTTCACCCGGACGCCGAGCTGGCCCCGCGCGACATCGTCGCCCGCGCCATCTTTGCCGAAACGCAGGCCGGTCGCCGCCCCATGCTCGACACCCGTGCGACACTGGGTGCAGACGTCCTGAACCGATTTCCCACCGTGGCACAGACTTGCGCCCGCGCGGGCATTGACCCGGTGGCCGAGCCTATCCCGGTAGCTGTTGCCGCCCATTACCACATGGGCGGCGTTGAGGCCGACATGCAGGGGCGCACCACGCTCGCCAACCTCTGGGTATGTGGCGAGGCCTCCTCAACCGGGCTGCACGGGGCCAACCGTCTGGCCTCCAACGGGCTGCTGGAGGCGCTGGTCTATGCCCGCACCGCCGCGCAGGACATCGCAGACCAACTGGGCGGGATTGCAACCGCAGACCGCCCCCTGCCCGAGGTGACACCGCAATTTCCCGATGGTGGCCAGCCGATGGACGCCGCGGCCGTGGCAGACCTGCGCACGACAATGACCGATCTGGTTGGTGTCCGCCGCCACGGCACCGGATTGCGCCGGGCGCTGGCCACCCTCGCGCGGCTGGAGGCCGAACAGGCCGGCGACGAAAACTTCGTTAACATGTGCGGCACCGCAACCCTGATTGCCGCCGCTGCGCTGGCCCGCGAGGAAAGCCGCGGCGGCCACTTTCGCGACGACTTCCCCGACGCCGATCCGGCCCAGGCCCAGCGCACCCGCATTACACTGACCGAAGCCCTGGCAATCCGCGCTCGGGCGCAAGAGGACCAACAATGACCCACCCGTTTGCCAGCCTGCCTGACCTGATCCTGGAACCCATGGTGCGCGCCGCGCTGATGGAAGACCTTGGCCAGAACGGCGATGTGACCACCCGCGCCGTGATCCCCGCCAGCGCCACCTACCAGGCGCGGCTGAACGCGCGCGATGCGGGTGTGGTCTCCGGCATGCAGATCGCCCGCATCGCCTTTCACCTGATTGATGCCGGGCTGAAGGTGGAGACCTTTCTGAACGACGGCAGCCCCTGCGCCCAAGGCGATACGCTGATGACCATCGAAGGCTCCGCCGCCGCGATCCTGTCCGCGGAGCGGGTGGCGCTGAACTTCGCAGGTCGGCTGACCGGCATCGCCACCCTGACCGCCGGTTTCGTGGCCCAGACCGCGGGGACCGCCACCCGCATCACCTGCACTCGGAAAACCACACCGGGGCTGCGCATTGCGGAAAAGCAGGCTGTGCTGCACGGCGGTGGCTTCAACCACCGCTTTGGCTTGTCGGATGCGATCCTGATCAAGGACAACCACATAGCCGCCGCAGGCGGTGTCGAGGCTGTGTTGACCGCCGCCAAGGCCAGCGCCAGCCACATGATGAGAGTGGAAATCGAGGTCGACACCCTGGACCAGCTGGAACAGGTGATCGCCACTGGTGGCGCCGATGTGGTGCTGCTGGACAATATGGACACGGCGACATTGGCACAGGCAGTAGACATGGCCCGTGGCCATCTGGTGACCGAGGCCTCTGGCAACATGACGCTGGAGAGAATCGCCGAAGTCGCGGCCACCGGGGTGGACTACATTTCCTCCGGTGCGCTGACCCATTCCGCGCGCACCCTCGACCTCGGCCTTGATTTCTGACAGCAGGCCCGCCGGAACACGCCGCGGGCCGAATGGCCTATTGCGATGGCTCAGCGGCGGGCAGTTTGGCATCGCGCAGGGCAACCGGCGACAGCATCAGCACCGTTCCGCCGTCGATCTGGCGCACCGCAAAGGCGCTGCTGCCATCCTGCAACCCGGCGCGCAGTGCATTCGGAAGGTGCGCGCAGTCCTGCGGCTGGCTTTCGCACATCACGATGGGGCGGCCGGTCAGGTGGTGCAGCCGGAAGATCACCGACTGGTCCTTTTGCAGGTCCGACTTGCGCGCCGCCTCCAGCGACAGATAGGTGCCGGTTACATAGACCGGTCCCGGCCCTGCGCCCAGTGCAGCCGCCATCACGCGGCTGACACGATGCCAGTCGGAGACGAAATACTGCGTCATCCCGGCAAAGACCACCGACAGCGCCGTCACCGTGAACAACAGGTTCCGGCTGAGCCGCGCGCGCCCCGCGCCCTGTAGCGAGAGCGCAAACAGGCCCAGGAACACGGCCCCGTACAACCACAGAAACCCGCCCGAGCGCACCGGCATATCAATGCCGCTGCGGATCACCTGCAAGCAGATCAGCCCCAGCCCCAGCGCCGCACCGCTGAGCATGTACAGCCCGCGCCACATGTCCCGGCGCAGCACCGTCCAGACGGCAACCACAAGCAACCCGAACTGGAACAGCGCCAGCGCCGCGTTGTTGTAGGCCCCTTTCAAAACCAACGCGGCCGGATACCCCAGCGCCAGCTTGCCATTCGCCAGCGCCGAGGCGAGATCGGTGACCGGCCTGGGATTGCGCCAGTCTGCCATCGGGACGCCGAACACCCCGTGGGCAGCATAGTTCAGCGCATAGATCGCCAGCATACCCAGCGCGAAACTGGCGACAAACAGCCCCAGCAGCCCGGCCAGGTCGCGGAGCGATCTGGCGGTATCCGCCCGCGTCAGGTGCAGCGCCAGGATCAGGAACGGATAGGTGGTATAGGCCATCAGCGACACCGGCACGAACAGCAGCATCAGCCAGCGGCAGCGCTGCGCGCTCAGCCGGGTGGTAAGCCAAGCATAAAGGGCAACGATCGCCAAGCCGAGCAGCAACGTGTTGAACCACAGCGAGATCAGCACCCAAGGCAGGGCAAGCCCGGCAATCAGTGCCACCATCACCCGCTGCCAGATCGCCGCGTCGCGCCCCAGGGCCATGTGGACCAGGCACCCCAGATAGACAGCCCACAACAGCTGGTAGGCCAGATAATTCAGCCAGGCCGGTGTCACCACGCCGCGAAGGTGCCACAGGTAGTTGACCCAGCGCCCTTCGGTCAGCGTCTTGGTGTAGAACAGCGAGGGATCCGCCAGCAGGGCCGGGTAATCGTCATGTCGCAGCATCGGATCCGGCAGCTGGAACGCCGCCGTCAGCAGGAGCACCACAAAGATCGCCGCCACCGTGACCAGCAACCGCGAGGTGCCTTGTGACCGGGCCACAGCAACCGTTTCCGCAGCGGTCAGGCTCACAGGCCCGCCTCTTGCTGGCGCTGCGCCTGGCGCGCCAGCACCGTCGCGCGCATCTGGGCGATCCGCGTGACCATGCCGCGCGGCATCAGCGACACGACGCCGCGTCGCATCCGCCAGCCCAGGCTGCCCGCCAGCGGCACCGGCTGCCCGGCAGGAACTTCCGTTGCCAGAACCTCCTGCGGCAGGCCCGCGCGGCCCGCAGCGTTGACGTAGAGCACCGTGTTGTAGCAATACCAGGGCTCCAGCCCCTCCATGTGCTTTAGATGCGGGCGGGCAAAATCATAGGCGCTGTAGCCGCGCTCGGCGAACAGCTGTTGCCAGAAGGACAGAGGTTTTTCATTGATGTGACATTCGCCCCCCTGCCCCGGCACCGCGGCTGAGAACAGCACCCGGTCTGCATGGCGCGTCAGGCTCTCCACCAGCGTGGCCGAAGCGACCTCGGGCAGGTGCTCCCCCACTTCCAGGCTTTGGGCCAGATCGAATTTGCGCCCCAGGTCAAAGGGTTTGGTCAGATCGGCCGCATGAAAACTGTCACGCGGGATCGACAGCCTTGTGCGGTCGACATAATCGCCGTCAACCCCTGCGACGTCGGTCACCCCCGCCTTTAGCCATTCCCCCAGCCAGACACCGCGGCCGCTGCCGAGATCAAGCACGCTTTGCGCCCGCAGGCGGGGCTGCACAACCGAGATCATCGCCTGCGCCGAACTGCGCGCGCCGCGGTCGATATAGTCGTAGAAGGCATTGGAATAGATGTGGGACATGGTGTCTCCGTTCTGTTTCAACCGGCCACGGAATAGACCCAGAGGCGAAAGATGACATAATTCTGTACGGGCAGCAGGACCGCGACCACCGCAGCCGAGAGCCAGCCAGCCCAGCCCAACGCAGGGCCAAGCACGCCGGTCACCAGGGCCGACACCAGAAGGCCCGCCGCAATCGTGCAGGCGAACCGCCGCATCTGATCGGGCAGCCCCAGCGGGCGGCGGAAGGTCCAGCTGGTTTGCAGCACATATTGCACGATCACCGCCGCCAGAAAGGCGAGGACATTGGCGAGCAGCGGGGCCATCCCGGATGCAAGCAGCACCGTATATCCCAGCACATACAGCGCCGCGACGCTTCCCCCCACAGTGGCAAACCGCATCATCTGGCCAAGGTCCGACATGGTCACGAGGCTTCCTTGTGCAGCGTTGCAGGCGTGTCCTGCACCGCAGCGCACCGACCTTCTGTTCCGGTTTCCTCAGCCAGAAAATACATCGGCCTTTGCTTGCTCTCCATATAGAGGCGGCCGATGTATTCCCCCATGATGCCCAGCGTCAGCAGCTGGATGCCGGAGAAGAACGAAATTGCCAGCAGCATCGACGCCCAGCCCGGCGCCGTATTGTAGAGCACCAGCGACAGGAAGACATAGACCGCCATCAGGAAGGTCACATACAGGCTCAGGAAGGCGAGCCGGGTCGCCATTTTCAGCGGTTTGGTGGAAAACCCGGTCAGCGCGTCGGTGGCAAATCGCAGCATCGCCCGGAACGGGTATTTGGTGACCCCGGCCACCCGTGCATCGCGCACATACTCCAGGCCGATCTGCCTATAGCCCGCCCAGGCGAACATGCCGCGGATGAACCGCGCCCGTTCCGGCATCGCCAGCACCGCATCCAGCGCGCGGCGGCTGACCAGCCGGAAATCGCCGGTGTCCTTGGGAATGTCTACATCCGACAGAGTGTTGAGAAAGCGATAGAACAGATAGGCACTCGCCTTTTTGAACAGGGTCTCCCCCTGGCGTTCGGCGCGGCGGCCATAGACCACGTCATACCCGCGATCCATCATCATCATCATGTCGGGCAGGATTTCCGGCGGATCCTGAAGATCCGCATCCAGCATGAAGATCCGCGCGCCGCGTGCGGCTTCCAGCCCCGCCGTCAGGGCAACCTGATGGCCGCGATTTGCCGACAGCCGGATGCCACGCACCACCGGATAGCGCCGATGCGCCGCCTCGATCGCGGCCCAGGTTCCGTCACTGGAGCCGTCATCCGCCAGGATGATCTCGGCCCCGTCGGCCCATGGTTCAATCGCCTGCACAAGCCGGTCGACCAGCATCGGCACCGACTCTTCTTCGTTGTAGCAGGGCACAACAACCGATAGCTGCACTGTGTCGCCCTCAATTCTGACTGTTAACCGTTCATTAACCACACTACTGACCGATCCGGCGCAGCAAGGGCAACGGCAGTTCACCAAGGCTTCACCTTGCAGCCAAATGGTTAAGGGCCTGTGTGCTTTGAGTAACGCACTATGTCAGAACCGTGACAAATGCTGAAAACTTGCCGAAAAGCTGCCGGGATTTCACCGTCATCCGCCACGATGTCCCGCCCGCGCCACGGCTACAGCAAACCGCGGGGAATCACCTCCTGCCACGTGCGCACCGCCACCTCATGCTGCTCCGGGCCTTCATAGGCGCGCACCCGTCGCCACAGGTAGAAATTCTCCTGGTCGCAGTGCATTCGGTTTTCCGTATCGATCGAGACCTGCCAGCCGTCTGCGCGCGAAAACGCGAAATTCCAGCTGCTGGCAAAGACAGCCGAGGCCGGATCATCCGGGTGAATTTCATAGTGCATCGTCACATGGCTGCCGACGCGGAGCCCGCTGGCCGGATCTTCTGCCAGGCCGTAATCGTCGAACGTGTCGAGCATCAGCGTGCCATCCACGCCGGTCGTGGTGTCAGACGTGCCGCCCGGCGCCCGCAACTGCCTGGCATCATAGGTCGGATAATCCCGCGGCGCGCCGGTGTTTTGTGGGGAGATTTCCTCGGTCACCTTCCGCTCTGGCAGCAGCAGGGCGCAGTCTTTCAGACGAAGTGTGACCTCTGCCGCCTGCGGCGCGGGCCAGACCACCGGCCAATAGGAGGTCGACAGGGCCAGCCGCAGCACATGACCTGCACGCAGATGATGGGCGCATTCGTTCAGTTCGATCTCAGCCTCATAGACCTCGCCCGGCACCAGCGGCGCGGGCGTCTCAAACCCGGTGCGGCAGCACAGGTTCAGCGGCCTGTAACTGATCCGCTGCGACACCCCGTCGGGTGAGACATCGCAAAGCCGCGCCACAAGTTGCGCCACGGCCCGGTCCACGGTGAAGGACACCTTCAGCCGCGGTCGCCCCAGCAGCTGCATCGGCTCTGTCAGCGGTGCGCTGTCGAAACAGGCCGACAGCGCGTCGTCGCCCGCCTGATCCCCAGCCAATTCGTTGTCAAACCGCATGCCCGGACAGAAATAGCCCGCGGCCTGCCCCAGGGTCGCCGGGTTCTGCACCGTGACGCTGCCGCTGGCGGGCTGATCCGACAGACCGCCCTGGCTGAGATACAAACGACGTTCCTGCACGTTCGGGGAGGGCCAGGCCGCCTCCGCCACCCAGCGTCCACGGCGCGGTTTGTTCTGCATTGAGGGGTTGAAATGCTCCTGCATGAAGGTGCGGTAGTCCGGCAACGCCTCGGCGCCGTTGTCCCGGCCTTTCAGCCATTTATCGAACCAACGCAGCACCTCGCCGTGGAAATCTGCCGGATCCAGCTTGGCGATATGGGCATAGCGGTGCTCCCAAGGGCCGATCAGCGCCTTGGCCGGAACGCGCAGGTTGGCGGCAATCGCAGGCGGCGCGTTCACATAGGCATCCGCCCAGCCGGTGATCGCCAGAACTGGTGCCTCGATCGCCGACCAGTCCTCGCAGATCGATCCGTGTTTCCAGAAATCGCCCCGTGTCTGCTGCCGCAGCCAATCGGCCGCCATGAAGGGCATGTCTTCGATCCGCCGGATCCAGTCCGCCCGCCAATCCGACCGCTGCGCCGGGTCCGCGGGCCGCGACTGATAGGCGAACATCTGACTGCCCCAATTGGCGTTGTCGCTCAGCAAACAGCCGCCCATGTAATGGATGTCATCGGCATAGCGGTCCACGGTGGAGGCGACGGAGACCACCGCCTTCAGCGCCTCCGGGCGGCGAAAGGCCAGTTGCAACCCGTTGAAGCCGCCCCAGCTGATGCCGATCATGCCGATATTGCCGTCGCACCAATCCTGCGCCGCGATCCAGGTCAGCACCGCCTCGCCGTCGGACAGCTCCTGCTCGGAATATTCATCGTCGAACACCCCCTCGCTGTCGCCGGTGCCCGCGATGTCCACCCGGATGCAGACATAGCCTTCAGCGGCGAAAACCGGATGGGTCGTGGCATCGCGCGGCGCGGTGCCATCCCCCTTGCGGTAGGGCAGGTATTCCAGGATCGCCGGATGCGGCCCGGCGCCCGCGGGCATCCAGGTTCGCGCCGCCAACCGCCGCCCGTCCGGCAGCGGGATCCAGTGTGTGTCGATCACGTCAAAGGCACCTGCCATGCCCGCCTCCTGTGTTGCGTTGCGCCGCAGCCGGGCGTTGGGCACGGCGGATCCGGATCAGTCTGGTAGTTTCGGCGCCGTCTTGTCCAGCGCCAGCTCTGCATCGGAGAATTTCCACGGCCCGCGCACCCCCGGCACCCCCTCCGGCGCGATCTGCATCTCGCGGTGGCGGACCTGCGGATCGTCGAAGGCCTGACCGATGGTGTTGATCGGCCCGGCAGGCACGGTGGCCGCCTCCAGCGCTGCCAGCAGCCCGGCCTGTGTCCACCCCGCCAGCGCCTGCGCCAGCAAAGCGGTCAGCGCCTCGCGGTTGCTGACCCGCAGCTGGTTGGTCTGGAAACGGGGATCGGCGGCCACGTGCGCCAGCTCCAGTACCTGACACAGCCGCTGGAACTGACCGTCGTTGCCCACCGCCAGGATCACATGGCCGTCCTGCACCGCCATCACCTGATAAGGCGCGATATTGGGGTGATCGTTGCCCAGCCGCGCCGGGCTGTTGCCAGTCGCCAGATAGTTCATCGCCTGATTGGCCAGCAGCGCAGTCGCGCAGTCCATCAGCGACATGTCCAGATGCTGCCCGCGCCCGGTCCGGTGGCGCTGCTCCACCGCGGCAAGGATGCCGATGCTGCCATATAGTCCGGTCACGATGTCGGTAATCGCAACGCCCACCTTCTGCGGCTGGCCATCGGGTTCCCCGGTGATCGACATCAGCCCCGACATGCCCTGAAGCAAAAAGTCATAGCCCGCCCGCGCCGCATAAGGCCCGTCCTGGCCAAACCCGGTGACAGAACAATAGATCAGCCGGGGGTTGATCTTGCTAAGGCTGTCGTAATCCAGCCCGTATTTTGCCAGTCCGCCGACCTTGAAGTTCTCGATCAGGATGTCGGCATCGCGGATCAGATCAATCACCGTCTGGCGGCCTTCCTCGGTGCGAAAATCGGCGGTGACGCAGGATTTGCCCCGGTTGGCGGCGTAAAAATAGGCCGCACTGCGGTCGCCGTCACGCTCGATGAAGGGCGGGCCCCATTTGCGGGTGTCGTCACCATCCGGGCTTTCGACCTTGATGACCTCGGCTCCAAGATCCGCCAGCGACTGGCCGATCCATGGACCCGCCAGGATGCGGGCGAGTTCGACCACCTTCAGACCTGCAAGCGGCGTCATGGGCATTCCTTCCTGTTGTCACGGCAGTTCATGCGTCTGGTGAATATCCGCCGCGGACCGCCCTGGCAAGATTTGATCAAATTTCACACTAGACCGAGGGGTCATTCGAACCACTGCTCCCAGCCGTCCTGATAATATCCCGCCAGCGCGTGGGACTGCAGCGTGTTGACCTCGGACGCGACCGGCCCGGTGTCCGTACCAAAGACCTGCGCCGCGCGCCAGACCTCGGGGGTGAGGTAGCGCAGCCCACTCGGGAAGGCCGGTGTGCGCGGCCGGAACTGCTGGGGCGAGGCCATCACGAAACCCCAGTCGCCGAAGCTGGGCACGTAGGCGTGATAGGGCCGCACTTGCAGACCCTCCGCCGCCACCGGATTGCGGGTTGCCTCCAGCGTACGCACCACCGACCAGAAGGCGCTGCGGGCAAACAAGGGTGATCCCGCCTGTGTGACCAGTACGCCATGCGCGGCCAGACGTTCCATCAGCGCACCATAGAACTGCCGAGTGTACAACTTGGACAACGCCAGGGTCTTGGGGTCGGGCAGATCGGCGATCACCACGTCAAAGACCTGATCGTTTCCCTCGACAAAGGCCCAGGCATCCATGTTGCGGATGCTCACCCGCGGATCAGCCAGCGCGCCGCCGTTCAGCGTCGACAGCTGCGAATGATCGCGGAACAGCTGTGTCACGCGCGGGTCCAGGTCGACCAGCGTGACGGCCTCCACCTGCGGCCAGCGCAGCACCTCGCGCAGCGCCATACCGTCGCCGCCGCCCAGGATCAGAACCTGTTTGCGGCGTGGCGCCTGCGCCATCGCCGGATGCACCAGGCTCTCGTGATAGCGGTGTTCGTCCAGCGTATCGAACTGGATCGAATGATCCAGAAACAACCGCACACGGTCCTTGTAGCGGGTGACGGTGATCTGCTGATAGAGCGTTGCCTCGGACAGGATGATGTCATCCTCGAACAGTTCCGCCTCCGCCGCGGAGACCAGGCGTTCGGACTGCCACAGACCCGCCAGCGTTGCCGCGAAAACCGCCGCCCAGACCAGCACCTGCGCGCGGCTGGCCTGCGCGCGGAACACCCACAGCGACAGCCCCGCAACACCGAGGTTCAGCGCACCAAAACTGAGGCTGGCGGACATCAGCCCCAGCCGCGGAATGACCAGCAGCGGAAAGGCAACCGAAGCCACCAGCGCGCCGAGGTAATCGACGCTCAGGACGTTCTCGAACCGGAATTCGGGCGCGCCGATCTGTTTCAGCACCCGCGCGATGAGCGGGATTTCCATACCGGACAGGGTCCCGACCAGGATCAGCAGCCCGTACAAAGGCAGCGACACGCTGTCGAGCCAGGCATAGGAGAAGAAAATCGCAGGCGCCATGAAGCCGCCCGCCATGCCCAGACAGATTTGCGCCCAGATAAAGCCGCCCATTGCGCCGCCAACAAACCGTGACAGCCAGGCGCCAAGCCCCATGGCCGACAGAAACACCCCGATCACCAGGGAGAACTGCCGTACGGAATCGCCCAGAAGGTAGCTCGACAGCGTCGCCGCGATCAGCTCATAGATTAGCCCCGAGACAGCTACCAGAAAGGTCGCCGCCAGCAGCCAGGCCTCGCGCAGGCGGACGCTGCTGCCGCTGTCCGGAGCCGGGCCGGTCATGACAGGATGACGGCCGCGATGATGATCGAAATGGACAGGAACAGAAAGCCGATCAGCACCGCCAGCGCGATGTTCTGGTCCTGCTCGATTTCCTTCATGATCGGGAACGGCGTCAGCCAGTCGATCACTTTCCAGATCACCCCCATCAGTGCGACGCCGATGAAGGTGTAGAAAATGGTGCTGATCAGTTCAGCGGCCTGGATGGCAGAGAAATATTCCATGGGGGTCCCCCGGTTACTTGACGTTGCCGTACACGATGCGCCCGCCGCTGGCGGCGCGGATGGATCTGTCCAGGTCGCGGCTCTCGCCGCCGTACCCCTGGTATGAGACATAGGCCGTCCCGGCGATGGAGATGGCGGACATCAGCAAAAAGATGAGGCGAAACAGGTTCATGGCTTAGTCCTCATCGCTCCAGTCGCTGCCGCGCCAGCGCGCTTTGCGGTGCAGCCAGGCCCGCAGAAAGCCCTGCCCGGACATGAGTGCAAACGCAAGCGCCAGAACGCCCATATACAGCCCGGAGGACAGCCCCGACTGCGCCGAGACCGTTAGCCTGTTCAGAGCTTGCCCTTTGGTGTTGCCGCCCTTCTGCGGGTAGCTGAGCGTGGGCCAATGACCGCTCTCCTCCACCTCGAGACTGAGCGTGTAGGTTCCGGCCATCCGCGGACGGAAGGCCAACTGGGCGCTGTTGTCGCCTTCTGTCCAGCGGCCATCGGAATCGCGGCCCTGATAATACTCGACCGTTCGCCCGGTTTGGAACACGGACTGGTCCTCCGGGTCGGTCAGTTCAACTCCGACATAGGCCCAGCTGTTGAAGGTGTCCCCCTTGAACTGAATGCGGGTCAGCTTACCCGCCTCGCGCACCTCCACCGGCAAATCCGTCGGCAGCGCGGATATGGTCAGCACAGTCGGCTCCAGCGCGGTATCCCCGGGCCGCCCCTGCATCCCCAGCCCGATGAGCACGCACAGAACGGCGCAGGCCGCCGACGCCCCTTTGAGGAAGCCGAAGTTCGCCCCGGCCTTGAAGGGCTGCAAGGGATGCACGCTCTGCGGCGCAAGCCCGGTCTTGATGCCAAAACCCGCCTTAACGTCCGCAACCGACAGATACTCGGACAGCCAGACCTCCCGCTCGCTGCCGGTCTGCGCAAAGCTCAGCATCGCGTCCTCTGCCAGCGCGGTGACCGTCACCGTCTTCTCACCCTTTTTAGGGGACCAGGTGAATTCGCCCTCGGCAAAGGTGATACGACTGGTGGACGTGTCGTAATAGTGGAACTTGCGCCCGCCGACATAGATCGTAGGCCGGTGTTCAGACCGCTCCACCCGATGCACCGACAGCCACTGTGCCCGCCGATAGCGGCGGGTGAAGACCAGATGCCCCTCCTCCAGCGTCAGCCAGGCATAGCCATGGGTCGGGGAGTAAAGCTGGTGGTCGATCCAGGTCCAGGTCCGCGCCCCCCAGCGCTCCTCGTGCTGAAGCGTGCCGATCACGGTGTAGTCCACCCCGGACAGCTGCCCCCGCATTCCGATGGAGAACGGGCTGTCCGGGCGGGCGATGTCGTTGAACCGACGCAGCGCACGGTAGTTGTCCTGGGCGTCCAGCTCAGAGCCGCAATAGGGGCAGATATGCACCGTCACCCGACCGCCACCCAGCACATCCAGTCCCGCCCCGCAGGAGGTGCAGTTGATTGCCTTCAGATCCGGGTGCAGACTCATGCCAGCACCTCGACCTCAAACGGGTCGAACCAATGGCCCAGATACCAGCCGTGGCTCTCGCCCTGGAATTCGCCCGACAACAAGCTGCCGTCATCCCCCAACAGGTTCACAAAGCGATAGCGTTCGCCGACCAGCAGGGCGTGGTCGAAACTGCCGCGCAGGGCGACGCATTCGGCGTCATCGGTTTCGGTCGCGGTAAAATTCAGGCCATCGTGGGCAACCGTGCTGCCCAGGTCCAAATAGCCGTCATAGCGTGGCCAGTCTCGCGCCGTCAGGCTGCGTTGCAGGACGATGTCGCCCTCGTCCACCGACACCCAGCAAGGTGCATCCTTGGCGTCCAGCGCCCAGAACTCATCCCAGAAGCCGCGACCATAAGAGAACCGCGCATGCCCCAGCAGGCGTAGCTGAACCCGCCCCAGCCGGATCCGATCCCCCAGGCCAAACAGCATTGGCGCATCGTGCATCACGCCCTGTTCGCCCGCCTGCCGCGCCTGCGCGTCCTCAAGATATAGGGTGCTGCCGCAGGCGGCACAGGTCATCATTCTGACCACCGGGGCGTCGGGGCAAACCGGGCTTGCGCAATTTGGGCACTGGATCTGCGTCATGCCATCCCAGTCCCCCAAGATGCGATACAATTCAAGCGGGAATGACCGGCCGTGCACCCATTTGCCACGACGGTGTAGCGGCCTTGCCCCTGCGCGGCGGGTCACGATCGCGTCAGGCCAGTTGCACCCCCGCGCGCGGCCCCCACATATGGGCGCATGCTGTCAAAGCCCCCCGACCCAAAGGCAACAAATACATGACCGATACCGCCAGCCCGCGCCGTTTGCGCGTTGACATCATCTCTGACGTGGTCTGCCCATGGTGCGCCGTCGGCCATGGCCAGCTGGCCCGCGCCGCCCGCCGGACCGGTGTGGCGCTGGACATCCACTGGCAGCCGTTTGAGCTGAACCCGGACATGGTGCCGGAGGGCGAAAACCTGCGCGAGCATATCGCCGCCAAATACGGTAGCACGGCCGAGCAGTCCGCGCAGATCCGCAGCCAGCTGACCGAACTCGGCACGGCGCTGGGGTTCGAGTTCCGCTTTGCCGATGACATGCGGATATACAACACCTTTCAGGCCCATCAGCTGATTGAATGGGCGGACACGCAGGGCAAGGGCCATGACATGAAACTGGCGCTGCTGCGGGCCTATTTTAGCGAGGGTCAGAATGTCTCTGACCCGAAGGTTCTGGCCGCCACCGCTGCGGGCGTCGGCCTGGACAAGGCCGCGGCGCAGCAGGCGCTGGACAGCGGCGAACACGCAGACACCGTGCGTCAGCGGCAGGCCTTCTGGACCCGTCAGGGCATCCGCGGCGTGCCTGCCATGGTGTTCGAGGGCTGTCACCTGGTGACCGGCGCGCAAGGTGTGGAGAACTACACCGCCATTCTGGAACAGCTGACCGCATCCCAAGCCGACTAACGCACCTGGCCAGGCCTCGAGGCAGGCCTCAGCCTGCCTCCGCCACGCGCGGCACCTCAGCCTTTCGGCAGGCTCTGTGCCAAGGCCAGGTCCAGCTTGTCCACGACCTCGGCAATCTGGTCCTCGGTTATGATGAAGGGCGGCGCCAGCAGGATGTGGTCGCCACTCTGACCATCGCGCGTTCCCGCCATCGGATAGCAGATCAGCCCGGCCTGAAACGCCGCCTTCTTGATCTTTGCCGCCACCCCCAGCGCCGGGTCAAACGGCGCCTTGCTTGCGCGGTAGGCGACCAGCTCTACCCCGCGAAACAGCCCACGACCGCGGATGTCACCCACATTGGGGTGCCCGCCGAACCGCTCCACCAGCGCCGCTTGCAACTTGTCGCCCATCTCGGCACTGCGCTGCACCAGACCCCGCTCCAGCAAGGCAGTCACCACGGCCCGCCCCGCCGCCGTGGCGACCGGGTGGCCAATATAGGTGTGACCGTGCTGGAAGAAACCGGACCCCTGAACGACCGCCTGATAGATCTGCCGACTGCACAGCATCGCGCCGATCGGCTGATAGCCGGCCCCGAGCCCCTTGGCGATGCACAGAATATCGGGCGCCACCCCGTCCGCCTCGCAGGCAAACAGATGGCCCGTGCGCCCCATGCCGCACATCACCTCGTCCAGAATCAAGAGCACGCCGTACTTGTCGCAGATCTCGCGAATGCGTTTGAAATAGCCCGCAATGGCCGGCACCGCGCCACTGGTAGCCCCAACCACCGGTTCCGCCATGAAGGCCATCACCGTTTCAGGCCCAAGGCGCAGGATCTCCGCCTCCAGCTCATCTGCCACCCGCTGGCCGTAGTCGTGGCTGCTTTCCCCTTCGGCACGGTCAACGTACTCGTAACAGGGCGCGATGTGGGACACACCGATCAGCAGCGGGTCAAACTGCTGCCGCCGCCAGGCGTTGCCGCCCGCCGCAAGCGCGCCCAGCGTATTGCCGTGGTAGCTTTGCCGCCGCGCGATCAAGTGGCGGCGCTGCGGTTCGCCACGCTCCAGATGGTACTGCCGCGCCAGCTTGATCGCCGCCTCGGTCGCCTCGGACCCGCCAGAGACAAAGTAGACCCGATCCAGATCCCCCGGCGCATTGGCCACCAGCAGATCCGCCAGCGCCTCTGCGGGTTCAGAGGTCATGAAACCGGTATGCGCAAAGGCCAGCTGGCCGACCTGGTCCTGCACCGCCCGGATCACTTCGGCGTCGGAATGGCCCAGACAGGACACGGCCGCTCCGCCGGAGCCGTCAAAGTAACGTTTGCCATCCGCATCGATCAGGTAACAGCCGTCCCCTGCGACAGCCGTGGGCAGATCCGATTTGGTGTGGCGTGGAAAGACATGGCTCATGATCGGCACTCCTTCAACCTATGGCCCTGGGCCTGTGCTGCCTGGACGAAAGCGACGACCGAGGCGGCATTGTCCGCCAGCAGCGCGCCCTCGGGTGTTTCGATGTTATTCTCAAATCCGATTCGCGCATCCCCACCTGCCGCGATGGCCGCCAGCAGGCACGCCCGTTCATGGCGACCAAAGGCGCACACGGCCCAGTTTAGGTCCAGATCCACCGCGCCGTTTTGGAACTCAGAGAGCGCCTCCGGCCGGGCAAGACCTGGCGGCTGGTAGCTGCCAAGCACGAAGATCGCGTCCCGCATATGTCCCGGCACGGTGCCGTCGCGGTACCAGGCCCGCAACCGGGACACGCAGGCAGGACCATACAGGATGTGCTGCACCCGCGTCCCCGCCTCGGCACACATCGCATAGGCGCGGGCTGCCAGAGTCGGCTCGCGCGCCATTTCCCGCACGGAAACCGAAGCCGCCGCCGGGCGCAGCGACTCCAGGCAGGCCAGCTGATCGGCCACGCCATAGATCCCCGCGCTTTCGGTGGTGACCTGGATCGCCAGCCCCGGCGCGGCCTCGGCCACGGCGGCCATGGCCGAGCGGTAGCGCCCGGCATCCAGTGAATGCCGCCCCTCATCGTCGCGCACATGCAGATGCAGCGCCTGCGCACCTGCGGCCCGACAGGCCGCCGCCGTTTCCGCCATCTGCTGTTCCGTGATCGGCAGCTGCGAATGGTCGCTGCGCTGCCGCCGCGCCCCGTTCGGGGCCACCATCAGTTCATAATCCGCCACGAGTGCTCTCCGCTGCTTGCCTCTGCGCACAGACCGCACAGGCTCAGCGCAGACTGGCAGAACGGGACAGACGCTCTCAAGTCGCCAACTTCGGAACATATGTTCTTTTCTTAGTTTTGGCTTCAAACCGCCTGCGCTGGACCTAAACAAGCGCTGTCACTGGACCTAACGAAACCCGCGATTTTGCCGTTTGTGTTACAGTAAGAGAGCTGCCCCATCGGGCGCCCAGTTTCACCTTCAACGCCGAAAGGACATGTCATGGACGGCACGTTCAACGAAAACGATCTCTCCCGCGTGGTGGAGGCCGACAAGGCCCACATCTGGCACCACCTGCTCCAGCACAAGGCGCTGGAAACCACCGACCCCCGCATCATCGTCGAGGGTAAGGGCATGCGCGTCTGGGATCAGAACGGCAAGGAGTTCCTTGACGCGGTATCTGGCGGGGTGTGGACCGTGAATGTCGGCTATGGCCGCGAAAGCGTGTGCAAGGCGGTCTACGACCAGCTGATGAAACTGTGCTATTTCGCCCAGTCCGCAGGCTCCATCCCCGGCTCGCTGTTTGCAGAGAAACTGATCGAGAAAATGCCCGGCATGAGCCGCGTCTATTACACCAACTCCGGCTCCGAGGCGAACGAGAAGGCCTTCAAGATGGTGCGCCAGATCGCGCACAAGAAATATGGCGGCAAAAAAACGAAGATCCTGTACCGCGACCGCGACTACCACGGCTCCACCCTGGCGGCGATGTCGGCGGGCGGCCAGGATGAACGCAACGCGCAATACGGCCCCTTTGCACCGGATTTCGTGCGGGTGCCCCATTGCATGGAATACCGCAAGCATGAGCTGGGGCTCGATCATCTGTCCGGCGCCGACTTCGGCCGCGCGGCCGCAGATGCGATCGAAGAGGTCATCCTGCGCGAAGGCCCGGAAACCGTCGGCGCCCTGTGCCTTGAGCCGGTAACCGCAGGCGGCGGCGTGATCGAGGCGCCCGAAGGCTACTGGGAGCGCGTGCAAGAGATCTGCAAGAAGTATGACATTCTGCTGCACATCGACGAGGTCGTCTGCGGCGTTGGCCGCACCGGCACCTGGTTTGGCTATCAGCAGTATGGCATCCAACCGGATTTCGTGACCATGGCCAAGGGCGTCGCCTCGGGTTATGCGGCGATTGCCTGCATGGTCACCACCGAGGAGGTCTTTGACATGTTCAAGGACGACGCCGGGGATCCGCTGAACTACTTCCGCGACATTTCCACCTTTGGCGGCTGCACCGCCGGTCCCGCCGCGGCGCTGGAAAACATGCGCATCATCGAGGATGAGAATCTGTTGGAAAACTGCACCGCCATGGGTGAGCGGATGATGACCAACCTGCGCGCCCTGATGGACAAGCATCAGGTGATCGGCGACGTGCGCGGCAAGGGGCTGTTCCTTGGCGCCGAACTGGTTAAGGACCGCGAAACCAAGGAGCCGGTGGACGAGAAGCTGGCCCAGCAGGTGGTCGCCGAATGCGGCGCGCAAGGGGTCATCATCGGTGTCACCAATCGCTCTGTACCGGGCAAGAACAACACCCTGTGCTTCAGCCCCGCGCTGATCGCCACCGCGGACGACATCGACCAAATCTGCGCCGCGGTGGACAACGCCCTGACCAAGGTTTTCGGCTGACACTCCTCCCTGTCGGACGACCAAACTGCGCCCCGGACCGCTCCGGGGCGTTTTTTTTCATGCGGCCCCAGGTCTGCGCGGGTCAAGGAGGCCGCAAGGCCCCGCCGTCAGGCGGCTTGTCCTTGACGCGCAACTTTCACCTCAAAATCAACAGCGGCACTTGAGGGGCAGATCTGCCCCTCAGGGCCTTCTCAGCGAAATCTTCCGGCGCCGCGCGTCAGCGCGGCGCCGGACCCAACGGGTGCGGGGCAATTTTCAATTGTCCCGGCACCGGGCGGGAGCCGCCCCTTCGCGGTTGGTCAGACCAGCTGGAACAGGATGCCCGACAGCACCGCGCCGCTGATCCCCAACCCCAGATAGGTTGCAAAAACCCGCGGTTTCACCAGCGACCAGACCGCCGCCATCGCCGGGATCGAGCTGACCGCCCCTGCCACCATGAAGGCCATCGCCGCACCCGCGCTCATCCCCTGCTCCATCAGCCCCGCCAGCAGGGGCGGCGCCACGTAGGAGTTCAGATAGGCCGGCATCCCCACAAGGGCCGCAATCGCAATCGGCAACACGCCCTCGCCGCCGACCAGTCCGGCGATCAGGTCTGCAGGCACATAATGCACCAGCAGCGCCTCCAGCACATAGGCCAGCGCCAGCCATTTCAGCAAAAACAGCCCATTGGCGGCAAACTCCCGGCGAAACACCGTCCGGCGCTCGGCCTCTTGCCAGAACCGCCAGCGGGGTCGGCCATCCAACTTTGGGGCGCCGCAGCCGCAGCAGCTGCTGGCCGCCTGCTGCCTCAGCGGACTGGAGAACGCGCCTTGCCCCTGCAACGCCTTGACGGCAAAGCCGCCCAGCAAACCCAGCGACACCGCCGCCACGGCCTTGCCGATGGCAAAGGGCCAGCCCAGCGCGCCTGCGGTAATCAGCAGCGTCGGCGGATCGATCAGCGGCGAGGACAGCCAGAACGCCATCACCGCCGACAACGGCGCACCCAGCGCCAGCAGCCCGGCAATAAAGGGGATCACTTCGCAGGAGCAGAAAGGCGCCAGCCCGCCAAACAACGCCGCCAGCAGGATCATCCGCGTCTCCCGCCCTTGAAAGGCGCGCGCCACCATGACCTCGGCCCCCGTCGCCTTGAGATAGGCCAGCAGCAGCACCGCAAACAGGATGTAGCGCGCAGTGCTCAGCAGGGCTGCGGCGGCAAATTCCACCACCGGGCCAAAATTGCCAGGATCCAGCAGTGCCACCGCCACCAGCAGGGCCGCGGCCATGGCCCACGGTGTCTTCAGCCAACGCGTCAAGGAGGTCCCGCGGCGGGGGGATTGTGTCAGCTCAGCCATCGTTCGCCGCCTTTGCGCCCGCATCTGCGCAACATTCGCTGAGAATGAACCCCGCCAGTGCCTCCAACCGAGCGAAATCAGCCCGGCTGATCGTGGCGCGGCCTTGGCGCTGCTGCGCAACCACGCCCGCACCGGCAAGGAATTTCAGATGATGCGCCAGGGTCGAGGGCGCTATCCCAGTGCGTTCCTGGATGTCGCCCACGGTCAGCCCGGCCTCGCCCGCACGGATCAGGCAGCGCAGCACGTGCAGCCGCGCCTCTGACCCCATCGCCGCAAACCCCTGCGCGGCTTCTTCCCATTGCATGATGTGTACTCCGGTTGATTCGATAAAACTAGTTTTATAGGCATAAATAATTTCGACAAGCCCTGTTATCGCATTTTCAGCTAAGTCCAGATTGCGCCGTGATTAGGTCCAGCCTAACGTGACCCGCATGGCTATTTCCGTCGACACCTTCTTTCTCAACCCCGACGCCCAGGGCACGCTGCAGGCGCAGATCCAGGAGATGATCGCCGAAGGCATCCTGTCGGGCCGCTTCCGGGTCGGGGAAAAGCTGCCCTCGTCGCGCAAGCTGGCGGCGCATCTCGGCATCAGCCGGATCACTGTGACGCTGGCCTATACGGAACTGCAGGCCAACGACTACCTCACCTCCCGCGGGCGGTCGGGCTACTTCGTGTCTGAAAATGCGCCAGTGCCGCCGTCCTATACCCCCCAGCAGAGATCCGGCGACGCCATCGATTGGGGCAAGGTGCTGGCGCGCAGTTTTACCGGCGGCGACACGCCACGCAAACCGCAGGACTGGCGCAGCTATCGCTACCCGTTCATCTACGGCCAGGCGGATGCGGCGCTGTTTGACCATGCAAACTGGCGTCTGTGCGCGCTGCGGGCGCTGGGGCAAAGGGATTTTCCCGCACTGGCCAATGACTACTTCGATCAGGACGACCCCCTGCTGATCGAATACATCGCCCGCCACACCCTGCCCCGGCGTGGCATCACTGCCCGCCCCGAGGAAATCCTCATCACGCTCGGGGCGCAGAACGCCTTGTGGATCACCACCCAGCTGCTGCTGAACCGCGGGCGGCGCGCGGCGGTGGAAGATCCCGCCTATTACACCTTACGCGATCAGGTCATCCAGACCCGCTGCCAGATGGATTGCATTCCGGTGGACGCGGGCGGGCTGCCGCCGGAACGCATCGCGGAAGGCACGGACGTGATCTTCTGCACCCCCAGCCACCAGAGCCCAACGACCTTCACCATGCCCATGGCCCGACGCAAGGCGCTGCTCCAACGCGCCAGCGACATCGACGCGGTGATCGTCGAGGATGATTACGAGTTTGAGATGTCCTTCCTCGGCGCGCCCTCGCCCTCGCTGAAGTCGCTGGACAGAGAAGGGCGGGTGATCTACGCCGGCAGCTTCTCAAAATCGCTGTTTCCGGGGTTGCGGCTGGGCTATCTGGTGGGCTCGGAGCCGTTTATTCGCCAGGCCCGCGCCCTGCGCGCCAGCGTGCTGCGCCACCCGCCGGGACATGTGCAGCGCACGGTCGCCTATTTCATGTCGCTGGGGCATTACGACGCCCAGATCCGCCGCACCGCGAAGGTGTTGCACGACCGTCGTGCGGTGATCGAAGCGGCGATTGCCGCCCATGGGCTTACCATCGCCGGGGTTGGCGGCTTTGGCGGCTCTGCCTTGTGGATGCAGGCGCCGGAAGGCGTCGACACCATGGCGGTGGCCGATGTGCTGAAGCAGAAAAGCGTGCTGATCGAGCCCGGCGCGCCCTTTTTCGCCGCCGAAGACCGGCGGCACAATTTCTACCGGCTTGGCTACTCCTCAATCGCAGCGGCGCGCATCGAACCGGGGCTGGCGCTGCTGGCCGCGGCCCTGGAACATGCGCAGGCGCAGGGTTGACCCCGCCAGCCGGGATGGCGCCGCGTCCGCGCAGGGTGCAACTGCCGGAACTGGACCTACCCCGCCGGAATAACTGGCCCTAACCCGCCCCAGTGCGCAAGCCTAAACCAGAAGTCAATTCCCGGCCGCAGGCCCGACCGCATTCCGCGTCTCACTCAGGAGAACCCCGCCATGAAAATGACCACCGAAGAGGCCTTTGTCAAAACGCTGCAAATGCACGGCATCCAGCACGCCTTTGGCATCATCGGTTCGGCCATGATGCCGATTTCCGACATCTTCCCCGCTGCGGGCATCACCTTCTGGGACTGCGCCCACGAAGGCTCTGGCGGCATGATGGCGGACGGCTACACCCGCGCCACCGGCAAGATGTCGATGATGATCGCCCAGAACGGCCCCGGCATCACCAACTTTGTGACCGCCGTCAAAACCGCCTATTGGAACCACACGCCGCTCTTGCTGGTGACTCCGCAGGCTGCCAACAAAACCATCGGTCAGGGCGGCTTCCAGGAGATGGAACAGATGCGCTTGTTTGCCGACTGCGTCGCCTATCAGGAAGAGGTCCGCGACCCCTCCCGCGTGGCGGAAGTGCTGAACCGCGTCATCATGAACGCCAAACGCGCTTCGGCCCCGGCCCAGCTGAACATCCCGCGTGATATGTGGACACAGGTGATCGACATCGAGCCGTCCGCCATCGTCGAGTTTGAACGCCCTGCGGGCGGCGAGACCGCCGTGGCCGAGGCCGCCAAGCTGCTGTCCGAGGCCAAAAACCCGGTGATCCTGAACGGTGCCGGCGTGGTACTGTCCAAAGGCGGCATCGACGCCTCCAAAGAGCTGGCCGAACGGCTCGATGCACCGGTCTGCGTGGGCTACCAGCACAACGACGCCTTTCCCGGCTCGCACCCGCTGTTTGCCGGTCCCTTGGGCTACAACGGCTCCAAGGCCGCGATGGAGCTGATCAAGGACGCAGACGTGGTTCTGTGCCTCGGCACTCGCCTAAACCCGTTCTCCACACTGCCCGGCTATGGAATGGAATACTGGCCGACAGAGGCCAAGATCATCCAGGTCGACATCAACCCCGACCGCATCGGCCTGACCAAGAAAGTCTCCGTCGGCATCATCGGCGACGCCGCCAAGGTGGCGCAGGGCATTCTGGGGCAGCTTAGCGACAGCGCGGGCGACGAAGGCCGCGCCGAACGCAAGAACCGTATCGCCGAGACCAAATCCCGTTGGGCGCAGCAGCTGACCGAGATGACCCACGAGGACGACGATCCGGGCACCACCTGGAACGAGCGCGCGCGCGCCGACAAGCCCGACTGGATGAGCCCCCGCATGGCGTGGCGCGCCATTCAGGCTGCCTTGCCGAAAGAGGCGATCATCTCCTCCGACATCGGCAACAACTGCGCCATCGGCAACGCCTACCCCTCGTTCGAGGCAGGCCGCAAATATCTGGCCCCCGGCCTGTTCGGCCCCTGCGGATACGGCCTGCCAGCGGTTGTCGGTGCCAAGATCGGCAACCCCGACACGCCGGTGGTTGGCTTCTCCGGCGACGGCGCCTTTGGCATCGCGGTGAATGAGCTGACGGCGATCGGCCGCGGCGAATGGCCTGCAATCACCCAGGTGGTGTTCCGCAACTACCAATGGGGCGCGGAAAAGCGCAACTCGACCCTGTGGTTCGACGACAACTTCGTCGGCACAGAGCTGGACCAGCAGGTGTCCTATGCCGGTATTGCCAAGGCCTGTGGCCTGAAAGGCGTGGTCGCCCGCACCATGGATGAGCTGACCTCGGCGCTGGCACAGGCAGTGGAGGACCAGAAGAACGGCATCACCACCCTGATCGAGGCGATGATCAACCAGGAACTGGGCGAGCCGTTCCGCCGCGACGCCATGAAGAAGCCGGTTCGCGTGGCGGGCATCGACAAGGCCGACATGCGCGAGCAGCAGGTCTGACGCCGTGACCCTGCCCTTTGACCTGTCTTCGGGCCAGGGGCTCTATCTGGCCGCCGCACTGTTTGCGGCGGCCATGATCCGCGGGTTTTCCGGCTTTGGCTTTTCCGCAATCTTCATCATCCTGGCGGCCCTCACCACCAATCCGCTGCCGCTGATCCCGGTGGTGTTTTCCTGCGAAATCGCCATGACCGCGTTTCAGGCCCGCGGCATACGCCCGCATGTGGACTGGCACCGCGCGCTTGCGCTGCTCGGTGGCGCCGCCGTCGCGACGGTGCCTGCCATCGCCATTATGGCTCGTCTGGATGAACAGGCGTCGCGGCTAGTGATTTCCTGCCTGATTTTGGCGCTCAGCCTGGTGCTGCTCAGCGGCTGGCAGCTGGCGCGCCCCGTGGGGCGGAGCGGCAATCTGGGCGTAGGCGCCTTGGCGGGCATCGCCAATAGCGCAGGCGTCGGCGGCTTGCCGGTGGCGGCCTTCCTGACTGCGCAGCCCGTGCCGCCCGCGGTGTTCCGCGCCACCATGATCGTGTTCCTGACCGGCATCGACCTGATGGCGCTGCCGGTAATGGCCGCCAACGGGCTGGTCGGCCCGCAGACGCTGACCGGAATCCTGCTGGCCTTTCCGGTACTCGGGCTGGGCATCTGGGCGGGTTCGCGCGGGTTCGTCGCTGTCTCGCAGATTCAGTTCCGCCGCGCCGTGGTGCTGCTGCTGACGCTGCTGGCGCTGTTCAACATCGCCCGGCTTGCCGCCTGAAGGGAACGCGCCATGCAGAATATCCTTGTCATCAACACTGGCTCCTCCTCGATCAAGCTGGCGGTGTTTGGCCCGGCGCTGGACTCGCTGCTGGCCGCACAGGCCACCGGCATCGGCAACACCGGCACCGTGGGCGAGCTGCAAATCGGGCCGCGAACATCCACCGCCGCCCTGCCCGACCACGGTACGGCTTTCCAGCTGCTGTTGGAGGGGCTGGCGGCGCAGGGCTATAGCCCCGGAAGCTTTGTCGCGGCGGGCCACCGGGTGGTCCACGGCGGCGCGAATCTGACGCAGCCGCTGGTGGTCACCCCGAAGGTGCTGTCGCAGATTGACGCGTGCAGCCACCTGGCTCCGCTGCACAACCCGCACAACGCCGCCGCCATTCGCAGCCTGATACAGCTGATGCCCGACGTGCCGCAAATCGCCTGTTTCGACACGGCCTTTCACGCCACCAACCCCGAGGTTGCCAAACGCTATGCGGTGCCGGAGGACTGGCACGCCGACGGCATCCGCCGCTATGGCTTTCACGGGTTGAGCTATGAGGCACTGGTGCGCCGCCTGCGCGAGGACGGCGAGGGCGCACTGCCACGGCGGCTGCTGGCCTGCCACCTGGGCAACGGCGCCAGCCTTTGTGCCATTCTGGACGGCCGCAGCGTGGCCACGACCATGGGCTATTCGCCGCTGGAAGGGCTGACGATGGGCACCCGCTGCGGCACAGTGGATGCGGCGGCGGTTCTGGACCGGGCCGAACGCCACGGCATCGAGCCCACCCGCAGCGATCTGGTGCAGCGCTCCGGCCTGTTGGGCCTTTCCGGTCACAGCCCCGACATGCGCGCGGTTCAGCAGGCTGACACCGACGCGGCCCGATTTGCCGTGGATCATTTCTGCTATTGGGTTGCACGCCACGCCGGTTCAATGATCGCGGCGATGCAGGGCGTGGATGCGATCGCCTTTACCGGCGGCATTGGTGAAAACGCCCCCGACATCCGCCGCCGCATCCTCAGCCAGCTGTCCTGGGCCGGGCTGACGCACGACAATACACATGTGATTGCCGCGGATGAGGAACGCCAGATCGCATTACATACGCGCGACACACTAGGGATGCCATGAAATATGATCTTTTGACATTACAGATTTTCTGAGAACAACGTTCCACAGAAGCCCAACATAGCAAGACAAACGCTTTCCGCCGAGCCAGAGGTGCCAATGACCCAGCCGCAGCCGACCCTCAACACCTCGCCCAAGGTTTCGGACGAAATCCGCCAGACCACCTGCTACATGTGCGCCTGCCGCTGCGGCATCAATGTGCATATGAAAGACGGCAAGGTCGCCTATATCGAGGGCAACCGCGACCACCCGGTGAACAAAGGGGTTCTCTGCGCCAAGGGATCGGCGGGGATCATGCAGGTGAACGCACCCTCGCGCTTGCGCGCGCCACTGAAACGGGTGGGGCCACGCGGCTCTGGCCAGTTTCAGGAAATTTCCTGGGACGAGGCCATCAGCACCGCCGTTGGCTGGCTGAATGAACTGCACGAGACCGCGCCGCAGAAACTGGCGTTTTTCACCGGCCGCGACCAGAGCCAGAGCTTCACCAGCTTCTGGGCGCAGAATTTCGGCACACCCAATTACGCAGCACACGGCGGCTTCTGCTCGGTCAACATGGCAACCGCCGGGATCTACACCATGGGCGGCGCCTTCTGGGAATTCGGCCAGCCTGACTGGGAGCACACCAAACTGTTCATGCTGTTCGGCGTGGCCGAGGATCATGACTCCAACCCGATCAAGATGGGCATCGGCAAGATCAAGAAGCGCGGGGCGCGGGTGATTGGCGTGAACCCGATCCGCTCTGGCTACAACGCGGTGGCGGATGACTGGGTCGGCATCACGCCGGGCACCGACGGGCTGTTCATCCTGTCGCTGGTTCACGTGCTGATGAAGGCCGGCAAGATCGATCTCGACTACCTCAGCCGCTATACCAACGCGCCGGTGCTGGTGAACGCCGCTGACGGCCCGGACAAGGGGCTGTTCATGCGCGATGAGAACGGCAAGATGCTGGTGATCGACCGCACCAGCGGCCAGCTCACTCCGTTTGACCAGCCCGGCGTGCGCCCGGACTTGGGCGCGACCTATGAAAAGGACGGCGTCACCCACCGCCCGGTGTTCCACCAGATGGCCGAACGGTATCTGGCCGATGAATACGCCCCCGAGGCGGTGGCGGAAAAATGCGGCATTCCAGCCAGCCGCATCCGTGCCATTGCCTCGGAACTGGCCCGCGTTGCCTTTGACGAGGCGTTTGAACTGGACGTCGAGTGGACCGATTTTCGCGGCGAGAAACACACCAAAATGACCGGCCGCCCAGTGTCGATGCACGCGATGCGCGGCGTGTCTGCCCATGCCAACGGGTTCCAGACCTGCCGCGCGCTGCATGTCTTGCAGATCCTGCTGGGCACGGTCGAGGTGCCCGGCGGCTTCCGCTTCAAACCGCCCTACCCCAAACCGGTGGAGGCGCACCCCACCCCACATGGCGACCGCCGCCCTGGCCGCCCGTTGGAGGGGCCGCATCTGGGCTTCCCGCGCGGCCCTGAGGATCTGCTGCTGGACGCGGATGGCAAGGCCCAGCGCATCGACAAGGCTTTCACCTGGGAAAACCCGATGTCGGCGCATGGGCTGATGCATATGGTGATCTCCAACGCCTATGCGGGCGATCCCTACAAGATCGACACGCTGTTCATGTATATGGCCAATATGTCGTGGAACTCCTCCATGAATACCAAGGGTGTGATGGAGATGCTGAGCGCCCGCAACGACGACGGCGGCTACATGATCCCGCGGATCATCTACTCTGATGCCTATTCGTCCGAAATGGTGGCCTATGCAGATCTGATCCTGCCCGACACCACCTATCTGGAACGGCACGATTGTATCTCCCTGCTGGACCGCCCGATCTGCGAGGCGGATGCAGCCGCGGACGCGATCCGCTGGCCGGTGGTCGAGCCCGACCGCGACGTGCGTGGCTTTCAGTCCACGCTGATCGAACTCGCCAACCGGATGAGCCTGCCGGGTTTCACCAATGCCGACGGCACGCCCAAGTGGAAGGATTACGCCGATTACATCGTCAACCACGAGCGCAAACCCGGCATCGGCCCGCTCTCTGGTTTTCGCGGTGAAAACGGCGACAAACAGGGGCGCGGCGCGGTCAACCCGGATCAGCTGAACCGCTATATCGAGAACGGCGGCTTTTACGTCGCCCACATCCCCGAAGGTGCAGACTACTACAAGCCCTGGAACACCGCCTATCAGGACTGGGCCGTGGGCATGGGGATCTATGACAGCCCGCAGCCCTACCTGTTCCAGCTGTATGTGGAACCGATGCGCAAGTTCCAGCTGGCCGCCGAAGGCCACGGCGACCGCCAGCCGCCAGAACACCTGCGCCAGCGCATCAAGGACACGATGGACCCGCTGCCGATCTGGTATGAGACCGACCAGCAGGGCAACGAGGGCTTCACCGTCAACGCCCTGACCCAGCGGCCCATGGCGATGTATCACTCCTGGGGCAGCCAGAACGCCTGGCTGCGCCAGTTGCACGGGCGCAACCCGCTGTATGTGCCGACCCGGTTGATGCAGGAGCATGATTTGCAAGATGGCGACTGGGCGCGGGTCAGCTCTCCGCATGGGGAGATCACGGTGCCGGTAATGGAAATGGCGGCCCTGAACGAAAACACCGTTTGGACCTGGAACGCGATCGGCAAGCGCAAGGGCGCCTGGGCGCTGGAAACCGACGCCCCGGAAGCGACCAGGGGCTTCCTGCTCAATCACCTGATCCACGAGTTGCTGCCGCCCAAGGGCGACGGCATGCGATGGGCCAATTCGGACCCGATCACCGGCCAGGCAGCGTGGTTTGACCTGAAAGTCAAGATTGAGAAGACCGCGCCGCCGGATGATCCGCAGGACAGCAAACCTGCCTTTGCTGCGCAGGACTCACCCGTCGGCACCGGCCCGAAGGAACTGAAATGGAAGGTGGGCAAATGACGAACCTCCCGAACGCGACAGACCGCAAGATGGGTCTGGTCATCGACCTGGACACCTGCGTCGGCTGCCACGCCTGCGTAATTTCCTGCAAAGGTTGGAATACCGAAAACTACGGCGCGCCACTGTCCGACCAGGACCCTTACGGCGCCGATCCTTCCGGGACCTTCCTGAACCGCGTGCACTCCTACGAGGTGCAGCCCGCCCCCTGCGACAGCCAGCCCGAGCCTGCCGCGCAGCTGATCCATTTCCCAAAATCCTGCCTGCACTGCGAGGACGCGCCCTGCGTGACTGTCTGCCCCACCGGTGCCAGCTACAAGCGGGTCGAGGACGGCATCGTCCTGGTGAACGAGGACCATTGCATCGGCTGCGGTCTCTGCGCCTGGGCCTGCCCTTATGGAGCACGCGAGCTGGACCTGGCCGCGGGCGTGATGAAGAAATGCACCCTTTGCGTAGACCGGATCTACAACGAAAACTTGCCGGAAGTGGACCGCACCCCGGCCTGCGTCCGCACCTGCCCGGCCGGTGCGCGCCATTTCGGCGACCTCGGCGACCCCGACAGCGACGTGTCCAAACTGGTCCAGGAGCGCGGCGGCATGGACCTGATGCCGGAATTGGGCACCAAGCCGGTGAACAAATACCTACCGCCCCGCCCCAAGGACCAGATCGAAGCGCAGGTCGACACGCTGGCGCCACTGTTGGCCCCGGTGGCAGAGGATGCCGGCGGCTTCCTCGGCTGGCTTGACCGCGCGCTGGACAGGCTGCCCGGCCAATCTTCCGAAGGGAGCACCTGATGCATCCGGCACCTTCCGTCATCGTCTTTACTACCCTGTCGGGTCTGGGCTTTGGGCTCTTGGTCTTTCTCGGGCTGGGGCAGCCATCGGCGACCGGCACCGTGGCCTTCGTGTTCTATTTCATCGCCTATGCGCTGGCCGTGGGCGGCTTGCTGGCCTCGACGTTTCACCTGGGCCGCCCGGAACGGGCCTGGCGGGCGTTTACGCAATGGCAGACCAGCTGGCTCAGCCGCGAGGGCATCTGCGCCGTCGCCGCCCTGATCGTCATGGGCCTCTATGCGCTGGGGGCCGTGTTTCTGGACACCCATTGGACGCCGCTGGGGTGGCTCGGCGCCAGCCTCAGCCTCGCCACGGTGTTCACCACCTCGATGATCTATGCCCAGCTCAAGACCGTGCCGCGCTGGAACACACCGCTGACCCCGGTGATGTTCCTGTCCATCAGCCTTGCGGGCGGCGCGCTGCTGGCGGGCGCAGAGGCCCTGGCACCTTGGTTGCTGGCCGCCTCTGGCGCGGTGCAGCTGGCCTATTGGGCCAAGGGGGACGGAGCGCTGGCGGCCTCTGGCACCGATCTGGGCACCGCGACCGGGCTGGGGGATCGCGGCCAAGTACGCGCGTTTGAGCCGCCCCACACCGGCAGCAACTACCTGTTGCGTGAATTCGTGCATTTGGTGGGTCGCAAACACGCGCAGAAGCTGCGGGTGATCGCCTTTGCCCTAGGTTTCCTGCTGCCGCTCGCGATGATCCTCGCGCCGGTGCATGGCTTTGTGCTGAAGCACCTGCTGGCGGCGCTGGCGGTGATTTCGCATCTCGCAGGCATTGCCGTGTCGCGCTGGCTGTTCTTTGCCCAGGCCGAACATGTGGTCGGGCTTTATTACGGAAAACGCTGATCCCGAACCGGGGCCGCCAGCGCGCCGCCCCGGATGTCTTCCACGTTTTTTGCGTTCCCATGTCACAAACCGTGGGGCTGCCTCGTCCTGTTTGCATAGGCCAACACAAAGGATACCGGCATGACCCAACGTCTCGATTATTTCTCAGTTGCTCCCGACCTTTTCAAACCGATGATCGAACAGGAATCGCTGTTTGAACCCGCCGGGCTTGAACATGCACTGGTGGAACTGGTGAAACTGCGTGCCTCGCAGATCAACGGCTGCGCCTTCTGCCTGCATATGCACAGCCACGACTCCCGCGCCAGCGGCGAAACGGAGGACCGGATGATCCTGCTGAACGCCTGGCGCGAATCCTCGCTGTACACGCCGCGCGAACGCGCTGCACTTGCCTGGACCGAGGCCCTGACCCGGGTAGAAACCGCGGGCGCGCCGGACGCAGACTATGCCGCAGTCTGTCGGCATTTTTCCGAGCGCGAGCAGGTGGCGCTGACGCTGCTGATCGGTGCGATCAACAGCTGGAACCGCATTGCAATCGGCTTTCGCAGCGCCCACCCTGCCGCGCAGGAGACCGAGGCCGCGTGACTGCAGCAGACCCAAAATCAGACGGAACCGAAGCGTTCCTGAATGCGCGGCCGCGATTGTTTGCGGCCGCCTACCGTATGCTGGGCAGCGTCAGCGACGCCGAGGATATCTTGCAAGACGCCTTTCTGCGCTGGCAGTCGGCACCGCGGGCGGAGATCCTCGACTCCACCGGCTATCTGGTGCGGATCACCACACGGCTGTGTCTGGACCAGCTGAAATCGGCCCGTGCCCGGCGCGAAACCTATCCCGGCGAATGGCTGCCCGAACCGCTGCTGACAGACCATCCGGCCGACCAGATGGACCACGATGTGTCCGTGGCCCTGCTGCTGGCGCTGGAGACCCTGTCGCCTCTGGAGCGCGCCGCGTTCCTGCTGCATGACATCTTTGACAGCGCCTATGTCGACATCGCGCGCGCCTTGGACCGCTCTCCTGGCGCCTGCCGCCAGTTGGCGGCCCGCGCCCGGCGCAAGGTGCAGAAGCTGCGCCCAAAGCCGCCCGCCGACCCGGACCAGGGCCGCGATCTGGCAGAGGCGTTCTTTGTCGCGTCCAAGACCGGCGACACCGCGGCCCTGACCCGGCTGCTGGCGCAGGATGTGCAGCTGATCTCGGACGGCGGCGGCAAGGCCTCGGCCGCGCTGAACCCGATCTACGGACTGGAGAAGGTGCTGCGGCTGTGCGACGGGCTGGCCCGCAAAACAGGGCGCCATTTGCCCGAACGCTGGCAGCTGTGCCAGCTGAACGGCCTGCCCGCCGTGCTGAGCCTGGAGGCTGACGGCATCCTGCAGGCCTCTGCCATCGAGGTGCGGGGCGGCCGGATCAGCCGGATCTACGTGATCCGCAACCCGGACAAGACCCGGCATCTGGCAGGCGCTCTGGACTGAGCCCCGCGGCGGGGCCAGCCCCTCTTGCCCCTGCGGGGCAATTCACCCCGGAGTATTTGCCGACCAGAAAGGCCCACCTCCCCCGCAAGCAAACAGGGCGGCCCGCTATGGACCGCCCTGCTGGTTATCTGTTACGGCACAGGCCGGGTTTACAGCAGACCTGCGTGCACCATGGCCGCATCGATCGCCGCCTTGGTGCTGTCTTCCAGCGGGGTCAACGGACAGCGGACTTCCTCGCTGCACAGGCCCAGCTTCGACAGGCCGTATTTTGCACCCGCCAGGCCCGGCTCGATAAAGATCGCCTCGTGCAGCGGCATCAGCCGGTCCTGATACTCCAGCGCCTTGGCGTAGTCGCCCGCCAGGGTTGCTGCCTGGAATTCGGCACACAGCTTGGGCGCCACGTTGGCGGTGACCGAAATGCAGCCCACGCCGCCATGGGCGTTGAAGCCCAGCGCGGTCGCATCCTCGCCCGACAGCTGCACGAAATCAGCACCGCAGGCGGCGCGCTGCTGACTGACGCGGGCGATGTCGCCGGTGGCATCCTTGACACCGATGATGCGCGGCAGCTGAGCCAGCTCCGCCATCGTGTCCGGCATCATGTCGACGACCGAACGGCCGGGGATGTTGTAGATGATGATCGGGATATCGGCGCAGTCGTGGGCCGCGGTGAAATGCTGCACCATGCCGCGCTGGGTGGGCTTGTTGTAATAGGGGGTCACCACCAGCGCCGCATCGGCACCCGCCGACTTGGCGAACTCCACGAAGCGAATCGTCTCAACCGTGTTGTTGGAGCCGGCACCCGCAATCACCGGCACCCGCCCTGCCGCAGCCTCGACCACCGCAGCGATCACGGTTTCGTGTTCCTCATGGGTCAGGGTCGGGCTTTCGCCAGTGGTGCCCACCGGCACCAGCGCATCGGAGCCTTCGGCAATATGCCATTCCACCAAGCGTTTAAGCGCATCCAGATCCAGCTCGCCGTTCGAAAACGGGGTGACGAGTGCTGGCATAGAGCCTTTGAACATGGGCACGCTCCCTTAGCTGTGGTGCAGGCGGCAAACAGCCGCCGTCAAGACAGGCGGCGCCGGGATTTTCAGTTGCGACCGGCCCGCCGATGAGTAACGTTCAAGCCTCTATCCCCGGACAGCTGGAAAATGCAAGAGATGACACGCATCCTGGTCTTTATTCTGCTTATCGCAGCCGCCTTGCCCGCAGGCCGCGCGGCCGCAGCACAGGACCTCGGCGCGGCGCTGGGGCTGATGCGGGCCGAGAAATGGGACGACGCCGCACGCGCTGCGGGGCCGCCGCACAGCGTGGCCAGGGACATCATCGAATGGCACCGCCTGCGTGCCAAGATGGGCTCTGCCGCGGATGTGGTCGCCTTTTTGAAGCGGCGTCCGGACTGGCCCGGCCTGCCCTACCTGCGGCGGCAGAACGAGGATACGCTGGCCACCCTGCCCCGCGCCGCATTGCTGGCCTTTTACGACGGGCGCCGCCCGCAGACCCCCGAAGGCGCGCTGAGTTTCGGCCAGGCGCTGATTGCCGCGGGGCGGCGCGGCGAGGGCGAGGCGGAAATCGTGCTGGCGTGGCGCACCATGGCCATGGGCAGCGCAATCCAGGCTGAATACCTGCGGGACTTCTCCGCGCTGCTGTCCCCCCACCACGCCGCCCGACTGGACCGGCTGTTGTGGGAGGGGCACCGGATCAGCGCCAAGCGGATGCTGGCACTGGTGCCGGAGGGAGAGCGCCAACTGGCCGAGGCCCGGATCGCCCTGCAGGAACGCGCACCGGGCGTGGATGCCAGGATCGCCGCGGTGCCTGACAAGCTGCAAGAGGCTGCCGGACTGGCCTATGACCGCTTTGTCTGGCGTGACCGCAAGCGGATGCAGGACAGCGCCATCACCATGATGATGGACCGCAGCACCAGCGCCGAGCGGCTGGGCGAGCCCGGCAAATGGCTGCGCCGCCGACGCGATTTTGCCCGCCAGCTGATGCGGGACAAGAAATACGAAGATGCCTATCAGCTGGCCGCCTATCATTTCGCCACGCCGGAGGACGGCTACGGCTATTCTGACTGCGAATGGCTGGCCGGCTATATCGCGCTGCAAATGCTGCGTGACCCGGAACTGGCCGCCTATCATTTCCGCCGCTTCCTCGCCTCTGTCGAGACGCCGATCTCCATCGGGCGCGGCGGCTATTGGCTGGGACGCGCCCATGCCGCCATGGGCGAGGTCGACAAAGCCCACGAAGCCTATGCCAAGGCAGCCGATTACCAGACCTCGTTCTACGGGTTGCTGGCGGCCGAAAAACTGGGCCGCCCCTTCGATCCGGCCCTTGCCAATCCGCCGCAGCTTCCCGATTGGCGCGAAGCGGCCTTCATGAAATCTTCGGTGACCAAGGCGGGGTTGCTGCTGTTGCATGCGGGCGATCTGGCCTTGGCTGAACGGTTTCTGACCCACCTCGCCGAAGGGTTGACGCCCCTTGAGGCGCGGCAGTTGGGGCAGATGGCCGTCGATCTGAACGAGCCGCATCTGGCAGTGATGATTGCCAAACGCGCAGCCCAAGACGGTGTCGAGCTGCACGGCGCCTATTACCCGCTGCATCCGGTGGCGCAGCACGCTCTGCCCATGGCGGAGGAGATGACCCTGGCCATCGCCCGCCGCGAAAGCGAGTTTGACCCGGGCGTTGTCAGCCATGCAGGCGCGCGCGGGCTGATGCAGGTGATGCCCGCCACCGCCAAGTTGGTGGCCGGAGAGCTGGGCATTCTGGCCAATCACAAGACATCGCTGCTGACTGCGGACTGGAAGTACAACGCCCGCCTTGGCGCCACCTATCTGGCCGGTCTGGCCGGAGATTTTCGCGGCAACGTGGTGCTGATGGCAGCCGGCTACAACGCCGGGCCGCACCGCCCCAAGGCCTGGATGGAGCGCTATGGCGACCCGCGCGACGGCGACCCGGACGTCATCGACTGGATCGAGCATATCCCGTTCAACGAGACCCGCAACTATGTGATGCGGGTCACCGAAAGCCTGCCTGTGTACCGTGCCCGCCTGGGCAAGACACCGCTGCCGGTGCCGTTCTCGCAGGAGCTTCGCGGCTCAACCCTTCACGCGTTCGCGCCATAGGGTGAACAGCCCCGCTGCCATGATGATCCCCGCACCGATGGCGACGTTGGTGCGGATCACTTCGCTGAAGATGGTCACGCCCAGGATAGCGGTCCAGATCAGGTGGAAATAGGCAAAGGGTTGCACCGCGCTGGCCTCGGCCATCTCGTAGCATTTGATCAGCAGCCAGTGCCCCGATACCCCGGTGATGCACAGCAGCGCCATCCAGCCCCAGTCCGCCTGGTTCATCGGCTGCCAGAACCACAGGCCGGTGGCGGTCATCACCACCATGCCGGAAACACCGGTCCAGAAGAAACTGGTGGCGGTACTGTCCTCACGCGCGACGTAGCGCGTCAGCAGGCCGTAGACCGCAAACATCAGAGCCGAGACAAAGGGGATCACCGCCAGCGGATCAAACACCCCGGCGCCCGGTTGCAGGATAATCAGCACCCCGGCCAGCCCGACGCCAATCGCCGCCCAGCGGCGCCAGCCGACGCTTTCGCCCAGCAGCGGACCGCTGAGAGCGGCCACCAGCAACGGGTAACAGATGAACACCGCCTGGCTTTCCACCAGCCCCAGCTTGGTAAAGCCGTAGACCGCGACGCAGATTTCTGCCGCCAGCAGGATGCCGCGAAAGACCTGCAACCCCAGCTGGCGGGTCTGCGCCGCCTTGCGGATGCCGCCCGGCGCGCGGGCGGCCAGAAACACCACGAAGGCGGCAAAGAACCAATAGCGGATCATCACCACCATGTAGGTGTTGTAGGTGCCCGCCAGATGCCGCGAGATGCCGTCTTGCAGCGCAAAGACCACGGTGGCGCTGATCATCAGCATAATGCCCAACGGCACATTGTTGGTCTGGGGCGCGCGGGGCGGGGCAATGGTCGCGCTGCCTTGCGCGGGGGTTGCTCGGGTCATGGTTTTATCGCCTGTGTCATTGTCGCCTGCGTCATGTGCCGTTTGCGCCCGAAACCGGGGATGCGGGTTACCTCGAAGCCGGCGGCCTCCAGCCCGCGGCGCACAAAACCGGCCGCCGTATAGGTTGCCGCCGTGCCGCCCAGCGCACAATGGGCCGCCACCTCTGCCATCAGGGCGGGTTCCCACAACTCGGGGTTCTTGGCCGGCGCGAACCCGTCCAGAAACCAGGCATCGGCCCTTCCCGTCCAGCCCGGCAGCGACTCCCGCGCGTCGCCTTCGATCACCTCCAGGTGCAGGCTGTCCAAATCGCAGGTGCCAGAACCCGGCCAGGCGGCCAGAAACCGCTCTGCCCAGGGGGCCACGGCGGGAAACGACTCCAGCGCGCGGGCCATGTCGGCGGGCGTCATCGGGAAGGCCTCAAAACTGGTGAAGCGCAGCGGCCCTGTCTGTCCAGCTTCCTCCCAGGCGCGCCAGGCCGTCAGCATGTTCAGCCCGGTGCCAAAGCCGAGCTCTGCAATGTGGAAACCGGGAGCAAAGCGGCCGGGCAGGCCGTTGCCCGACAGGAACACATGCTCCGTCTCCGCCAGCCCGTCGTGGATCGAGAAATAGGGATCATCAAACTGATCCGACACCGGAATGGCGCCGTCGCGCCAGCTGAGGCGGGCCTGCTGGTCTGCCATGGTATAATCCCCTAAAGGTAAAGCGGAACGGCGCGACACTGGCGAAAGGATCGGCAAATGGCAATGGCAGATGTAACGGTGCGCGGCGCGGGCATTTTTGGTCTGTCGATCGCCTGGACCTGCGCGCGGCGCGGCGCCAAGGTGCAGGTCATCGACCCTTTCGGCGCCGGGGCTGGAGCCAGCGGCGGACTGGTCGGCGCGCTGGCGCCGCATGTGCCGGAAAACTGGAACCCGAAAAAGCAGTTCCAGCTGGAAAGCCTGCTGATGGCCGCCGACTTCTGGGCGGCGGTCGAGGCCGAGGGCGGTGTCACGGCCGGCTATGGCCGCACCGGACGGCTTCAGCCGATCAACGATGACCGTGCGCTGACGCTGGCCCACCAGCGCGAGCAAAGCGCGGCCGCGCTTTGGCAAGACGCTGCCGAATGGCGCGTGGTGGCGGCGAACAGCCTTGGCCCCTGGGTGCCGCCCAGCGCCACCGACATGGTGATTCACGACACGCTCAGCGCCCGCATGCACCCGCGCCGCGCCTGTGCCGCCCTGGTGGCAGCACTGGCCGTGCGCGGCGTTGAAGTGCGCCCGGAGGGCGACGATCAGGGCAAGGTCGTGCATGCCAAGGGGCATGCAGGTTTGCTGGAGTTGAACGAAAGCTTCGGCAAAACGGTCGGCGGCGGCGTCAAGGGCCAGGCCGCGCTGCTGCGCTTTCACGAAACCGAGGTGCCGCAGCTCTATGCCGACGGGCTGCACATCATCCCACACGCCGATGGCACCCTCGCCATCGGCTCCACCTCAGAGCGCGAATTTTCCGACGGTCAGGAAACCGATGCGCAGCTCGACGACATCATCGAACGCGCTTGCGCCGCGGTGCCGGTGCTGCATGGCGCCGAGGTGATCGAACGCTGGGCCGGGGTACGCCCCCGCGCCCGCTCTCGCGCGCCAATGCTGGGCGCCTGGCCGGACCGGGCAGATCATTACATCGCCAATGGCGGTTTCAAGATCGGCTTTGGCATGGCACCCAAGACGGCCGGGGTCATGGCCGATCTGCTGCTGGAGGATGTCGACAGCATCCCCC
This sequence comes from Leisingera sp. SA32, assembly GCF_056033425.1. NCBI lineage: Bacteria > Pseudomonadati > Pseudomonadota > Alphaproteobacteria > Rhodobacterales > Roseobacteraceae > Leisingera > Leisingera sp. SA32. The sequence goes on along the minus strand of NZ_JBVYHB010000009.1, from coordinate 25,697 downwards.
AGGGCTTCCGGGTCGAAGACAACCTCTGACCGGGCGCGGCCTCAGCTCGCGAGTTCGGCCCGCAGATTCTGCATGAGAGTCGCAAGCGTGTCCTGATACTGCGAACTAATCAGACGGCCCGCCTCGTCAAATTCCTTCCTGGAATTGGCCAGATGCACCGCCGGGCCGGCAATCACCCGCGGCTGAAACGGTACCAGGAAACTGCGCAGTAGCGCCTGCGCCTGCTCGCCGCCGGCCCGTCCCGCTGCAGCCGACATCACTGCCACCGGCTTGCCAGCCCAGGGGTTGCCCGCGGTGCGGCTGACCCAATCCAGCGCGTTTTTCAGCACGCCCGATGGCCCCTTGTTGTACTCTGGGGTGGAGATCAGCACCGCATCCGACGCCGCAATCTGATCCGCGAGTGTCTGCACTGCCGCCGGAATGCCGTTTTCCGCCTCGTCGTCACCGTCATAAAGCGACAGGTTCAGGTCAGCCTCGGTGACAGACGCCGGGCCGAACAAACGCACGGCTTCGGCCAACAGCTTGCGGTTTGTGGCCTCTTGGCGCAGCGAGCCGCAAATGGTGAGCAATACGGGGTCTGCCATCGGGGTATCCTCAGTTGGAAGTCATCCTTGCAGGCATCATGTATGCAGCGCCCCGGATCATGTAAGCCCCGCTGCCGCGCAGCGCATGTGCGCGCCTTGGCAAACCACCCCGCGGCGGCCGCCCTGACAGACGAAAACGGCCCGCCCCTGAACGGGCGGGCCGACGTTGCCCTGGGCCATATCGCCTCTGGCGATCAACTGGCCAATCAGCGGGCCAATCAGCGGGCCTGAGGGATAACCACAACCTCGACACGGCGGTTGCGAGCCTTGCCCTCCGGCGTCAGGTTCGAGGCCACCGGCTGCTCCTCGCCGCGGCCGATGATGCTGAGCCGACTGTAGGGCACGCCGCCTGCCTGGATATGGTCCGCCACCGCGTTGGCACGGCGCACGGACAGATCCTGATTGTAGCTGGCGGCGCCGTCGCTGTCGGTGTGACCGATTACCTGTACCAGGCTATTGGGATAGCGCACCAGGCTGTTGGCCACCTTGCGCAGATCGCCCTGCACCACGGGCGCAACCGCGGCGCTGTCGGTGGCAAAGGTCAGGTCATTCGGGAACGACAGGATCAACCGGTCGCCGGTGTTGACGATGGTGATCGCATCATTGGACAGGGTCTGGCGCAGCTCGCGCTCCTGCTTGTCGAGCTGATTGCCGATCACGCCGCCCGCGGTCGCCCCGACCACGGCGCCGGTCAACGCCCCCAGTCCGGGGTCGGAATCATTGGTCAGCGCCCCGACGCCCGCGCCGATGATGCCGCCCATGATGGCGCCCTGCTGTGTGTTGCTGCCGGGCGTTGCCACGGTCGCCGGGTCGGTGCAGGCCGCAAGGCCCAAGGCCGCAATCGCAAGCCCCGTCGAAGTGAATTTCATCTGCATAATCAAACTGCCTTCTTATATTCCATGCACCGGTCCACCAGGCCCGGCTGTCGCTCTCGAATATCGGGGCACGGCCTGCCAAGCTCAAGGACAGGATGCCGGGAGTTGGCGAAATACCGCTGAAATGGCACGCGGCGACGCAGGGGCGGATCAGTCGACCACCTGCAAACCCGCAGGCGCCGCCCCCTCGCCCCGCGCCGTTGCATCATCCTGCGCCGCCTCATAGGCCAGCATGGCGCGTTTCACCGGCAGCCCCCAGTGATAGCCCCCCAGGGCGCCTGATTTGCGCAGCGCCCGGTGACAGGGGATCAGCCAGCTGACCGGGTTGCGCCCCACGGCTGTGCCCACCGCCCGCACCGCCCGCGGCGCGCCAATGGCGCTGGCAAGCTCGGAATAGGTGGTCACATGGCCCGAAGGAATGCGCAAAAGCGCCTCCCACACCTTGATCTGCAAGGGGGCGCCAATCATGTGCAGCGCAGCCTCACCGCGCTGCGCAAAGATCGCCTCGACCGCCCCGCGCAGGGCGGCCGTATCTTCGACGAACTCCGCCTGCGGCCAGCGCGACCGCATGTCCGCCAGCGCCGCGGCACGGCCGGTCTCCGCGGCAAAGGCCAGCCCGCAGATTCCCTTGGACGTTGCCATCCCCAACGCCAGACCAAAGGGGCTGTCGAACCAGCCCCAGAAGATCCGCAACCCCTGGCCCTTGCGGGCATACTCACCGGGGCTCATCGCCTCCCAGCGCAGGAACAGATCGTGCAGCCGCCCCGAGCCGGACAGCCCCACGGCATGCGAGGCCTCCAGCGTGGTGAACCGTTCGCGCAGCAGCGCCTTGGCATGGCCCAGCCGAAGGTATTGCTGATACCGCTTGGGCGACACCCCGACCCAGGCCGAGAACAACCGCTGGAAATGGCTCGGGCTCATATCCATGCGGGCGGCCAGTTGTTCCAGCGTCAGGTCTTCGCCACCATCGTCGATCAGCTCGATGGCCCGGCGCATGACGCCAAAGTGATACGTGCTTTCCCGCGTCTCGATGTTCATAGCAGCAACCTGTGTTTTTATCGCACCCCAAGCTACTGCGGTGCAGTCCTCTGTGCGACCCGGAACTTGCGAAAATGCCCGCGCGACGCAACGGTGCGGGCGGGAACGGCGGTACAGACCCGCAATTTCAATTGCGCTTTAATCTCTCGGCAGTACATAAGGCCCGCGATGGCCAAGCAACTCGATTATCACACCCTGCGCGAGATCTTCGCGCGCTTCCAGGCAGCGGAGCCCGAACCCAAGGGCGAGCTGGAGCATGTCAACGTCTACACCCTTGTGGTGGCGGTGGCGCTGTCGGCACAAGCCACGGATGCGGGGGTCAACAAGGCAACCCGCGAACTGTTCGAGGTTGCCGACACGCCGCAGAAAATGCTGGATCTGGGCGAGGAGCGCCTGATTGAGCATATCAAGACCATTGGCCTGTACCGCAACAAGGCCAAGAACGTGATGAAGCTGTCACGCATCCTCGTCGAGGAATACGGCGGCGAAGTGCCCAACTCGCGCGCCGCGCTACAGTCGCTGCCCGGCGTTGGCCGCAAGACCGCCAATGTGGTTCTGAACATGTGGTGGAAACAGCCCGCCCAAGCGGTGGACACCCATATCTTTCGCGTCGGTAACCGCTCTGGCATCGCGCCGGGCAAGGATGTCGACGCCGTGGAACGCGCCGTCGAGGACAACATCCCGGCCGATTTCCAGCAACACGCGCATCACTGGCTGATCCTGCACGGCCGCTACCACTGCAAGGCGCGCAAGCCCCTGTGCGGCACCTGCTTGATCCGGGATCTGTGCCTCTATGAGGACAAGAACCTGTGAGCCGCGCCACCGCCCACCCCGAACCGGCAACCATCCGACATGGGCTGCCGCCCCTCTGATCCAGACCTTGCCGCCCCAGGCCAGGCGCATTCCCCAAGGAGAGACAATGACCAAGACCTATCAGCTGGTTGGCATCGGCAATGCCGTGGTGGACGTGATTTCACAATGCGACGACAGCTTCCTGGCAGAGCAGGGCATCGAGAAAGGCATCATGCAGCTGATCGAGCGTGACCGCTGCGAGGATCTCTATGCGGCAATGGGCAATCGGGTGATGACCCCCGGCGGTTCGGTTGCAAACACCATCGCGGGGGCCGGCGCACTCGGGCTGGAGGCGGCCTTCATCGGGCGGGTGCGCGACGACACGCTGGGCAAATTCTATGCCGACGCGATGAACAACGAGGGCGTCAGCTTCGTAAACTCCCCGGTCGCGGGCGATACGCTTCCAACCTCGCGGTCGATGATCTTTGTCTCTCCGGATGGGGAGCGTTCGTTGAACACCTATCTCGGCATCTCCTCTGAGCTGAGCTCGGCCGATGTGCCAAAGGAGACCGCGGGCCAGGCGCAGATCATGTTCCTCGAGGGCTATCTGTTTGACCGCGACAAGGGTAAGACCGCCTTTCTCGAAGCGGCTCGCATCTGCCGTCAGGATGGCGGTCGCGTCGGCCTGTCGATCTCCGATCCGTTCTGTGTTGAACGGCACCGGGACGACTTTCTGGACCTGATTGGCAACGATCTCGACTTCGTGATCGGCAACCAGGACGAAATCCGCGCCCTGTTCCAGACCGATGATCTGGAACTCGCGATGGCCAAGACGGCCGAGATCTGCGACCTGATGGTTTGCACCCGCAGTGGTCACGGGGTCACGGTGCTGCACGACGACCGGCGGGTGGATGTGCCGGTGGAAACCATCGTCCCGGTGGATGCCACCGGGGCTGGCGACCAGTTTGCCGCCGGTTTCCTGTTTGGCATGGCCACCGACCGCGACATCGAAGTGTCGGCCCGGATGGGCTGCATCTGCGCCGGAGAGGTGATCCGTCATATCGGCCCGCGGCCGAAAACCAACGTGCTGTCGCTGCTGGAACAGGCCGGGCTGGTCTGATCCGCCACCGGCGCAGGCCCGCCCGTCGCAGCTGCACCCCAGGGTGCTACCCCACCCGTTGAGCATCGCCAGAGCCGACAAAGTCGGCTCTGGCGATTTCAGGGGGCTCCCACGTCTGTCGTCGGTGAACGTTCCGCTGCCCTTTGGGCCTTGCCGAGCAGTCCGTTCAGTGTGCCGACCTCCTCTGCGGACAACCCCGCCAGCAACCGTGCCTGGGTCCGCACATGCGCTGTCACGGCCTGGTCGATCATCGCAAAACCCTTCTCCGTCAGGCCAATCAGGAAGCTGCGACTGTCGTCCGGGTTCACCTCCCGCTTGACCAGCCCGTCCGCCGCCAGCCGGTCGATCCGGTTGGTCATCGTGCCCGAGGCCACCATCGTCGCCTCCAGCAATGCGCCCGGTGACAGCGCATAGGGCGCACCTGCGCGGCGCAGCGTGGCCAGCACATCAAACTTGGCCGCATTCAATCCGAACTCAGCCCAAGTCTTTTGCATCTCGCGCTGATAGGAGAGCTGCAACCTGGCCACCCGCCCGATCACGCCCATTGCCGTCACATCAAGATCCGGCCGCTCCTGTTCCCACTGCTGGGTAATCACATCTACATGGTCCATGGGACCGGTCTAGCAAAAATAATCTTGACGTCAAGACAATCCGTGTTATCTCGACATCAAGATAAGGAGACCCACATGTCGATCCAACCGCTTGTGCTGACGGCGCTGGCCCCTGCTATCTGGGGCAGCAGCTACATCGTGACCACCTCTCTGTTGCCGGGGCATTCGCCACTGGTGGTGGCCTTGCTGCGGGCGCTGCCCGCGGGGCTGTTGCTGATGCTGCTCGTACGTCAGCTGCCGCCCGTCGCCTTGATACCGCGGCTCCTGGTGCTGGGGGCGCTGAATTTCTCGCTGTTCTGGGGGCTGCTGTTTCTGTCGGCCTACCGGCTGCCGGGCGGGGTCGCCGCCACACTGGGCGCGGTGCAGCCGTTAATCGTGGTGTTCCTGTCGGCCCTGCTGCTGAAAACGCAGATCCGCACCGCCGCGGTGATCGCCGCGCTGCTGAGCATGTCGGGCGTGGCCCTGCTGGTACTGACGCCGGCGGCCCAGCTGGACATGATCGGCGTGTTGGCTGGGTTGGGCGGCGCGCTGTCCATGGCGGCGGGCGTGGTCCTCACCCGCAAATGGCAGCCCGCGGTGCCGCCTCTGACCTTCACTGCCTGGCAATTGACGGCGGGCGGGGTGCTGTTGCTGCCGGTGACCCTTTGGGCAGTGCCCGAAATCCCGCAGTTCACCGCTGCCAATATTGCGGGGCTTGCCTACATGAGCCTGATCGGCGGTGCGCTGACCTATATCCTGTGGTTCCGCGGCCTCTCCCGGATCGAGCCCTCGCAGGTGTCGCTGTTAGGGGTGCTCAGCCCGCTGTCGGCGGTGATCCTGGGCTGGCTGCTGCTGGAAGAGATCCTGACACCGAACCAGATGCTGGGCGCGCTGCTGGCCCTGTTCAGCCTGTGGCTCGGTCAAAGCAAGCTGCGCCTGCCACGCCCTGCCGCCAGGGTCAGATAGGTGTGCCGCAGCTCACCGCGGCGCCAGTGGCACGCAGCTGCCGCCGCGGTGACATTCCAGAATCGTCCGCCGGACCTCGGGGCTGTCACCAAAGGCATAACCACCGCACGCGCCCAGGCTCACCACCAGCTCCTCCCCGCGCTGTTCGGCAAACATCACGTAATCCGCCCCCGAGTGCACCCCCGCGCACCAGGGGCCGAGGCATTCCACCTCCAGCACCGCAGGCACGGACACCCGCCGCGCGAAATGCTTGCCCTCCAACAACTTGCCCGTCAGTTGCGCGGGAATGCGGCTCAGTGGCGGCATGTCGTTCGGGTTCTCGGAATGCGAGCGCGGCAGAAGGGTCTCGTCAAACCGCAGCTCGCCTGCGATGACGTTATAGACCTGGCTGGAACCGGCGGCCTCCAGATAGGCATCCGCCGGCCCCCAGGGCAGACAGCTGAGCGCCGCCGCTGGGCTTGCAGACACCGCCACGACCAGGGTTGCAGCGACCCCACGCAGGACAGCGACGGTCGTGCGGGCGAAACGTGCGTATGAAAACCACGGCAAAGTCATCTCACAGGTACTCCCTGAATTCATCGACCACCCGCGCGTAGACCTCGCGTTTGAAGGGCACGATCTTCTCTACCAGGCTATCGACCGGCTGCCAGCACCAGGCAGAAAACTCGGGATGCTCGGTGTCGATGTTGACCTGATCATCGGTGCCAAGAAAGCGCATCAGATACCACTTTTGCTGCTGGCCACGGTATTTGCCGCCCCAGAATTTGGGCACCACGTCATGCGGCAGGTCATAGGGCAGCCAGCCATCCGATTCGGCAATGATCTCCACCAGTTCGGGGGCAACGCCGGTTTCTTCCTCCAGCTCCCGCAGCGCCGCCGTGCGGGGATCTTCGCCCGCGTCGATCCCGCCCTGCGGCATTTGCCAGGCCTCCCTGTAGCGGTCCCGGCGCTGGCCGACAAACACCGCGCCCGCCGCGTTTATCAGCATCACCCCCACGTTCGCCCGATACGGCAGCTTGGCAATGTCTTCCGGCGTCATCACGCTCTCCTTGGCAATCCTGCCGTAACCTTAGACCGATTGCCGCGGCGGCACGCAAGGGGGTGACGCCGCGTTTACCCGTGACAACAGCGGCCCGGTTCACGATCCTTGCAGCAACTGCCAGGGAGAGTTCACATGACTGCGTACCCGAACATGCTTGCGCCGCTGGATCTCGGCTTTACCACGCTGAAGAACCGCGTATTGATGGGGTCGATGCACACCGGGCTGGAGGAAACCGGCGACTGGAACCGGGTGGCGGAGTTCTATGCCGCCCGCGCCCGCGGTAACGTGGCGCTGATGGTGACCGGCGGCATCGGTCCCAATCTGGAAGGCTCCGTGCTGCCCGGCGCCGCGATGATGACCTCAGCCAAGGACGTCGAAAACCACCGTATCGTGACCGATCGCGTGCATCAGGCGGGCGGCAAGATCGCCATGCAGATTCTGCACGCCGGGCGCTATGCCTATGGGCCGAAATGCGTGGGCCCCAGTCCGATCAAATCGCCCATCTCCCCGTTCCCGCCGCAAGAGCTGGACGAGGACGGGATCGAGAAGCAGATCGGCGACATCGTCAATGCCGCGCGCCTTGCGCAGGAGGCGGGCTACGACGGGGTCGAGATCATGGGCTCAGAGGGCTATTTCCTCAACCAGTTCCTGGTCACCCGCACCAACAAGCGTACCGACCGCTGGGGCGGATCCTACGAGAACCGCATGCGGCTGCCGGTCGAGGTCGTGCGCCGCACCCGCGAAGCCGTTGGCCGCGATTTCATCATCATCTACCGGCTGTCGATGATCGACCTGGTGCCCGAAGGCTCCACTCACGAGGAAGTCGTGCAGCTGGCGCAGGAGGTCGAGAAGGTCGGCGCCACCATCCTCAATACCGGCATCGGCTGGCACGAGGCCCGCATCCCGACCATCGCCACATCCGTGCCGCGCGCCGCCTTTGCCTGGGTGACGAAAAAGCTGATGGGCAAGGTGGGCATCCCCATCATCACCTCGAACCGCATCAACACGCCCGAAGTGGCCGAACAGGTGCTGGCGGAGGGCTGCGCCGACATGGTGTCGATGGCGCGGCCGATGCTGGCGGATGCGGATTTTGTTGCCAAGGCCGCCGCCGGTGAGGCCAGCCATATCGCGCCCTGCATCGCCTGCAACCAGGCTTGCCTGGACCACACGTTCAGCGGCAAGCTGACCTCCTGCCTGGTCAACCCCCGCGCCTGCCACGAAACCGAGCTGGTGATCGAACCAGCAGCGGCGCCTAAATCTGTCGCCATCGTCGGCGCAGGCCCGGCGGGCTTGGCCACCGCGCTGACGGCTGCGCAGCGGGGCCATCACGTCACCCTCTTCGACCGCGCAGAGGAGATCGGCGGCCAGCTTAACATGGCCAAACAGGTGCCGGGCAAAGAAGAATTCTGGGGGCTGGTCGATTGGTACCGGACCATGGTGGCGGACGCTGGCATCACGCTGGAGCTGGGCCGCGAAGTCTCTGCGGATGACCTGACGGGCTTTGACGAGGTGGTGATCGCCACCGGCGTCCTGCCGCGCGATCCCGCCATTCCGGGGCAGGATCGCGACAACGTGCTGAGCTATATCGACGTGCTGCGGCGCAAGAAGCCCGTCGGCAACAGGGTGGCGGTGATCGGTGCCGGCGGCATCGGCTTTGATGTCTCCGAGTTTCTGCTGGAGGAGGGCCACAGCCCCACCACCGACCTGCCCGCCTGGATGAAGGAATGGGGTGTCAGCGACCCGGCCGACCACCGCGCAGGGCTCGCGCCCGAGGGCCCGCAACCCGCCGCTCCCGCCCGCCATGTCACCCTGCTGCAGCGCAAGGCCGAACGCCACGGCAAACGGCTGGGCAAGACCACCGGCTGGATCCACCGCGCCACGCTCAAGATGAAGGACGTCGCGTTCATCGGCGGTGTAAACTACGAGCGGATCGACGACGAAGGCCTGCATGTCAGCTATGGCGAGGCGCGCGAGAACCCGACCGTCGTGCCCGCCGATACCATCGTGCTCTGTGCCGGGCAGGTCAGCGAACGCAGCCTTGCTGATGCTCTAACCGAACGCGGCATCACCGCCCATGTGATCGGCGGCGCTGACGTGGCGGCGGAGCTGGATGCCAAACGCGCCATCAACCAGGGCACACGGCTGGCCGCAGCCCTCTGATCTGCGGCCAAACGCCGCGCCTTTCCACTCGTGCTGCCGCGGCCCGGAACCCATCCGGGCCGCGGCGCATTTGTCCTGCGAGACCGCCGCCCACCGGGCGGTACGCGAGTCCCGCATGAGGAAAGGAACCTGACATGCCCAATATCTCAGATGCTAAGATTCTCATCATCACCACCCACGGATTCGAGCAGTCGGAACTGGAATTCCCGCGTGATCAGCTGCGCGTAAAGGGGGCCGAGGTCCATGTCGCCACCCTGGACGGCCAAGCGGCCAAGGGCTGGGAAGGCAGCGATTGGGGCCGTGAGGCCGAGGCCGACCTGAAAATCGCCGATGCCCAGGCCGATGGGTACGACGCGTTGGTGATCCCCGGCGGGCAGATCAACCCGGACCTCTTGCGGGTTGAGGACGATGTGATCCACCTGGTCAAGAAATTTCATGACAGCGGCAAGGTGATCGCCGCCGTCTGTCACGCCCCTTGGGTTCTCGCCGAGGCCGGCATCGCCAAGGGCCGCGACATGACATCGTACCATTCGATCAAGACCGACATCATCAATGCCGGCGCCAACTGGAAAGACGCAGAGGTGGTGGCGGATCAAGGCATCGTCACCAGTCGCCAGCCCGAGGATCTGAAGGCATTCGTGTCCAAGATCACCGAAGAGATCGAAGAAGGCACGCACGACCGCGCCAAGGCCTGACCGGGCGGCCCCAACCTGCACCCTGCGTGTGGGTGGGGCTTGCCCAGGCGGTGGCCTCAGCCATGCGTCGCGCGGCTGTCGCGCGGCGCATGCAGCCGGTCCGTCATGCCGTAGTCGCGGATAACACCCGCCACCCGCAGCCGGTAGTCGGCAAACACCCCGGCCCGCCCCTTCGCTTGGGCGCCGCGATGCTCCGCCAACTGCCGCCAGCGCTGCACGGCCTCCTCGTCGCGCCAGAACGAGAGCGACAGCAGCTTGTGCGGCGCGGTCAGGCTCTGGAAGCGTTCGATCGACACAAAACCGTCGACCTCCTCCAGCAGCGGTCGCAGCGCGGCTGCGGTTTCCAGATAGGCATCAGCCTGCCCCTCAGCGATCTCCACTTCGAATATGACCGCAATCATGCTGTCCCCTCATTGTTGTTGCCATGCGGCGCCGACACCAGCCGCAACCACGTGCGGTCCTCGCGCCGCAAAAAACCCTCGCGCTGCGCAAAGTCGTAATTCTCCCGCCCCAAGGGGTCCGACGCCAGCCGCGCACGGTAGGCCTCGTAGTCCGCCAGACTCGCCACATTGTAAATCCCGTAAGCCAGCGTGGAGGAACCTTCATGCGGCGCGAAATACCCCACCAGATCCGCGCCGCAGCGCGGGATCGCCTGCCCCCAGTTGCGGGCATAGTGTTCAAACTGCGCCCGTTTGCACGGGTCGATGTGATACCGGATGATACATGTCAGCATTGTGCACGTTCCTGATGTTGCCTGGTCCTCCATCCCTAGCCTGTGCAACCCGCGGATTGTTTCGCTGCGCATCGAAGCATGAGCATCGCCGTTGCCGATACAGCCGTTTCCACAGCGCAAACGATCTTGGCAAAACCCCGCAATTATCCCACCCGCGCCCCGATCTTGCCCGATTCCGCGGTCAGGGTCGTTTCAACCCGAGGATGATGAGGACGCCGGATCATGGATCGACTGACCGAAATGGAGGCCTTTGCCAATGTGGTGGACCAAGGCGGTTTCACCGATGCGGCGCGCAAGATGGGGATCTCCAAGTCCGCCGTCTCCAAACATGTCTCCAGCCTCGAAGCCCGGCTTGGCGCGCGGCTTTTGAACCGAACCACCCGCCGGGTGTCGCCAACCGAGATCGGCCTTGCCTATTACGACCGCGCCCGCCGGGTGCTGAATGACGCAGGCGAAGCGGATGCGCTGGTCACCTCGATGCAGTCAGCGCCCTCCGGTCTGCTGCGGATCTCGGTGGCCACGGATTTCGGCGTCAACCACCTGTCGCCGGTGCTGTCGGACTTCCTGCGCGACTTTCCGGACATCACCGTGAACATGGTGCTGAACAACCGCTACGTGGAGCTGATCTCCGAAGGGTTCGACATGGCGGTGCGGATCGGCGAGCTGGAGGACAGCTCCCTGCGCGCCCGTAAGCTCACCGAGACAACCAAGCGCATGATCGCCTCCCCCGCCTATCTGGAGAAATTCGGCCGGCCGCAGAAGATCGACGAGCTGAACACTCACAAGCTGCTGCACTACTCCAGTCAGTCCAGCGGCAACGTGTGGAAGATCACCGCGCCCTCAGGCGAAAAACGCCAGGTGCGCACCTCCGGCTGGCTGTCGGTGAATGACGGCCAGTCGCTGCTGAATGCCGCGATTTCCGGCCTCGGCATCGCCTATCTGCCCAGCTACCTCTACGCCTCTGCGATGGCTGAGGGGCTGGTCGAGGACGTGATGCCCAGCCTGCCGGTGGAAACCCAAGGCATCTACGCGGTCTACCCGCCGGGCAAGTTCACCCAGCCCAAGGTGCGCGCCTTCATCGACTTCCTTGTGGCCGCCTTTGCCGACCGCGACCCAACAGAATGGCACACCTGATGCGGCACAGCCCGCAGCCGACCATGGATCCCTCGAAGACTTGCCCCCGCATCCGCTGCGGGGGCTTTTTTTTCTGTGAGGCGGCCGCCGCTGATCGCCGCAGCCCAACCGGGCGCTCCCGCCAGGTGCCGGAGCATGAGACATGCTCCGCGCCTGTCGGGCGAGGCTCGGCGCTGCCGCGCCGAGCCTCGCCCAACACCGCCAAGTGGTCCTGCCCCCGGCAGGGCAACTGCGGTGGCGGGAGCGCCCCGCCTCGCAGCACGCGTCCGGTCCCGAAAGCCGTGCAGTGAACACCGCCCTGCTGGCACCATCGCGGGCCAGATGCGCAGCGCAGCGCAGTCCCGTCACTCAGCCAGAAGTACCGCCTCGACCCGCCGATTGGCCAAACGCCCTTCTGCTGTCAGGTTGCTGGCGATCGGCGCCAGAAAGCCCGCGCCGGCGACATCGATCCGGGCGGCGTCGGCGCCCAACGTCTGCGTCAGCTGGTCCTTGACCGACTGCGCGCGGCGCTCGGAAATGCCGATGTTCTGCTGCTGGGAGCCGACCGTGTCGGTGTGGCCGACCAGCAGCACGCGGTACTGCGGATTGGCCTGTAGATAGTCGGCCAGTGCACGCAGGGTGGCATAATCCCCCTCCTGCAACCGGGTCGACCCACTCTGGAACTGCAAATCCGTCAGCACCGCGTGGCCGCGCACGTTCAGAACCTTGGCCAGTTCCACCGGGCGGACTGCAACAGCAGGCTCTGCCACCTGCTTTGCCACCGCGGGCGCGGCCTCCCGCGGCTGCACCGCGATCATCTGCACATAGGCCGCTCCCGCAGCCCGCGAGACCAGCAGTGAGACTGCCTCCTCCCCGCGGCTGGCCGACAGAAAGTGATAAGCCGAGATATCCACCATCATGTCCGGGGCCGGCACCACCTCGATACCAAAGCGGAAATCGAAGCCGCCACAATCGCGGGCCGCGCAGTCCAGTCGGATCTCATAGTCCTGCGCCAGAAGCTGCGTTCGCAGCGGCAGCAGGATCTCGAGCGCGCTGCCCACAGGCGGCAGTCGCCAGGTCCGGCGGGCAATCCGCCCCTCGAACGGCTGCGCGGGCACCCGGTCCGCGCGTTCGGGACCGGTCGGCAGCTGATAGACCCCCAATGCCGTGTCGCGCTGTGACAGCGGCTCGGCGTCGACGGGCAAGGTCAGCTCTGCCGCCACCAATCGCGCAGGCGACAGTAACAACACGAGCGCGACGCCCACGGCCAGCCGACCAAGGCCGGTGGCAAGGTCGCAAACACGGGAAGTCAGCGGCACTGCCCGTGATACTCCGGATTGGGGACCATCGCGGTGGCGCTGGCGACACGGTTCGACATGTTGAAAAAGCCAGTCACATTGGCAATGTCCCAGATGTCGCGGTCGGTGAACCCGGCATCGCGCAGGCGCTGCCGGTCGTCTTCCTCGATCTCGGCGCTGGCCGTGGTCATCTTGGCCGCAAAGTCCAGCATCAGCCGCTGCCGGGGCTCCAGCGGTGCGACCCGGTAATTCATCACCAGCATCTCACCCAGTTGCGGGTCGCTCGACAGCTGCCGCACTGCGGCACCATGGGCCACCAGGCAATAGAAACAGCGGTTGATCGAGGAGACCACCACCGCAATCATCTCCCGCTCCAGCTTGCTGAGGCCGCTGTCGGCCAGCATCAGATCGTTGTACATCGCGGTAAAGGCATTCAGCTTGTCGATGTCAAACGCGTTGGCTTTCAGCACATTGGGCACGAACCCCAACTTTTCGACGCAGATGTCGAAATACTTCTGCGTCTGCGGCGGCAGCGGGTCCACCATCGGCAGGTCGAGCGCGGTGGGCTGGGTCTGGTCCGTCATCGTTCAATCGCCTTCTTGCAAAATCCGGTAGTGATACTGTCCCGCAAGCGCCATCCCGAGGGAAGCGTAAAGCCCGTTGGCGCCTGCGTTACGTTTCGTGCACAGCACCGCCATCTCCCCGGCGCCCTGCTCCTGCGCCCAGAAAGCCGCCTGCCGCATCATCCATGCCCCCATGCCAGCCCGGCGCTGATGCGGCAGGATTTCCAAAGCATGGACCATGGCCGCACCGTCGTGAACGGCAGCAAAGCCAGTCCCCGCGGGCTTGTCCCGGTGGCGCGCCAGGAGGCTGGTTTTGGGCCCCTCGGCCCGCTCCATCACCGCCAAACGCTCAGGCCCGATGCCGGCTTGCGCCCAGATCTCGCGCTGGATCGCCAAGGGCTCCCACAGGCAGAAAGCTGTTACCGGCGGCACCGGCGTACCGGTCAGCTGCGAGACTGGACAAACCCACAGGTTCACCGGATCCTTCACCGCATAGCCGCGCGCCGCCAGCTGCGCGTCAAGCTCCGCCTCGCCGTCGCGGATCATGAACAGGCAGTCTTGCTCCATAGCGCGCATCGCGTCTTCGGCGGCAGTAATCTCCGCCTCCGTGGCCGCGCCCTCCACCGTGGCCGCCGACACCCGGCTGCCGCCGCCCAACCCCTTGCGCAGGGTCACGGGACCAAGCTGCCAAAGCGCGGCGGGCGGCCAGGTAGCCTCTGTCACTGCGTAAAAGCGCGGATCGGTGGTCACTGCCCCAGCTCCCGGGCGAGGTCGGTCATCGCCGCGTCGATGCGGGCACCGTCATGGCCCCGGATCACGATGTTGGCGCCAAACACGCCGTCTTTCTGAAACGGGTAGCAGCCCACCGTGAGGTCATCATAGGTCTCAGCCAGCTGGCGCAGCGGTTCGGCAATTTCGCCCTCGCCGCGTTGCACCCGCAGGGTCTGCGACAGCATCGGCTGCCCACCGGTCAGGGTCGGCATCACGCTGGCCACCATCGCCTGAAAGATCATCGGCACCCCGGCCATCACATGCACGTTGCCCAGGGTGAAACCGGGCGCGGCCGAAACCGGGTTGTCGATCAGCTCCGCACCTTCGGGAATGCGCGCCATCCGCAGCCGGGCGTCGTTCAGCTCCAGCCCCTGGGTGTCGTAATGAGCCTGGAGGATCGCTCGGGCATCCGCCCGCACATCCAGATAGGCGTCAAAGGCCCGCGCGATACAGTCGGCGGTGATGTCGTCATGGGTCGGCCCGATGCCGCCGCTGGTGAAGACATGATCATACGCAGCCGACAGCGCCTGCACCGCCGCCACGATCGCTGCGTCATCGTCGCTCACGATGCGCACTTCCTTCAGGTCGATGCCGTGTTTGGTCAGCTCCCCGGCCAGGTAATGCATGTTGGCATCACGGGTTCGGCCTGACAGGATTTCATCCCCGATGACCAGCATGGCTGCCGTTGGATTGGGCATGTTCTTCCTCCCTTGATACCGCGTCATGGCAGGTATAGGCCCGAAGACATGCGCTTTGAAACCCCTCTGATCCCCGCCGTGCTGATCCGACGCTACAAACGCTTTCTTGCCGATTGCCGGCTGGAGGACGGCCGCGAGGTGACCGCCCATTGTGCCAACCCCGGCAGCATGATGGGGCTGGCGGAGCCGGGCATGCGGATCTGGCTGGAACCCAATGACGACCCGAAGAAAAAGCTGAAATTCGGCTGGCGGCTGGTGGAGCACGCGGGCGGCCACTTCACCGGCGTCGACACCTCGGTGCCGAACCGCGCCTTGCGCACCGCACTGGAGGCGGGAGAGATCGACGCGCTTGCCGCCTATAGAACCGTGCGGCCGGAGGTGAAATACGGCGAAAAAAGCCGCATTGATTTCCTGCTGACGCAGCCCGGCCTGCCGGATTGCTATGTCGAGGTCAAAAGCGTCACCCTGTCACGCCAGCCGGGCCTTGCGGAGTTCCCCGACAGCGTCACCGCCCGTGGCACCAAACATCTGGACGAGTTGTCCCGAATGGTGGCGCAGGGCCACCGCGCCGTGATGCTATACCTAGTGCAACGCACCGACTGCACCAGGTTCCAGCTGGCCGCCGACATTGACCCTGCCTATGCAGCGGCTTTCGATGCGGCGCAGACCGCTGGTGTCGAACGACTGGTTCTCGGCACCACGATCTCCCCCCAAGGGGTCAAGGTCGACGCGCCCTTCGCCGCAGACACATGACGGCGAAGGGCGCGGCCCCGGCCTGCGATCGCGGACGGCCTCAGGCGGCCTTGGTGGCCTGATCGTCCCCGGCGTCCCGGTCGGCATGCACAATGGTGCGTGTGGGGAACGGAATATCCACCCCGGCCGCATCCAGCGCCTCTTTCACCTTGCGCTTCATGTCGGCCTGATACTGAAAGTAATCCGCCGCATCGACCCAGACCCGTACCAGGAAATCAACCGAGCTGCTGTTCAGCTCATTCACCTGAATGAACGGTTCCGGGTCGCTGTGCGAGCGGCTGTCACCCATGATGGTGTCTCGGATCACCCGCTCTGCCACTGCCAGATCGGCCCCGTAGCCCACACCAAAATTCCATTCCGCCCGGCGGGTGGGAAACGACGAATAATTGGTGATGGTGTTGCCCCAGACCTCTGAATTGGGAATGATCACCTTCACATTGCCAAGGTTGGCGATGACCGTGTTGTTGAGGTTGATGTCCTTCACCGTCCCCATTTCACCATCCACCTCGATGAAATCGCCCAAGTTGAAGGGGCGGAACAGGATGATCATCACCCCGGCGGCGACATTTGACAGCGCCCCCTGCATCGCCAGCCCGATGGCAAGCCCCGCAGCACCGATGGCCGCAATGATCGAGGTCGTTTTCACCCCAAAGGTGTTGAGCACGAACAGTATGGCAAAGCCCAGCACCGCATAGCGTGCCACGTTGCCCAAAAAATGGAAAAGGGTCACGTCGAACCTGGCGTGGGAGTCGCCAACCGAAACGATCCGGCGCTTGACCCAGCCCGCGACGATGAACCCGGCGATCAGGATGATGACCGCGGCGACGACACTGCCCAGCACCTCGGCGAGAAATTCCAGCGTCACCAGATCGGCCAGGGCTTTGCCGCCGTAAATTTCAGTCTGCATCAGGTCAGTGATCCCATCCATGCTGTCGTCTTCCTCCGTGGCGATAATACAATCGTATTGCGGCACAACTCGGAAGCCTGCGAAAAAGTTCCCGACTGCCGCCACCGCCCCCTCTGGCCCTTTTGCCGCGAACCCCTTACATAGCTAGGCAAAGACATCCGATGGAGCTCCGCCTGATGAGATCGAAAGACGGCCGCACGACCAAGGACGGCATCCGCATTCACGAGCCCGGCGATTTCGTCGGCATGCACAAGGCCGGCGCCCTGGCTGCGCGCATCCTCGATGACATTGCCGCCCATGTGTTCCCCGGCCAGACGACCGGCGAGATCGACCGGCTCATCACCCAGATGGTCGAGGATGCGGGCGCCAAATCCGCCACCATCGGCTACAAGGGATATCAGCACGCCAGCTGCATCTCAGTGAACCACGTGGTCTGCCACGGCATCCCCGGCGACAAGAAGCTGAAGGATGGCGACATTCTGAACATCGATGTCACCGTGATCGTCGATGGCTGGTTTGGCGATAATTCCCGCATGTATGTGGCGGGCAAGCTGTCGCGCAAGGCCGAGCGGCTGATCCAGGTCACCCATGATGCGCTGATGAAGGGGATCGAGGCGGCCAAGCCCGGCAACACCTTCGGCGACATCGGCCATGCGATCCAGTCCTACGCGGAAGGCCAGCGGATGAGCGTCGTGCGCGACTTCTGCGGTCACGGGCTGGGCCAGGTGTTCCACGCGCCGCCCAACGTGCTGCACTATGGCCGCCCGGGCACCGGGCCGATGCTGGAAGAGGGCATGTTCTTTACCATCGAGCCGATGATCAACCTGGGCCGCCCGGAAACCAAGATCCTGGCCGACGACTGGACCGCCGTCACCCGCGACAAATCTCTGTCGGCGCAATTCGAGCACTCCATTGGCATCACCGCGGACGGGGCAGAGATCTTTACCTTGTCGCCAGCCGGGAAATTCCATCCGACCTACGGCTAGGCTGCGGCGATTGAGGCGGGGGCCAGCCCCCGCACTCCCGGAGTATTTGCGACCAGAAAGAAACCCAGCCGTGCGAAAACGCTCGCGCGGTGCCGCAGCTGCGTCAGAGTGACAGCAACGCGGGCACCTCGGCCATGTCGGCGAACACCTCGCCTCCCAGCCTTTCCAATCGGGTGCCGTCGCCATGGGGGGCATAGGCCAGGCAGCGCATGCCCGCACGCTGCGCTGCCGTAACACCGCTGGCGCTGTCCTCGATGACCAGGCAGTCGCGCGCCTGCACACCAAAATGACTGGCTGCTGCCAGGAACAGCCCCGGCTCCGGCTTGGCAACCCCAAGGGCGTGGGCCGAAAACATCGCCTGCGGGTGGAACCGCTGCCACAGCCCGTTCTGGCCCAAGGTAATGCGCATCTTCTCCTCGCTGCCGTTGGAGGCAACGCAGGTCGGGATACCCTGCGCATCCAGTCGCGCCAGCAGATCGGTAGTGCCGGAGATCAGCGGCACGCCAGCCTTCAGCCGGGCATAGGTCTCGGCGTAGATTTCCGTGACCCAGTCCGCCGGCAGGTCGGCCCCCATGTGGCGCGCCTTTTGCATCACTCCGGCCATGGTGCCGCCGACAAAATGCGACATCGACTGTTCCAGCGTCAGCACCAGCCCGTGGCGGGCCAGATTGTCCACCAGCACCTGGTTGGACGGTCGCTCGCTGTCGACCAGCACGCCATCGCAGTCAAAGATCACCAGTTTCGGAGTCGGGTATGTCTCGGGCATTCGGATCACTTTACGCTTCAGGTGTCTGATCGGGCGGCGCGCGCCACATCAGCGTGATATGGGTATCGCCGTATTTGCGGCTGTCGTGCAGTGCAAAGCCTTCTGGCGCGGCCATCGGCGTGCTGTCCTCCCAGACCACCAGCGCATCCTGCGCAATCCAGCCGCCAGCCAGTGCCGCCGCCAGCGCCTTTTGCCCCAATCCCTTGCCATAGGGCGGGTCCAGGAACAGCAGATCATAAGGCGCCTGCGGGTTCTGACCAAGCTTCACCGCGTCGCGACGCGCCAGGGTGCAGCGGTCTTCGGCCCGGCAGATGCCGATGTTCTTGCGGATCAAACCACCGGACACGCGGCCATCATCAACAAACAGCACCTCTGCCGCACCGCGCGACAGCGCCTCCAGCCCCAGCGCGCCCGTGCCCGCAAAGAGATCAAGCACGCGCGCGCCAGGGATAGCACCAGTGTGCATCAGCACGTTGAACAGGCTTTCACGCACGCGGTCGGTGGTGGGCCGCAGATGCGCCCCCGCATCGCCCTTGCCCAGCGCCGCCAGCGCCCGACCGCGGAAGGCGCCCGCGATAATCCTCACGCTTTCAACAGCGGCTTCAGATCCGCTGCCGGGTTGGCCACCACGCCCTTGTCTGCGGTTTTGCCCGCGTCGATCAGGCGTTTGGCCACCATATAGGCGCGCGGATCATTCATCGCATCCACCGCCACCAGCTGGTCCCCCGCGTAGTACCAGAACGATGTCTGTCGCCCCGCGCCCTGGCGGGTAACCACATTGTCATAGCCGCTGTTCAGCCCGGCAATCTGCAATTTGACATCATACTGATCCGACCAGAACCAGGGCTGCGCCACGTAGTCGGTTTCCGCGCCCAGCATGTTGCTGGCCACCACCTCTGCCTGGTCGATGGCATTTGGCACGCTTTCCAGCCGGATCCGCTGGCCGCGGTAGGGAAAGGATGCACAGTCGCCCGCCGCCCAGACCGACGGGTCAGAGGTCCGCCCCTGCGCATCGACCCGGATGCCATTGTCCAGCGCCAGCCCGGCCTGTTCCGCCAGCTGCACCGACGGGGTGATGCCCACGCCAACCACGACGAAATCCACCTCCAGCACCGCGCCGCCGCTCAGCACGGCGCGCACCACCTTGCCACCCTCGCCCTCCAGCCGCTCAAGCCCGACACCTTCGCGGATGTCGACACCGTGGCTGGCATGCAGATTGCGAAAGTAGTCCGACGTCTCGGGCGCGGCCACCCGTTGCAGGATGCGCTCGGCCATTTCCACCAGCGTCACCTTGACGCCGCGCTTGGCGCAGACCGCGGCCGCCTCCAGACCGATGTAGCCGCCGCCGACGATCAGCGCCCGCGCGCCTTCGCGCACCTGCGGGGCCATCGCGTCCACATCGCCAAGGCCGCGCACCACATGCACGCCCTCCAGATCGCCGCCGATCGCGGCAGGCAGGCGACGCGGGTCCGAACCCGTGGTCAGCGCCAGCTGGTCATATCCGATCACCTCATCCCCCAGCGATACGGTCTTGGCAGCGGTATCAATACCGGTGACCCGCTGGCCCAGCTTCAGGGTGATAGAGTTGTCGGCATAAAAGCTGGCCGGGCGCAGGAACAGACGCTCCAGCTCCATCTCGCCCAACAGATAGGCCTTGGACAGCGGCGGGCGCTGATAGGGCAGCACGTCCTCGGCACCCACCAGCGTGATGTCACCGTCAAACCCATCCTTGCGCAGCTTCGCCACCAGCGAGGAGCCCGCCTGCCCTGCTCCGATCACGACGATATGGGACATCTCCGCTTGCCTCTCGCATTAGTTCCAGTCACGCTTTGGGCGGACCCTATCGAATGGGGCAACCGAAACGCAATCATGAGAAAGAGGAACCTGCCATGATTTCTGTTGGAGACCAACTGCCGGACGCCACCCTGACGCGGATCGGGGCGGACGGCCCAGAGCAGGTCCAGCTCGCCGACAAGGTGAAGGGGCGCAAGGTGGTGATCTTCGCGGTGCCCGGCGCCTTTACCAGCACCTGCCACACCGCCCATGTACCCAGCTTCATCCGTACCAAGGATCAATTTGCCGAGAAAGGCGTAGATGAGATCATCTGCCTGGCCGGCAACGACCCTTTCGTGATGTCGATCTGGGGCGACAACACCGGCGCGGCCGAGGCTGGCATCACCATGCTGTCCGACGCCGAATGCAAACTGACCGAGGCCCTGGGCATGCGCTTTGACGCCCCCGCCGCCGGTCTGATCGGTCGTTCGCTGCGCTATGCGATGCTGGTGGAAGACGGCGAGGTCAAAGTCCTGAACAAAGAAGAAAACCCCGGCCAGTGCGAGCTGTCGGCGGGCGAAGGCCTGCTGGAATCAATGGGCTGACCGCGGGCTGAAAACAGCGGCGGCGGCCCGGTCCGGACCGCCGCCAAAGCCCTAATATCAGGTTAAAAATCAGGTCAGAGACCATTCCCCAATGTTTCGCGCGCGAAACATCTGGTCAGTTATTCTGACCCGTTTTTTTCAGATCGAATTCACCGGCCGGGCTCAGTCCTGCGGCTCGCCAAACAGCCCGTCCATCTTGCGGGCCAGCTTGGCGTCCAGAGCGCTGATGCCATCAACATCATGGGTGGTCAGCACGACAGTCACCCGGTTGTAGACATTGCTCCATTCCGGGTGGTGGTTCCATTTCTCAGCCCAGATCGCGGCGCGGGTCATCCAGCCAAAAGCATCGGCAAAATTGCCAAACTTGAACGTCTTGGTGATCGCGTCGCGCCCTTCGACCATTTCCCAACCGGTGGCAAACAGCGGTTCCAGCAGCGGGCCACGGGTGGCGTCAGAGAGTTTTTCCGTCATTCTTGTTCCTCTATTTGCGCTTTGCGAAACGGACCGTATTCGGTGAGGATCTCGATCTCCTCGCCGACCGCGGCGCGCTCGGCCTCCAGATAGCGACCGACGGCCTCGGCAAAGCCCGGATCGGAGATCCAATGCAGGCTGTGGGTCTGACACGGCAGGTAGCCCCGTGCCAGCTTGTGTTCGCCCTGGGCACCGGCCTCGGCGCGCGTCAGCCCCAGGGCGATGGCCAATTCGATGGCCTGATAATAGCACAGTTCGAAATGCAGGCAGGGGTGATGTTCGCGGCACCCCCAGTAGCGGCCGAACAACGTGTCGCGGCCGATGAAATTCAGCGCGCCGGCCACCGGATCACCGTTGCGCTCGGCCAGGATCAGCGCCACATCACCGGCCATCTCGCGGTGCAGGATGTCAAAGAACGCCCGCGTCAGATAAGGCGAGCCCCATTTGCGCGCGCCGGTGTCCTGGTAGAATTCCCAGAAGGCATCCCAATGCGCAGGTTGCAGGCTGGCGCCACTGTAGACGTTGATCGCGCCGCCGAAACACTGGGCCTGCATCCGCTCCTTGCGGATGTTCTTGCGCTTGCGCGACGACAGGACGCGCAGGAAGGCCTCGAAATCGGCATAGCCATCGTTCTGCCAGTGAAACTGCTGGGTGGTGCGGCGCATCAAGCCCATTTCCTCGCCCAGGCGGGCCTCATCCTCGGTGCAGAAGGTTATGTGCAACGACGACAGAGTGTTGTTCTTGGCCAGCTGCACGGCCCCCTGCAACAGCGCTGAATGGCCGATGCCGTCAAAGCCGGGGCGCACGAGGAACCGCCGCCCGGTTGCAGGGGTGAAGGGCACCGCCACTTGCAGCTTGGGGTAATAGTGACCGCCCGCCTGCTCATAGGCGTGCGCCCAGTTGTGGTCGAACACATACTCGCCCTGGCTGTGGCCCTTGGCATAAAGCGGCGCGCAAGCGATCAGCTGCCCGTTGCGATAGGTGGTCAGGTATTGCGGCTGCCAACCGGTGCCCGGCCCGACCGAACCGCTGTCTTCCAGCGCCAGCAGAAATCGGTGCGTAGTGAAGGGGTCACGCGCCCGCCCGCCCTGCGCCGTCTCGGGGCAGGCGCAGGCGTCCCAGTCTGACGCCGGGATCTGCGTCAGTGATGGCAGCAGCTGAATGTCGATTTGCGCCTGATCCATGGCTTTCCTCCGCACCGCCCCTTTGATGTGGGGTGTGACCCTGACCAATCAAGATGTTAGCGGTGGCAGATACCCTTCAAACGTCACGTTGTCGGCGAAGGCCCGCGCGGCGAGGTCCTCAGCCGGAGAGGTCACTGTCCAGCACAGAACGGGCACGCCCTGATCGCGCATCCGCTGCACCAGCGGGCGGCCCAGGTCGCTGGCCTCGTGGCTGATGAAACTGCTGTGGCTGCTGGCAAAATCCGGGATGCCGCGCAGGTGGTTACAGGTGTTCCCGGGCAGCTCGGGCCATTCCTGCGGATCATAGGCGCTGGTCACCAGGCCGCGTGCGAGGCCAGGCGACAGCCGCGCCATCGCCGACACAGAATGCGGATTGAAGGACATCAGCGCCACCGGCCCGCCGTAGCCTTGCAACGCCGCAGCGGCGGCCTGCTCCAGCCGCCCGTCCCCCTGCCCCATCTGTCCGTGCTGGTCCTTCAGCTCGATCAGCAAAGGCACCCGACCGGCCACCAAGGCCAAAACCTCTGCCAAATCCGGGATGCCTTCGCCATCACCGCCAATCAGCGGCGTGGCGCGCAGCTGCTCGCGGCTTTGGGCCCGGACCGGACCGGTGGCCTGCGCCAGCCGGTCCAGCGCATCATCGTGGAAAACCATGGCGCAGCCGTCGGCCGACAGTTGCAGGTCAATCTCGATACCATAACCGGCGGCAAGCGCGGCACGAATGGCGGCACGGCTGTTCTCCGGACGCCCCGCCGCCACATCGTGCAGGGCACGATGGGCCAGCGGCACGGCCAGGAACTCAAGCGGCAGGGCGGGTGTCATCGGATCTGGAAGACGCCGTCGATTTCCACCGCAACGCCCATCGGCAACGAAGGGCAGCTGACGGCAGAGCGTGCGTGACGGCCAATGTCGCCCAAGGCCTCGACCAGAAAATCGGAGGCACCGTTCACCACCTGTGGCTGTTCGGTGAAATCGGCCGTCGAATTCACGAAGGCGCCCAGTTTGACCACCCGCACCAGCCGCTCCAGATCACCGTCGCAGGCTGCCTTCAGCTGGGCCAACAGGGCAATGGCGCAGCGCTTCGCCGCCGCCTGGCCCGCCGCGACGTCCAGATCGTCGCCCAGCGTGCCTGTGATCAGCCCGTTTTCATCAGCCGAGATCTGCCCCGAGATATAGACCATATCGCCGCTGACCACGTAAGGTACGTAGTTTGCCGCCGGGGCGGGGGCGTCGGGCAGGCTCACGCCCAGGTCTTTCAGCTTTGCTTCGATGCTCATGGTCGAAATCCTCCGGTTCATTGCTGGCCGGACGCTACCCGCCAAGTCCGACGTCGAAAAGAGCAAATGCGCAGCGCCGACGCTGCTTTGCGCCCGCCCGGCACATTCCAGCGGCAACACCGGGCAAGACCATTCCACGCCAAGAGGAACCACCACAGGTCCCGCGTTACCCGCGCCGAACACCGGGTGGGGTTCCAGCGCTGTTCAGCTTTCGCGGAAGGCCTTGTTGAAATAATCGGCCAGCGGCTTGACCAGATAGGCCAGTGGGGAACGTTCGGCGGTGCGGATGTAGCTTTCCACCGGCATGCCGGGGATCAGCACCGTGCCCGCCGGGAGGCGGCCGCGCTCGCCGGGGTTCAGCTCGATCTCGGCCCGGTAATAAGAGACCCCGCTGCCCTGGTCCTCAAACGCATCTGCGGACACCTGGGTGACATGGCCGAACAGCTCCGGCGTCGAGCGTTGGTCCAGCGCCGAGAAGCGCAGCGTCACCTGCTGGCCAGTGAACAGCTGGTCAATGTCGGTCGGCGCCACCTGCGCCGCTATCACCAGCGGCCGGTCCTGCGGCACCAGATACAGCACCGGGTCCGCCGCGCGGATCACCGAGCGCGGTGTCTGCACCTGCAGCCCGTAAACGATGCCCGAGACCGGCGCGGTGATGTCCAGCCGCTCCAGACGCTGGCGCAGCGAGCGCCGGGTCTCGGCCAGCTCCAGCTCCTGATAGCGCAGGTCGCGCAGCCGGGTGATTGCCTGTTCGCGACGGTCGCTGTCGAGTTTCAGGATCTGGATGTCGATCTCGGTGATGCGGCCCTCGGCCTGCGCCTCGGAGGCAACCAGCTCGCCCAGCTGGCCATCCAGATTGGCCTGGGTGCGGCGCAGGTTCAGCACGGTTGTCGCCTGCGCCAGACCGCGATCCAGCAGCGACTGCTGGTTGCCCAGTTCCTCCTCGATCAGCGTCAGTTGCAGCTCCATCGAGTTCTGCTGCGCCTGGATACCGCGGATCTGCTCTTCGATCTGCCCGCGGCGTTTCTCCAGCTGGTCGATCTCCCGGGCGGTGGTTTCCTTGCGCGCCTGGAACAGGCGGCGCTGGCCTTCGACCAGATCCATGACGTCCGGCTGGGTCTCCGCCGCTGCCAGCAGCTCCGGCTCAAAGGTGATCTGCGCCGCCTCGTCGCGCTCTGCCTCCAGCCGCCCGCGGCGTGCCATCAATTCGAACAACTGGCCTTCGACGATGACCAGCTGCGAGGCGAGCCCGGTCGCGTCGAGCCGGATCAGCGTGTCGCCCTCGGCCACGGTGTCGCCCTCGTCGACCAGAATCTCGGCCACGATGCCGCCGTCCAGATGCTGCACCACCTGACGGTTGCGGTCGACCTCGATGCGCCCCGAGGCCACCACCGCGCCGGAAATCGACGACATCACGGACCAGGTGCCAAAGCCGCCGACCAGCACCAGCAGGGTCAGCAGCCCCAAGATCAGCGGCCGCCGCGCGGACCATTGGTTTGCGGGGGTCATCGCACACCTCCGGTGCCGGTGGACTGGCGGATGTTCTGATGGTTGGCGACCATTTCCTGCAACACCTTGTCTTTGGGGCCAAAGGCCGTCTGGGTGCCCTGATCGACCACCAGCAGCATGTCGCATTCCTGAATTGCCGCCGGACGGTGCGCCATGATCAGTACCGAGCGCCCCTCGGCCTTGATCTGCTTGATCGCTTGGTTCAGCGCGATCGAGCCTTCGTTGTCGAGGTTCGAGTTGGGTTCGTCCAGGATCACGATCACCGGATCGTCGTAGAGCGCCCGCGCCAGGCCCACCCGCTGCATCTGCCCGCCCGACAGCCGCCCCCCGGAAGCGGTGACGCGGGTGTCATAGCCCTCGGGCAGTTTCAGGATCATCTCATGCGCGGCGGCCTTGCGCGCGGCGGCGACCACCTTTTCGGGATCGGG